>CAZNNH010000038.1:0-13022 GCA_964574335.1 uncultured Acidobacteriota bacterium | reverse complement strand
GACCGCCACCCCGAAGGCGCCCACGCCACAGGCCAGGAACATGTAGCCGAGCTGGCTGACTGTGGAGTAGGCCAGCACCCGCTTGATGTCGGTCTGGACCAGGGCGATGGTGGCGGCCATGAACGCCGTGGCGCAGCCCACCACCGCCACCACCAGCATGGCGGTCTCCGAGAGCCGGAAAAGGGGCGAGAGACGCGCCACCATGTAGACGCCGGCGGTCACCATGGTGGCAGCGTGGATCAGCGCCGAGACCGGGGTGGGGCCCTCCATCGCGTCGGGGAGCCACACGTGGAGCGGGATCTGTGCGCTCTTGCCGCAGGCGCCCACGAACAACAGCAACGCCACCGCAGTGATCACGCCGAACTGGCCCAGCGCCTCGTGGGGCTTCGATCCGATATTGGAAGCGATGTCGACCAAGTCCAGCGTGCCGAAGGCGTGGAACGCCACGATCATGCCCAGGATCAGGCCAGCGTCGCCGATCCGGTTGACGAGGAAGGCCTTCTTTCCGGCGTCCGCGGCGGACTGCTTCTTGTACCAGAAGCCGATCAGCAGGTAGGAGCAGAGCCCCACGCCCTCCCACCCGACGAACATGAGCGGAAGGCTACCCCCGAGGACCAGCACCAGCATGAAGAAGACGAAGAGGTTCAGGTACGAGAAGTAGCGGACCTGATCCTCGTCGTGTCGCATGTAGCCGAGGGAGTAGATGTGGATCAGGAAGCTGATCCCGGTGACGGTGAGGCTCATCACCGCCGACAGCGGGTCGAGCAGCAGGTTCAGGGGCACCCGGAACCCGGAGACGTCGATCCACTCGAATCCCAGGTAGGGCTGCGTGAAGCGTAGGCCGTAGTCGCCGGCCACCAGGCCCTGCAGCCGGACCACGCTCCAGGCGGAGAGCCCGAACGAGAAGAGAACGGTGCCGCAGGCCAGCACCCCGGCCCCGTGGTTCTTCCCTTCGCGCTTGATCGCGTCCCCGAACAGGGCCAGCACCACGAAGCCGAACAGCGGCAGCAGTACCACCATGAACGGGATCACGTTCAGGATCCGGTCGGGTTCGATTCGGCCTAGCACTACCTCACCACTTCAACAGGTTGAAGGCGTCGACGTCGAGGGTATCCTTGTGCCGCTGCAGGGCGATGATGATCGCCAGTCCCACCGCCGCCTCGGCCGCCGCCACCGTCATCACGAAGAAGACCAGCACCTGGCCGTCGAAGACCCCCTGGGACCGGCTGAAGGCCACGAACGCCAGGTTGACGGCGTTCAGCATCAGCTCGATGCACATGAAGATGGTGATCACGTTGCGGCGCAGGAAGACCCCCAGGACGCCGATCGAGAACAGGGCCACGCTCAGAAGCAGCGCGTGCTCGCAAAGCGCTCCGCTCATAGCTCCTTCTTGGCCAGGACCACCGCCCCCACTAGCGCCGCCAGGATCAGGACCGCGGCCGCCTCGAAGGCGTAGAGGAACGACGGCACGGAGGACGCCCTGAACAGGATCCGGGCGATGGTTATGGTGGAGGCGTCGTAGTGGGCGGGCCCGCTGCCAATGCCGGCGCCGGCGATCACCATCCCGAGCTGTAGGCCGAACAGGACCACCAGCGCAAGCGCCACCCCCCGCAGCACCCGTGCCCGCTCCCCGGTGGGCCCTTCGCTCTTCACGTTCAGGAGCATCAGCACGAACAGGAACAGCACCATGATCGCGCCGGCGTAGACGATGATCTGAAGCACGGCGATGAACGGCGAGCCGAGCAGGCCGTAGATGCCGGAAAGCGAGCAGAGGGTGACGATCAGCGCGAAGGCGCTGTAGATGGCGTTCTTCTGCACCACCACCAGGAGCGCCGAGAGGACCGCCACTGCCGCCAACGCGTAGAAGAGGGCCGCCTCCATCACCGCACCACCAGGAAGACCGCGGCGGCGACGAATATCCACACCGTCACCGCCGGGATCAGCACCTTCCAGCCGAAGAACATGAGCTGATCGTAGCGGAACCGCGGCAACGTGCCACGCAGCCAGATGAAGCAGAACAGGATCACCAGCAGCTTCAGCAGGAACCAGAGCGGCGAGTCGGGCAGGAACGGGACCGGCGACAGCCCGCCCCCGAGGAACAGGTTGGCGGCCAAGGCCGCCACCGTGATCATGTTGATGTACTCGGCCATCTGCAGCAGGGCGAACTTCATCGAGCCGTACTCGGTGTGGAACCCCGCCACCAGCTCGGCCTCGGCCTCAGGCAGGTCGAACGGGGTTCGGTTCACCTCGGCGGTGGCCGCGATCAGATAGACGATGAAGGCCGGTAGCTGGACCACCGCGTTCCAGGCCCAGAAGCCCCCCCTCTGCACATCGACGATGTCGTGGATCCGGAACGAGCCCGCCACCATGATCACGCTGACCCAGGACATCCCCAGCGCCAGCTCGTAGGAGAACATCTGCGCCGACGAGCGCAGCCCGCCCAAGAGCGAGTACTTGTTGTTGGCGGCCCAGCCCGCCAGCACCACGCCGTAGACCCCCAGCGAGGTCACCGCGAAGATGTAGAGCACGCCCACGTCGAGGTCGACGATCTGCAGCGCGATCTCGCGCCCGGCGATGGTCACGCTGCCGCCGTAGGGGATCACCGCCACCGCCATGAAGGCGGCGATCACCGCCACCGCCGGCGCCGCCACGAAGAGCCAGGCGTTGGCGTTTCGGGGGATGAACTCCTCCTTGAAGAAGAGCTTGATCCCGTCGGCCACCGGCTGCAGGATCCCGAACCACCCGGTCCGGTTGGGCCCCAGCCGGAACTGCATGAAGGCCAGGAAGCGCCGCTCCACGTAGGTCATCACCGAGAACAGGCCGAGCAGGAAGCCGAAGAGGACCAGCACCTTGGCCACCACGATCAGCAGCTCTTCGAGCAGCGGCGTCATCGCAAGCGGCCCACCTCAGGCCACCGAGCCCCGGCCCGCCAGGGCCTGGGCCTCCTCGAACGTGCCGGCCACCTTGCGCCAGCACTGGTGCTCCCGGACGTGGTACTCGTACTCCTCCCGGAACTTGGCGAGCGTCGACTGGGCCGGCGCGATGGCCGCGTCCCCGAACGGGCACAGCGTCTTGCCGCCGATGGCGTCGCACAGGTTGGACAGCGTCTCGAGGTCGCGCTCGGTCCCCTCTCCCGCCTCGATACGGGAGAGCAGCCGGTACATCCAGGGCATCCCCTCCCGGCACGGCGAGCACTTGCCGCACGACTCGTGCTTGTAGAAGTAGAGGAGCCGCTGCGCCATCCAGACCATGCAGGTGGTCTCGTCCATCACGATGGTGGCGGCCGAGCCCAGCATGCTGCCGGCCTTGGCCACCGAGTCGAAGTCCATCGCCACGTCGATCTCGTCTTTCCGGAGCACCGGGGTCGACGAGCCGCCGGGCACCACCGCCTTCAGCTTCCGTCCCCCGGGCACGCCGCCGGCGTAGTCCTCGATGAGCTGGCGCAACGTGACCCGCCCCATCGGCGCCTCGAAGACGCCGGGCCGCGCCACGTGGCCGCTGACGCAGTACAGCTTGGGGCCGCCGTTACGCTCGGTGCCGTAGTCGGCGAACCACTGCGCGCCACGCTCCAGGATCAGGGGGACGTTGACCAGGGTCTCGACGTTGTTGACGATGGTGGGACAGCCGTACAGGCCGACCACCGCCGGGAAGGGGGGCTTGAGCCGCGGCTGGCCCCGCTTCCCCTCCAGGCTCTCGATCAGGGCCGTCTCCTCGCCGCACTCGTACGAGCCGGCCCCGCCGTGGACGTGGACGTCCACGTCGATACCGGTGCCGAGGATGTCCTTGCCGACCAGGCCCGCGCCGTAGGCCTCCTCCAGCGCCGCCTCCAGGGTCCGGATCCCCTGGTGGAACTCGCCGCGGACGTAGATGTAGCAGGTCTTGGAGCGGATGGCGTGGCAGGAGACCACGCAGGCCTCGATGAGCTGGTGCGGGTCGCGCTCGATCAGCAGCCGGTCCTTGTAGGTCCCGGGCTCTCCCTCGTCGGCGTTGACGCAGAGGTAGCGCGGCTTGGGGTTGTCCTTGGGCAGGAAGCTCCACTTGAGACCGGTCGGGAAGCCGGCCCCACCGCGCCCCCGCAGGTTCGACTTCTTGACGATCTCGATGATCTCTTCCGGGGCCCGCTCCAGGTTCTCCTTCAGCCGGGAGTAGCCGCCGCCCTGGCGGTAGACGTCGAGCGAGGTCGAGCGCTCCTTCCAGCAGTTGCGCAGCAGGATCATCTCGCCCGGGCTCTTGGGCCAGTCGAACGAGCGTGCCGCTGGCTCGCCGCGCAGGATCCGGTCGAGGTCGGCCTCGCCGGCCTGCTCCAGCCACTGGCCGTTCACCTGGACCGCGGGTGCCCCGCCGCAGGCCGCCAGGCACTCGACCCGCTCCACCGTGTGCTTGCCGTCGGCGGTGGTCCCGCAGCTCGACAGGCCCAGCTTGCGGCAGGTCGACTCCACCAGCTCGTCGGCACCGTTCAGGGCACAGGAGAGGTTGGTGCAGATCTCGATGTGCCGCTGGCCCTGGGGCTCGAAGCGGAACATGGTGTAGAAGCTGGCGGTGTCGTGGACCTGGGCCGGGGTCAGGTCGAGCAGCGAGGCCACCAGCTCGATCGCCTCGGTGGAGAGGTGGCCTTCCTGGCCCTGGACCAGGCGCAGGGTCGGGAGCAGCGCCGAGCGCTTGACCGGGTAGCGCCCCAGCAGCTTCTCGAACCGGGCCTGGTTGTCGGCGGTCAGCAGCATCGGCCTACCAGTCCATCGCCCCGATCTTCCACTCGTAGACGAAGCCGCCGGCCAGCACGGCGAAGAAGACGCCCATCTCGAGAAGGCCGAACAGACCCAGCTCCCGCAGCGCCAGCGCCCACGGGTACAGGAAGGCCGCCTCCACATCGAAGAGGATGAAGAGCATGCAGACCAGGTAGAACTTGATCGGGAAGCGCTCGCGGGCGGTGCCGATCGGGGGCATGCCGCACTCGTAGGTGGAGGTCTTCTCGGGGCTGACCCTGGGGCGGCCCAGGATGTGGGAGACCACCAGCGTGAAGGCGGCGAAGCCCACGGCGGTGGCGCCCAGGACCAAGATGGGGACGTAGGAAGGAAGCATGCTCGAAAACCCGGCACCCGGGGAGCCGAGGCCGCGTGACTATACCGTTGGGCCGCGCGGAGTGTCAAGGATCCGGAGGGGTGGGGGCTCCCGCCCAGCGGCCCGAATCGCCTTGAAACCACGTGGCTTCTCGCCCCATACTCGACGAACCTCATGCGCCACACGAAGATCGTCGCCACCATCGGACCGGCCACCCGGGAGCCCGCCATCCTCGAGCGCCTGATCCTGGCCGGCGTCGACGTGGCGCGCCTCAACTTCTCCCACGGCGAGCACGCCGAGCACCTGGAGGTGATCGAGGCGGTGCGGGAGATCCGCTCCCGGCTGGGTCGGCCGGTGACCCTGCTCCAGGACCTGAGCGGGCCCAAGATCCGCGCCGGCGCAGTCCGGGACGGGGAGATCCGGCTGGAGCCGGGCGCCCGGCTGGTGATCACCACCGCGGAGACCCTCGGCACGCCGGAGCGTCTCTCGACCACCTATCGAGCGCTGCCGGGAGACGTCCGGGCCGGCGACCGGATCCTTCTGGACGACGGCAACCTGGAGCTTCGGGTGCTGGGCTCCTCGGGCGAGGAGGTCGACTGCGAGGTCGTGTACGGCGGGGCGCTGCGCTCCCACAAGGGCATGAACCTGCCGGGGGTGGCGCTCTCGACGCCGGCTTTGACCGAGAAGGACCGGGCCGACCTGGCCTTCGGGATCGCCCATCAGGTGGACCTGGTGGCGCTCTCGTTCGTGCGCCGTGCCGCCGACGTGATCGAGTGCCAGGAGCTGGTGCGCTCGCTCGGGGGGACCGCCCCCGTCATCGCCAAGATCGAGAAGCGCGAGGCGGTCGACGATCTCCCCTCGATCCTCGAGGTCACCGACGGCCTGATGGTGGCCCGTGGCGACCTGGGCGTCGAGCTGTCCACCGAGGAGGTGCCGACGCTGCAGAAGCGGATCATCCAGATGGCCAACGGCGCCGGCCGGGTGGTGATCACGGCCACCCAGATGCTCGAGAGCATGATCGACCATCCGCGCCCTACCCGCGCCGAGGCCTCCGACGTGGCCAACGCCATCCACGACGGGACCGACGCGGTGATGCTCTCGGCCGAGACCGCCACCGGTCACTTCCCGGTCGAGACCGTCGAGACGATGGGCCGGATCGTCCGCTACACCGAGCGGTACTACCTGGCCCCCCCGCCGCCCCGGGTCACCGGGGGCGACCACACGGCGACCGCCCGGAGCCTGGCGCGGGTCGCCTCTTCGGTCGCCGAGGAGCTGGACTGCCGCCGGATCGTCGCCTTCACCGAGACCGGCGGCACCGCCCGACTGCTGTCGTCCTACCGACCGCGCCGGCCGATCGCGGCGCTCACCGTCGACGAGCACACCTACCAGCGCCTGGCGCTGTGGTGGGGCGTCACGCCTCTCCACGCCGAGCTCTCCCCCACCACCGAGGAGATGTGCGCCCAGGGCGAGGAGGTGCTGAAGCGGCAGGGGCTGGCGGAGAAGGGCGACCTCTTGCTGATGCTGGCCGGGTCCAGCCCGACCACGGGAGCCACCAACATGCTGCGCGTCCACAAGGTGTCATGAGACCGGCATCCGCCCTCGTGCTCGCCGCCCTGCTGCTTCCGGGATGCGCCAGGCAGTACCACTGGCCACCCCCCGAGTCTCCCGGCCGCGGCACGGTCCAGGAAGGCATCGCCTCCTGGTACGGGCCCGGCTACCACGGCAAGAAGACCGCCAGTGGCGAGCGCTTCGACCAGGAGGCCCTCACCGCCGCCCACCAGTACTGGGCCTTCGGGACCCGGGTCAAGGTCACGCTGCTCTCCACCGGCAAGAGCGTGGTGGTGCGGATCAATGACCGCTTCCCGGGCCACAAGGGGCGCATCATCGACCTGTCCAAGGGCGCCGCGCGCCGGATCGGCCTGCTGGGACCCGGAACCGGCCGGGTACGGCTGGAGATCGTCGGGTAGGCGTAGGGTCCCATGGCCCCGCTGAGCTGCCCCCATTGCGGCGCACCGGTGGGCCGGTCGTGGTTCGTGATGGGCCGCGGCACATGCCAGGCCTGTCGAGCAGTGGTGACCCTCCCGGGCGTCCGGATCGCACAGGATGGGTTCGGGCTACTGCTTTGCGCCCCTCTGGTCAACAGGCTCCTGTTTGCCGCTGGCCTGGTCGACCTTCCCCAGAACGGATGGTTCCACGCTGCCTGGCTGGCCTCGGTGCCTTGGCTCGTGGCATCGTCACTGGTGGTGGCCTTCAACCCCCGGGCCAAGAAGCTGACGCTGCTCAAGCTGCCACGGAGGAAGCCGGCTCACTGGCTGCCAGACGACGTTCGGTCGACGCAGCCTTCGACTCAGCCCGCTTCCCTGTCGACGGAGCTGCTAGTGGCGGCGCTTTTCGTCGGAACGATGCTCGTGGCGTTCCTGGTCCTGCGGTAGCGGGTCAGCCGGGTGGGGTAAGGCCGCGGCCGCAGCCAGCGGGGAGGGAACCATGAGGTGGCTTTCGCTGTTGGCCCTTCTGGGGCTGGCCAGCTGCGGAAGCGGGAGCACCAGCCCCGTCGGGCCGCCCTCGCCGACTCCGACGGCCACCCCGACGCCCACTCCCGCACCAGACCCTCGCACCACCGCCATCCCCGGCGCCTCGACCGGCCCGACGGCGATCACCTTCCTGGGAGCCGAGCCCCCGCCGGGATCTACGATCGTCGGCTGCGGTCCCACCCTGGATGGCTGCCCGCAACAGGTGCGGATGCGCTTCCGCCTGCTGTCGCCTTCGACCGGGACCGTCCTGTGGGTGGTGGGGTTCCTCCACGGCACCAACATCGCCGCTTGCCTCAGCGCCCGGGCGGAGGGCTTCACGCTGGAGGCCCAGCAGCCGCGGGAGGTCGAGCTGGTGTTCGACACGCCCGACCTCGACGCCTGCGCGCCTCCGGCCACGATCGCCCACCTGGCGGTGGTGATCGAGGGGACGGTCGAGGTGGCCTCGCGGCAGGAGTGGGCCGTCGTCTACCAGCTCGACCCATGAGGCTAGCTTGCCGGCTGGTCGCCGGCGGAGATCAAGGCCCCCGGGACCAGCGCGGCCGGAGAGAGCAACGCCACGAATCCTGCGTCGCAGCGCGCCACCCCTTTCACGTGCTCGGCGGGCAGAGGTAGGCCGACGCTTGCAGGGAGGTCGATCTCCCCGGGCGCCGGCGCGACGACCTGGAGAACGTCGTCCACCACGAAGGCGACGGCGGTTGACCGCTCACCGACCTGGACGTCGGCGATGATGCTGCAGGTCCGCGAGGTGGGAGGTGCGGAGGCCAACCCCACCAGGGCGGCCGTGTCCAGGACCGGGATGACCTGGCCGCGCACGTTGGTGACGCCGCTGACCCATCGCGGGACACCCGGGAGAGGCATCACCGAGCCGATCTGCACCAGCTCGCTGATCTCCGTCAGCCGGAACCCGGCGGACACCCCCGAGATGCTGAAGACCAGGTACTCGCTCCGGTCGCGGTCGAAACCCCCGGCGCTGCCCGCCGAACCCCCGTGGCGCACGGTCTGCCCCGAAGCCTCCCCTACGGTGTCGCGGTAGTCGGACCGAAGCCCCTCCAGAGCCTCCACCTCGGTGGCCGACAGCGACGGCCCGAGGTCGATGATGAAGACCGTCCGCCCCTCCACCCGAGCGACGCCTCGCAGGAACTCGGCCCGAATCCCGGCACCGAGCTCGGGGGGCGGCTCGATGTTGTCGGGCTCCACCTCCACCACCCGGCTGCTCTCGCCGATCAGGATCGCCATGGCGGTGGGCGCGCCGGCGATGGGCGTCTCGACGATGGCCGCCGTTGGTCGCTCCGGGCTCGCCTCGGTACCGAGCTTGAACTTCCGGGCCAGGTCGACGAGGGGCGCCGGCCCCAGCGGAGACGGGATCACGCCTCGCAGGAACGAGGGCGTCCCGGGCACGCTGTGCAGGCCAGCCACCGAGGAGATCGCGTGAACGCCAGCGAGGTCGATCCCGTACTCCTCCGACCCCAGCGAGAAGCACAGCAGCTCTCTCACCGGGCCCACCCGTTGGACGGACCCTGGGTCTGGCGGCGCACCAGGCCCGGTACGTCCAGGATCAGGGCGACGTCGCCGCTACCGAGGATGGTGAAGCCGGAGACGCCGGAGAGCCCCTCGAGGGTCGGCCCGAGCGCCTTGACGACGGTCGGCGCCGAACCGACGACGGCGTCCACTACCAACCCCGCCGCCACCCCTTCGTGGTCGACGACCACCAGACCCTCGCGGGCCGGCGCCGAGGGCGGGCCGCCCAGGGCCGTGGCCAGGCGCACGAAGGCCAGCGGGCGTCCAGCGCGGTCGACCAGGCCGCGATCGGGGCTGGGCGAGTCGGAGTCGCTCCACTCGCGACACTCCACCACGGCCTCGCTGGGGATGACGTAGCTCCGGCCGCCGGCGGTCACGTGGAACCCGTCGATGATGGCCAGGCTGAGCGGCAGGTGAATGGTGACCGTCGTCCCCGCCCCGGCCCGGCTCTCGATGTGGACCGAGCCACGAACCGCCTCGATGCGCCTCCGGACCACGTCGAGGCCGACCCCGCGGCCGGAGAGCTCGGTGACGGCATCGCTGGTGGAGAAGCCGGGCAGGAACAGGAGACGATCGATCGCCGCCTCGTCGCTCTGCTCCTCGCGCCCGACCAGACCGCGGGCGCGGGCACGGGCCAGGATGCCCTCCCGGTCCAGGCCCCGACCGTCGTCGGTGAGCTCGATCACGATCTGCGCCGATCGTCGCTGGGCTCGCAGCGACAGGGTCCCGGAGGCCTCCTTGCCCGCTGCGACCCTCACCTCCGGGTCCTCGATGCCGTGGTGGAGGGCGTTCCGGATCAGGTGGACGAGTGCCTCTCGGAGATGATCGACGACCGAGGTGTCCACCATCACGTCGGCGCCGGAGATCTCCAGGCGGGCCTTCCGCCCGCAGCGGGCGGCGGCGTCCCGCAACGTGCGGAGCTGCTGGCGGAAGGTGGGCCCCAGCGGCACCAGCCGCGCCCGGACGATCGCGTCGTGCAACTGGGCGTGGAGGTGATCGGCATCCTGCAGCAGCGAGAGCGCCTCGGCGCCGGCCTCTCCCAGGGCCCGACACGCCCTCCCCAGCCGCTCGCGGGCGGTGGTGATCTCGCCGGCCAGGTTGAGGAGCGTGTCGAGGGTCTTCACGTCCACTCGTAGGGTCCGCTCGCCGTTCAGGCCCCGGCTCGCCTCCGGCTCCAGGGACCTCTCTCCTCGGGGGAGCTCCGGCTTCGGAGCCGCGGGGCCGGTGCGCGCGGCAGCGGTGCGCCGTTTGGGGGTGGCCCCGCCCGGCGCCCGCCTCCCCCACGACACCAGCTTCTTTCGCAGCGACCGGTGTTGCTGAGCCGCCGCCTCCGCGGCGGCGGCGTCCCGGCCGCTCAGCATGTGACGAAACGCGTCGACGGACGAGAGCAGTAGCGAGACCATGTCAGGCGTCACGGAGCGGTGTCCCGAGCGGATCTGGTCGAGCGCCTCCTCGAGGGCATGAGCCAGCTCGGCCACCGAGGGGAACCCCATGGCGGCCGCGTTCCCCTTCAGGGTGTGGGCGCCCCGAAACAGCGACTGGATGGTCTCCTCGTCGGCCGGGGCGTCCTCCAGGCTGACGGCGTTGTCCTCCATGCGGGTGAGGATCTCGTCCGCCTCGGCGAAGAACGTCTTCAGGAGCAGCTCGAGCTCGTTGGGCTCCATCCTGATCTCCCTCAGGAACGCGCCGACTCCGTCTTTGCCTCGCCAGCCGGCCCTTCGGTGGGGATGGGCGCCTGGGCATCGGTCCCGAGACGGAAGAAGCTGATCCGCTTCTGGAGCGCCAGCGCCTGGCGCGCCATCTCGCGCGCGGTCCCCGACAACTCCTCGGCGGCCGAGGCCCCCTGTTGGGTGATCTGGTCGACCCGCGTCATGGCCAGGTTGATCTGAGCCACCCCCGTCGACTGCTCCTCGGAGGCCGCCGCCACGTCCTGCACCAGGGCCGCCGTCTTGCGGATCGACGGCACCAAGGTGTCGAGCAGGTTCGCCGACCGGTCCGCCACGTCGAGGCTGGTCGAGGCCAGCGTGCTGATCCCCCGCGCGGCCTCCTGGCTCCGCTCCGCCAGCTTCCTGACCTCGCTGGCGACGACCGCGAAGCCCCGCCCGTGCTCGCCGGCCCGTGCCGCCTCGATCGAGGCGTTGAGCGCCAGCAGGTTGGTCTGGTAGGCGATCTCCTCGACGATCGAGATCCGAGTGGCAATGGCCTTCATGGCGTCTCGGGTCTCGTTGACGGCCTTTCCGCTCTGCTCTGCGTCCGAGGCCCCCGACACGGCTCGCTGCTCCATCTCCCTGCTGTTGGCGGCGTTCTGCCGGATGGAGGCGGCCATCTCCTCGAGGCTGGAGGTGGTCTCCTCGACCGAGGCGGCCTGCTGGGTGGCGCCCTGCGAGAGCGCGTCGGCCGTCTGCGCGACCTGGGACGACGCCGAGGACAGCATCAGGATGCTCTCCCGGACGTCGCCGAGGGTGGTCGAGAGGCGGCCGATCATGCCGGCGAAGGACTGGCCGAGCGCGTCCTTGTCGGACCGGGAATCGACCCGCGTCTCGAGCTCGCCGGCGGCGATCGACTCGGCGATTCGGGCCATCTCCCGGATGTACTCGGTCATCCCGCCGAAGGCCCGCCCCAGGCTGTCCCGCTCGGACCGGACCTCGACGGCCGCCTCCACGTCCCCCTTGGCGATGCGATTGGCCACGTCGGCCATCTCCTGGAAATAGCGGACCATCCGGTCCATGGCGCCCAGGAGCTGCCCCACCTCGTCCCTCGAGGTGGTGGTGATCTCGACCTTCAGGTCCCCTTCCGCCAGCCGGTCGGCGATGGCGGCGGCCTGGAGCACCGGTCCCGTCAACGACCGCGTGATCGCCACCGAAAGCACCACCAGCACCGAGAGCGCGGCCAGGCTCACGAACAGGACCACCCACAGGGTCCGGCCCAGTCGCGCCCTCACCCCCTCGAGGGCTGTCCGCATCTCCAGCTTGCCACGGACGGTGGACTCTTCCAGCTTGGTCTCGATGGACGTGTACTGCTTGCGCATCGAATCCAGGGCCTCGGTCAGGGCGACGCCCGACTCCAGGTTGATCATCCGGAGCGTGGTCTGTCGGGCCAGGGTGTAGTAGCCGTCGAATTTCTTCTCGAGGTCGACGAGATCGGCTTCGGTGATGGTGCTGATCGCCCGCCCGGCGGACAGCCGCGCCTGGAACTCGTCGCGGAGGGCGTCGGTGTCCGCCAGCATCTCTTCGTCCGTGGCAGCGGCGGCATCCTGCAGCCCGCGCTGCACGCGGGCCAGGATGCCGCCGAGATCACGGTTGAGCTCGGAGGCGGGGAAGTAGCCGGTCTGGATGCGCTCGCTCTCGGACTCGGCCACCGAAACGGCGCGCAGCGCCACCGAGAGTATGGCGATCAGCGCTGCCGCCGCCACCAGCGGCGGCAGCAGCATCTTGTGGGCCAGTCTGAGCCTGGATAACATGAGTGGTTCACTCCCCTCCCCGAGTACGGCTCAATCGACGACCTTCACGACCTTGGCGCCCTGGCCGACGGCCGTATCGGCAGCGACGTAGCCGACGGCCCAGGGGTGCGACTTCACGTAGGCGATCACCTCTCCGTCCGACGACAGCTCCGGCGGAGGCGTGCCCCGTCCGGAGAAGATCTGTCGCTGCCAGTAGCTCTTCACCGCCCCCACCGCCTTGTTGTGGATCTCCTTGGAGAACGTCTCGCGGACGGCGGAGTCGCCCACCTGATCGACCGGCTCGACGGTCGCGCCGGACTCCCAGCGGGTGTCCTTCTTGAGGAACAGCTTGCCGACGTCGGCCTTGCCGAGGGTGACCACCGGGTTGCCGTCGTTGACCACAACCTTGAAGTCGGCGGCGCTCGCGGGCTGGGCCGTGGCCACCAGGACCAGGAAGCCCAGGCACGACGTGAGTA
>CAZNNH010000037.1:38617-42752 GCA_964574335.1 uncultured Acidobacteriota bacterium | reverse complement strand
GTTCGTGTCCGGGGGCTCGGGGGGCGGGAGCCCCCCGCTCGATAGCGGTGCCCGACACGGGGGACACGATCCGGGTTTGACGGCGGGGCAGAACAAACCCGGTCATGTCCCCCCGGGCGCCGGGTTCGTGTCCGGGGGCTCGGGGGGCGGGAGCCCCCCGCTCGATAGCGGTGCCCGAATTCACTTCGGGCACCGCGTGTAGAATTGCGGCTTGGCCGAGTTCCTCGAGCTCGACGGCGTCACCAAGCGGTTCGGCGCCGTCACCGCGGTCGACTCGGTGTCGCTGCAGGTGAGGCGGGGGGAGTTCTTCTCGCTGCTCGGGCCCAGCGGCTGCGGCAAGACCACGCTCCTGCGCATGGTGGCCGGCTTCGAGTCGCCCAGCGCCGGCCGGGTGCGGGTGGGCGGCGTCGACATCACCGACCTCCCCCCCAACCGCCGCAAGGTCAACACCATCTTCCAGAGCTACGCCCTCTTCCCCCACCTGAGCGTGCGCGACAACATCGCCTTCGGACCGCGGGTCGCCCGGTGGCCGCGGGCCGAGATCCGGGACCAGGTCGAGCGGATGCTGGCGCTGACCCAGCTCGAGACCCACGCCGACGAGATGCCGGCGGCGCTCAGCGGCGGCCAGAAGCAGCGGGTGGCCATCGCCCGGGCTCTCATCAACAAGCCGGACGTGCTGCTGCTGGACGAGCCGCTGGCGGCGCTGGACCTGAAGCTGCGCCAACGGATGCTGATCGAGCTGGACCTGATCCACGACCAGGTGGGCATCACCTTCCTGTACGTGACCCACGATCAGGGCGAGGCGATGAGCCTGTCCGATCGCATCGCGGTGATGAGCCAGGGGCGGGTGGAGCAGGTGGGTGCCCCGGCCGAGATCTACGAGGCGCCGCGCAGCAGCTTCGTGGCCGCCTTCATCGGCGACACCAACTTCTTCGAGGGCCGGGTAGGCGCCTTGGAGGGCGCGGACTACTGTCGCCTCGGCATCGCCGGCTTCCCGGACGTGGTCTGCTTCAACGACAAGCGGCTCGGCCCCGGCAGCGTGGTCTCGCTCAGCGTGCGCCCGGAGAAGCTCCGGATCTCGCGGGAGCGGCCCGCGGCGGACCCGCGGCGCAACGCCGTGGCCGGGAGGGTGGAGGACGTCGTCTACCTCGGGACCCACACCAAGTACTGGGTGCGGGCCCACGGCCACCGGATCGCGGTCTTCGAGCAGCACAACCGCTACCTGCTCGACGCCCAGCCGGTCCGCTGGAACGAGGAGGTCTGGCTGGGCTGGCACGCCGACGATGCCTTCATGCTGGAGCGGTACAGCCCCGCTGACGAGCGCCTCCAGACCCTGCCCGACGGCCCAGCCCCGGCACCGTGAGCTCTCCCCGCGCTCCCCTCCGCCCCCGCCTGGCCGAGTGGCTGATCACGCTGCCCTCGCTGGGCTGGCTGCTGCTGCTGTTCCTGGTGCCCACGCTCTTGATCTTCGGCATCGCCCTCCGGCCGTCCGACCCGTTCGGGGGGATCGGGCCCGGCTTCACGCTCTCGAGCCTGGCCGGCCTCGGAAACCCCAGCTACCCGGCGATTGTCTGGCGGACCCTCTGGCTCAGCCTGGTCACCACCTGTGTCTCGATCCTGCTCGCCGCCCCGGCCGGCTACTACATCGCCCGGGCCCCGCGCCGGTGGCGTCAAACCCTGCTGCTGCTTGTGATCGTCCCCTTCTGGACCAGCTTCCTGGTCCGGATCTTCGCCTGGAAGACGCTGCTCCACCCGGAGGGGAGCCTCAAGCATGTGCTGGTGGCGCTCGGCCTCTCCCCGCCCGGCACCTCGCTACTCTACAGCTCGGAGGCGGTGCTGCTGGTGATGATCTACACCTACCTCCCCTTCGCGATCCTCCCCATCTACGCCGCCGCCGAACGCTTCGACTTCCGGCTGATCGAGGCGGCGCGCGACCTGGGTGCCCTCCCCTTCCAGGCCTTCGTCTCGGTGTTCGTACCCGGAATCCGGCGCGGGCTGCTCACCGCCACCCTGGTGGTCTTCATCCCGGCCCTCGGCTCCTACGTGATCCCGGACCTGGTGGGCGGTCCGGGCGGGGAGATGGTGGGCAACAAGATCGCCCAACGGGTCTTCGTGGACCGGAACCTCCCCCACGCCTCGGCCCTCTCGTCGCTCCTGGTGCTGGCGGTGCTCCTGCCGACGGCGGCGGTGCTCGCCCTGCAGCGCCGGCGGGACGGCACCGGTCCGATCATCGAGGAGGACGCGTGAGGCGCAGCCGCTTCCCGGCGGTCGTCACCTTTCTGCTGCTGGTCTTCTTCTACCTGCCGATCCTGGTGCTGGTGGTGGGCTCCTTCAACGCCTCGCGCTTCGGCGGCCGCTTCGAGGGCTTCACCCTCGACTGGTACCGGCGGCTCCTCGCCCACCAGGACATCTGGCGGGCGCTGGTCAACAGCCTGGTGGTCGCCGTGACCGCCACCGCCACCTCGATGGTAGTGGGCACCACCGCCGCGGTGGCCCTCCACCGCTACGCCAGCCGCCTCCAGCGCTTCCACTACCTGCTCATATACACGCCGCTGGTGGTCCCCGAGATCCTGGTCGGGATCAGCCTGCTGCTCTTCTTCGTCGCCGTCGGCGTGGAGCTGAGCCTCTTCACCATCTACCTGGCCCACGTTACCTTCTGCATCAGCTACGTGGCGATGGTGGTGCTGGGGCGGCTCCAGGACTTCGACGAGTCGGTCTTGGAGGCGGCCCGGGACCTCGGCGCCTCCTGGTGGACCACCACCTGGAAGGTGCTGGTGCCGCTGCTCCTCCCCGGGATCCTGGCCGGGGGCCTGCTCGCCTTCACCCTCTCGATCGACGACTTCGTGATCACGTTCTTCGTGGCCGGCCCTGGTAGCACCACCCTTCCGATCCGCATCTACAGCATGATCAAGCACGGGTCGCCGCCCCTGATCAACGCGCTCAGCACGCTGCTGCTGGCGCTGACCTTCGTCGCCGTCGCGCTCAGCCAGCGCTTCACGGAGGATCGCCCATGAGAAGAGCCGTCGCCGCCGCCGTCGCCGTGGCCGCCCTGACCTCCACGTCCGCCTGCCGCAAGCCTGATCCGGTGCTGCACGTCTACACCTGGGCCGACTACGTCAAGCCGGAGCTGCTGACCCGCTTCGAGCAGGAGCAGCACTGCCGGGTGGTGATCGACACCTTCGACTCCAACGAGGCCATGTTCGCCAAGATGAAGGCCGGCGCCTCCGGCTACGACGTGGTGACGCCGAGCAGCTACATGGTGGCGATCATGCACCAGCAGGGGATGCTCCAGGACCTGGACCGCTCGCTTCTCCAAAACGCCAAGAACGTCGACCCCGACTACCTGAGGATCGCCCTCGACCCACAGCTCACCCACTCGGTCCCCTACATGCTCACCATCACCGGGATCGGCTACCTGAAGAGCCGGGTCGAGGGCTTCGAGCCGAGCTGGAAGGTCTTCGGGCGCCAGGACCTGAAGAGCCGGATGACCATGCTCAACGACATGCGCGAGACCATCGGCGCCGCCCTCAAGTCCCTGGGCTACAGCCTGAACACCCGCGACGAGCAGCAGCTCCAGGAGGCCCGCGACGTGGTGATCGGCTGGCGCCACAACCTGGCCAAGCTGGAGAACGAGCAGTACAAGACCGGCCTGGCCAGCGGCGAGTTCCTGCTGGTCCACGGCTACAGCGGCGACATCTTCCAGGTCCAGGCGGAGAACGACGACATCGCGTTCGCGGTGCCGGTGGAGGGAACCAGCGTGTCCTGTGACGACCTGGTGATCCCCAAGGGGGCGCAGCAGGTGGCGCTGGCCCACGCCTTCATCAACTTCCTCCACGACCCGGAGGTGGCGGCCGAGAACACCGACTTCATCGCCTACCTGTGCCCGAACCTCCCCAGCTACGACAAAATCGCGGACCAGATGAAGGCGTTCCGGGAGCGGTTCGCCCAGCCCGAGGTGCGGGAGAGAAGCGAGGTGATCCAGGACCTGGGCGAGGACAACGCCAAGTACACCAAGGTCTGGGACGAGATCAAGGCCGCCGAGTAACGTTCCGGACGGTTCGACGCAAGCCGTGCATGGGGACATGACCCGAATCCTCCGGCGGGCCGTGGATTCGGGATCGTGTCCCCCATGGCC
>CAZNNH010000037.1:9429-38517 GCA_964574335.1 uncultured Acidobacteriota bacterium | reverse complement strand
GGATGACCCGAATCCTCCGGCGGGCCGTGGATTCGGGATCGTGTCCCCCATGGCCGGATGACCCGAATCCTCCGGCGGGCCGTGGATTCGGGATCGTGTCCCCCATGGCCAGTCTCACTGCGTCAGCCGCGGTCGGCCAGCGCCACCAGGGCGGCGTGTCGGTACATGTCCGACAAGGTTGGATAGTTGTAGAGCGTCTCGGCGATGTCGGCGGCGGCAGCCCCGAATCGCAGGAAGGCCTGGCCGACGTGGACCAGCTCGCTGGCGCTGCTGCCCACGATGTGGACCGCCCGCAGGCGTAGCGAGGGCTTCTCGAAGAGGAGCTTCAGCATCCCGCCGTTGCCACCCAGGATCTGCCCGCGGGGGTTCATGTCGTAGCTGCTACGCCCCACCACGAGCTCGGTGCCTCTCTCCCGCAGCGCCTCCTCGGTCTCCCCGACGTAGGCCACCTCGGGGATCGCGTAGACGGCGAAGGGCAGCACGTCGGTCCGGCCCCTGGGTCCGGGTAGACCCAGGGCGTGGCGCATCGCCTGGCGCCCCTGCTCCATCGAGGTGCTGGCCAGCGCCGGGTAGCCGATCACGTCGCCCACCGCGTAGATGTGGGGGTGCGCGGTCTGGAAGCTCGGGCTCACCTGCAGCAGGCCGTACCGGCCGGGCTCGATGCCGAGGGTCTCGAGACCGATGTCGTGGGTGTTGCCGTCGCGGCCGACGCAGTAGAGCAGGGCGTCCGACTCGAGCCGGCGTCCGGCCCCGGTCGTGCACACGACCCGCGGCGGGTCGCCGGCGGAGGGCTCGATCCGCTGGTACCGGTCGGAGTGGAGAATCGAGACTCCCAGCCGCTGCAGCTCCTCCACCAGGACGCCGACGATCTCCCGGTCCAGGTAGGGGAGCAGGCGCTCGCGGGTGTCCACCAGCGTGACCTCGATCCCGATGGCGGCGAAGATGCTGGCGTACTCGATGCCGATCACGCCGGCGCCCAGCACCGTCAGGCTCCGGGGCATGCGGGGAAGCTGGAGGATGGTCTCGGAGTCGAAGACGGTCTGGCCGTCGAAGGGGACGTCGGACGGCCGGCTGGGGCGGGACCCGGTGGCGATCACGAAGAACTCGCCGGTCAAGGTCCGCGAGGGTGCGCCGCCGGGAGGCTCCACCACCACCGAGCGGGCCCCCGCGAAGCGGGCGTGTCCCTCGATCACCTCGACGGCGTAGCGACCCAGCGACTGGTTGATCAGCTCCAGCTCGCGCTGCACCACCGCCCGCTCGCGATGGGTGAAGTCGGCCACCGTCATCTCGGCGTCGACCTCGTAGCGGACGCCGTGGAGGCGGTTGCGGGTGAGCTGGTGGAAGAACAGCGCGCTCTCGCGCAGCGTCTTGGAGGGGATGGTCCCCCAGTTGACGCGGTTGCCGCCCACCACGTGGGCGCGCTCGACCACGGCCACGCTCCGTCCGGCCCGCGCCGCCTGGATCGCCGCCCGCTCGCCGGCCGGGCCACAGCCCAGCACCACCACGTCATAGCGTGTCGTCACCGGCCCATCATGCCACTTCGCCGAGCCCACCCGAACGCCCGGGTCCGCTCGGGTCACTCGGGCCAGGGAACGTACTCGATCTCGATCGGCGCGCGTAGCCGCCGCTCCAGGGCGAGCAGGTCAGGGCGGTCCTCGGGGACGCCGGCTTCGGCGGTGCCGTCCGGCTGGATGGTGACGGTGGCGGTCCGGGACAGGAAGCCCTTTCGGGCGTGGCCGACCACCAACTGCACCTGGTCCTCCGCCACCGCGATCCGCGAGTAGACGAGGTGCCCCTCGCCGATCAGCCGGAAGAGGAGGCCGAGCAGGCCGGTGGTGGGTCGGCCGTGCAGGCCCTGGAATTGGTCGAAGAAGACCTGGTCGGCGAAGTCGACCAGACGGTACCGGTACTCCCGCTCCACCGTCACCCGGAGATGAGGGGTGGAGTCGAGGTCGTCGTAGGAGTAGCGGGCCGACACCGAGCTGCCCGGAAGCGGGGCGACCGAGACGTTCAGCGCCCGGCGCACCGGCGGTCCCTCGACGACCTTCCGGACCACCCGGTCTTGGCGGTACTCGATCCAGACGTCCTGGCGGTTCTCGAAGGAGATCCGCGCGCTGATCGAGACCTTTGCCGGCGACAGGCCGACCGTCTGGAGGTAGGCGTGGAACCAGTCGGCGTGACCGACGAACAGCGGCGGGCCGGAGGGACGCCGCTGGTGCGCCTCTTTGGCCAGGCGGAGCAGCACGCCGGCCTGGAAGCGGCCCAGGTTGGTGGTCTTGCGGGCGTCGTAGCCCCGCTCCGCGCGCATGGCGGCCAGCAGATCACCGTACGCCACCGGCTGCGACGGCTCCGTCGAGGCGGGGGCCGGTGGGGCCGACGGCTGGCCGGCCAGCAGCGCCGGGGCGACCGCCGCCGCGGCGGCCAACAGGCCGGCACGCCACCTCTTGACAGCCGACTTATGCTTGCCAGAGCCATCCCGGCTTCCCAACCTTCCGATGTGCGCACCCTCGGGAGGGGCCGGGGGGTAACCAGACACAAACCAGTCTAATCGGAGGGCCTCCGTGAATCCTAGGAAGCAGCTCGTGCCTTGGGTCGTCATCGCGATGGTCGTGGCGTCGTTCCCCGCGCCTTTCTCTTGCGCGGCGGAGCTCGCCGACAGCTTCGCCACACCGGGCGTCTCGCCGTCGGCCGCCGCGTCGGCGCCGGCCGTGGACCTCGGGCCGATCGGCGACCGGCCCGCCCAGCCCACCCTGAGCCAGCAGGTGGCCTTGCACGCCGACGCCTGGGCGGCCACCGCGGCGGGGCTCGCCGTCGAGGACGACGAAGCCGCCCCGGTCGAGAAGGAGGGCTGGAGCAAGGCGGGGAAGATCTTGACCCTGGTCGGCACCATCGTGGCGGTGAGCGGGGTCATCATGATCGTCGCCGCTCCGGACGAGCAGGAGATCGGTGACTCGGGCGTCGGCATCGACTGGCAGAACACCGGCATCGTCTGGTCAGCCGCCGGTGGCGTGGTGGCGCTGATCGGCCTGCTCAAGCACTGATACCATCGGGGCCATGACGATCCAACCGAGGGGCGGAAGCGTGGCCCGCGTGTCGGTCCTCCTCGGCCTGCTGGACGAGGCCTTCGATGGCCGTTCCTGGCACGGCACCAACCTCCGTGGCTCGCTCCGGCGGCTGGACCCGAGACAGGCGGCCTGGCGGCCCGGCCCCGGCCGGCACAACATCTGGGAGATCGTGGTCCACGCCGCCTACTGGAAGTATGCGGTGCGGCGCCGCATCTCGGGGGAGAAGCGCGGCTCGTTCGCCCTCGCCGGCAGCAACTGGTTCCCGCGGCCGGTGGAGGCGACGCTCCCCGCCTTTCGCGCGGACGTGAAGCTGCTGGTCCAGGAGCACCGGGTGCTGCGGCAACGAGTGGCGGCCCTCGACGACCGCGCCCTCGCCGCGGCAGCCGGTGGTCGCGAGTCGGTGGAGAAGCTGATCCGAGGGGTCGCCGCCCACGACCTCTACCACGCCGGCCAGATCCAGCTCCTGAAGCGGCTTCTGCCCACCCGCTGAGGTCCCGTGGCGAGGCGAGTGGGCAAGCTGCTGCTCTGGGCGGCGAGCGTGGCGGCGGCGGTGATCGCCCTGGGCCTCGCCGCCCTGTTCGTCCTGTTCCCTCGGGTGAAGGCGGCGCCGGAGCTGAAGGTCGCCGGCACCCCGGCACAGGTCGAGCGAGGGCGCTACCTGGCCCACCACGTCGCGGTCTGTCTCGACTGCCACTCGAAGCGTGACTGGGGGCTCTTCGCCGCCCCTCCGGTGGAGGGCACCTGGGGCCAGGGGGGTGAGGTCTTCGACGAGGAGGCGGGGCTGCCCGGTACCTACTACGCGGGCAACATCACGCCGGCCGGGATCGGCGAGTGGACCGACGGCGAGGTCTACCGCGCCATCACCGCGGGTGTCGGCCAAGACGGCCGGCCGCTCTTCCCGATCATGCCCTACCGCGAGTACGGCCAGCTCGCCGACCCGGACCTGTACGCGATCATCGCCTACCTGCGCACCCTCGAGCCGATCGAGCACGACGTCCCCCCGTCCCACTCCGACTTCCCGATGAGCCTGATCATCCGCACCCTCCCCCGCGACCCACAAACTCGCCTCTCGCCGAGCCGCCAGGAGCCCCTGGCCTACGGGAGGTACCTGACCACCGCCGCCGGTTGCCTGGTCTGCCACACCCCCCAACAGCGGGGCGAGCCGGTCCCGGGGATGCTGGGCGCCGGTGGGTTCGAGTTCCCGCTGAAGACCGGCGGCATCGTCCGCAGCGTGAACATCACCTTCGACGAGACGACCGGGATCGGCGGCTTCACCCGGGACTACTTCATCCAGCGCTTCAAGCTCCACGCGGCCCCCGACTACGAGCCTGCGGAGGTGATGCCGGGCGACCTCAACACCCCCATGCCCTGGAGCCTCTACTCGGGGATGACCGAGGAGGACCTGGCCGCCATCTACGTCTACCTGCGCTCGCTGCCGCCGATCGAGAACCGCGTCTTTCTCTTCACCCCTCCGTAGGGGGCAGGGCGCCGGCTAGTACCCCTTACGGTGGCGCACCTCGACGCTGTCGAGGTCCACCTTCACCTCGATGCGGCGCAGCTCGTCCCGCTTCTTCTTCTTGGGATGCTCCGGCGGCTCGTAGCCGAGCAGGTAGTAGGCGGAGGAGTCGCGGGCGATCCGCTCCAGGCTGGCGCCCAGGTTGTTCTGGTTGGTCAGCACCAGGCCTCCGCTGTCGAGGGCCACCACCTCGGCCCCGGCGGCGCCACCGAAGTGGTCGAGGTTGGTCGAGGTCAGGCTCGAGATCGGGTCGGCGTAGGACTGATCGCCGGACGCGCTCGCCGACGGCTCGAGCGGCCGCGCATCCAGGAAGTACACGGCGGCGTTGGCCTTCTGGGCGGCCCGGGCCACCGCCGAGAAGTCCGGCAGCGAGGGCTCGAGGATGAAGCCGCCCGAGGCCAGCACGAACGCCTTCCGGCCGCGCCACTGCGACGACCACTCCAGCGCCTGGAGCAGGATGCCGAGCGTCCCCTTGAGGCCCAGCTCGGCCTGGCCAAGGATGTCGTGGGCCAGCCGGCGGGCCTCCCGGGTGGTGGCCTCCGGGTCGAGGCGCGTTCTCGGCCCCATCACCTCCAACTTCCGGTCGTTGTAGATCCGTTGGGCGACGGCCTCCAGCGTGGCTCGGTCCCCGTCCATGATGCGCTGAGCCTCGGCCTCCGACAGGTTCTCGAGGGTCCGGTCGGGAGCGTAGCGGCCGCGAAGGCCACGCAGCATCGCCGACATCGCCTCGCGTCCATCCGGGACCAGGGTGCGGCCGTGCTTGGCCTCGGCGACCGAGACCACGGCCACCAGGTCGCCGTCCTGGGTCCCGGTGTGGATGAAGTCGATCATCGCCCGCTTGACCTCCTCGGCCTGGAAGGGAGTCAGGTGGAGCTCGTCGACCACGAACACGAAGGCCCGCGGGTGGACCACGTAGCGACCGGGCGCCTGGGGCCGCTCGATGCCGCGGGCCCAGATCTCCTCGAAGTGCGCGACCGGCCGCTCGACGCCGTCCTCGAAGACGGTGAAGTCACTCTGCTTCAGCCCCGGCACCGGCTGCCCGTCGCGAACCACCCGCACGTCGACCAGCACCAGTTGGGCCTCGACGCCGAAGCTGGGCGGGTTGGGCTGCTGAGCCGATGCCCCGGCAGCCAGCAGCGCCAGGGCGAGGGTCGACGACGAGCCGAGATGAAGATGACGCATGGTCGCCTCCTTACCCCCCGCCCCATTGTCTCAGGCCCGCGGAGCACCGGCCAGCGGCGGCCCCGGATGGAATCGTCATCTCAGGGAACCACCTCGATCGGCAGGGTGATCGTGGGTGAGCCCAGCGATCCGAACCAGGCGATCTCCTCGGCCACCAGGTCCAGCTCGAGGAAGCCGGACGCGGCCGGGACGCTCACCACCACGTCCCACTCCAGGGTCTCGCCTGGCGCCACGTCGCGGGGAAGCGCTGCCCTCGCGTAGTCGAGGGCCACCATGGCCCGGCGTTGGTCGAGAAGGTGCACGCCGAGGCTCACCTGGCCGCCCCCGGGACGCGGTGCGTGGAGCCAGCGGGTGTTACCGAGGTTGCGAGCGCGGATGCGGAGGGCGAGAGTGGAGCCCGCGACCGCACGCACCGGCCCCTCGGGGGCGAGGCGCTCGAGGCCGGCGTGAAGCACGCCGGGGTCCGAGCTGTCCGGTACGTCGTCGGTCACCTCGAGGGGCAGCTCGAAGGGAGAAGAGCCCCGCTGCTCGAACCAGCAGACGTGCTCCAGCACGAGGTCGAGCTTGAGGCGGTAGGTCCCGGGAGCCCGGGGAGCGCGCACGGCGTCCTCGAGGACCACCGACCCGCCGGGAAACACGGTTTGGGGCAGTGCCCGGCGGATCACGTCGCGCGCATGGAGGCTGCCATCGGCCTCCAGCAGATGGCCGGCCAGGCTCACCGTGTGGGGACGGGGGGCAGGGGCGTGGGGCCACGGCTCGGTCCCCAGGTTCGAGATCGTGAGCCTCAGAGGCACCCGGGTGCCCCCGGCTCCTCGGAGGGGGGCGCCACCCGCCTCGATGCGAGCCCGATAGCCGCCCTCGCCCACCGCCGTCTCGACCTCGAGGGGGACGTCGATGGTCGGCGACCCGGCCTGGGAGAACCAAGTCACGTGCTCGTCGAGGAGGTCGAAGCGAAGGAGGTAGCGACCCGCCCCCGCGGGGAGGATGAGATCGGCATCGACCTCGACCACTTCGCCGGGGGGCACCGAGCGGGGAAGGACCTGCCGGAAGAAGCCCTGGCGGACCCCGCGGCCGGCCGCATCCAGTAGGTGGGCGGCGAGCAGCACGTAGCCGCCGACCGGGTCCGCCTCGTGGAGCCACACCGTGTCGCCTTCGTTGCGGACCGCGACGAGCAGGGAGAGGTGAGACCCACCCCGGCCGCGGAGCACCGTTCCCTCCGGCACCCGCAGGTGCGCCCTCAGGCGGCCCGGGTTGCGGCTGTCCCGAGGCTCCTCGCCCTTGATCAAGGTCACCAGGAAAAAGTCGCGCAAGCTGCGGACCAGCGGGTCCAGGGGAAGGTGCCGGGTGTCGCCCCTCATGAGCGCGGCGTACTCTGCGGGCGAGACCGAGAGCACCTCCGGGGCCGGGTAGGGTTTCAGGGAGACCGTGGTGAACCCCGCCTTGCGTGCCCGTCGATCGAGGTCGAGAACGTCCAGCTCGTGCTCGAGAACGCCGCAACGCTCGGTCTCGAACGTCGAGCCTTCGGCGTGGGAGTGGCCCTCCCCTGGCTCGGCGAGCACCGCCCGCCCCCCGGGGCGAAGCACCCGGTGGAACTCGGCGAGGACCTCGTCCTGGTTCGGCACGTGGTGGAACGCGTCGAAGCATGCGATGCGGTGGACCGAGGCGTCGGGGAGAGGTAGCCGGTGCCCGTCGTAGAGGAGGAACTGCGGCTCGAGCTCCGGCCGGTGCCGCGCGTCGAGGGAGAAGAGCTCGCGGGCCAGCTCGAGGGCGGTTGCGCTCACGTCCACGGCGATCGTGCGGGCGCCGAGGCGGTTCAGGCAGGAAGAGAGCCAGCCGCTGCCCGCCCCGAAGTCGAGGACGGTGTGGCCGAGGCCCAGGCGCAGCTCCGAAAGCAGCAGGCCGAGGCGGTACAGGACCCCCGGGGTGGCCGTGATCCCGCCGAACGGCTTGTTGAGGACGTGGCGCCGGGCTGACGGCTCGGCCTGGGCGTCCTTCCAGTAGGCCTCGGCGGCGTGACAGAACGCCTCGGCCCGAGCCAGCAGATCCTCCTCGGTCAGGGCGGGGCCGGGGTGAGGCTCCGTCCTGGGAGGACCGGGGGCTTTCCCGCCGCGCCGGAAGAGACGGCCCAGGATCACCGACCAACCACCGCTCATGACCGAGTCCGCTCCCAGGCCGCCCTCGTCTCCGGAAGGTGTCGCTCCGCCCGCGAGCGGGCACCCCTCCAGTCGGCGAGTGTGAAGGCCATCGGCCAGGGCGTCCCTGGCGATGGGCGCCCGAGGGCCCGGCCCATGGAGACGTGGCCCGACGGTCCCCGCGCCGAGATGCGGGTCACGGTCAGGAGGCGGTAGACGTCATCCAGCCCGGCCGGTCAGGGACGGACCACCACCCGGGGCGGAGAGTCGCCACGGGCTCGGGTGAGCCGCCCCTTGCCGAGATCGACGCTCACCACGTACGGGTAGGCACCCAACGGCTTGCTGACGACCACGCTACGGCTGCTGTTGGGGCCGAGGCTCACCTTCCGGGCCCCGGGAGCGGCCACCTCCACGTCGCGGCCGCTGAGGTTCCAGAACAGCAGCTTCTCGTTCCGCTGGACGGCAACCAGGGCCGGCCGCACCAAGAACTCCCCGTTGCCGTCGGCAACGATGAAGACCTCGGCTCCGACACCCTTGGGTAGTGTGTACGGGGTGAGGGGCTGTTTGCGCAACACGACCTCCTTTCATTCCTTGGCCTGCATGAGCGTTTCGACCTCCCGCATCACGCCGGCGAAGCGGGGTTCGTCGGCACGCAGCCGGCCGATCTCCCAGGTGGCTTGCGGGAGCGGGTATCCGCCTCGTAGGGCGGTCACGATCAAGGGGATGCCGCGAGACCCTTCTCCGATCTGGACGTACAGCACGCCTACCTGGTAGGCGATGTCGACGTCGTGCGGGGCCTGGCGCAGGGCCTCGGCGGCCTGCTCCCGAGCCGGGGCGGTCTCGCCCAGCATGGCGTGACAGTCGGCCAGGGCGATGAGCACCCGAGGGTCCTTCGGGGTCAGGGCCCTCGTCCTCTCCGCCAGCTCGATCGCCCGCCGGAAAGCGGCCGGGGCCTTGGCCCGCTCGCCGGGGGCGTAGTGGTAGGCCCTCCCCAGATTGGCCCACCACTCGTAGCCCTGGTCTTCGAGCTCGACGACCTTCTCGAACCCTCGCGCCGCGGCCGTGTAGTCGCCCCTGTAGAAGAGGACCGTCGCGAGGTTCGAGTAGGCGGGAGCGTTGGGCTTGATCTCGACCGACCGACGCAGCAGCGCCACCGCCTCGTCGTAGCGGCCCAGCAGAAAGTACATCACCCCGAGGTTGCTGTATCCGAGGGTGTTGTCCGGCGTCAGCTCGATCACCTTGCGGAACTCCCGCTCGGCCTCCTGGTACCTCCCCTGACGCCAGTAGAAGCTGCCGAGGTGATTGTGGCCGCTCCAGTAGGACGGGCGGAGCTCGATCGCCTTCCGGTAGGTGGCCTCGGCCTGGTCCGCTTCGCCTTCCGCCACGTACAGCCGGCCCAGCTCCTGATAGGCTTCGGCGCTCGCGGGATCGAGCGCCAGCGCCCGCTGGAGGGCCGAGAGCGCCTCCTGGTGCCGTCCCATCTCGCGATGGATCACGCCCAACGTGACGTGCACGGGGGCCAGCATGTCGTTGAGCTCGACCGCACGCTGGCAGCTCTTCTGGGCCAGCTCGGCGGCGGCGGGATCGTGCTCCAGCTCGAACTTCCTCCAGTAGGCCTCGCCCAGGCCGGCGTAGGCCAGGGCATAGCCGGGGTCGCGCTGCAGTGCGGCCTGGAAGCTCGAGATCGCCCGGTCCAGGCTCTCCGGCTGCTCGTAGCGCTGCAGGAAGCCGCGCCCCCGGACGTAGAGCTCGTAGGCCGCGGCGATCGCGGTGCTGCCTGCCGAGAGGCTCTGTCGAGCGTCCTCACCGATCTCCAGGTCCAGCATCTCGGCGACCTCGGTCACCAGCCCGTCCTGGAGGCCCAGCAGGTCCGAGTCGCCCTGGTCGAGGGAAGAGGCGCGCAACTGTCGGAGGGTGCCGGCGTCCACCAGGTTGGCGGTGACGCGCAGCCTCTCGCCGACCCGCTGGATGCTGCCGGTCAGCACCAGCGACACCCCGAACGTCCGCCGGGCGGCGCTGGCACTGGTGACCTCGGCCTGGCGCACCTCGGAGGCGGGCACCACCCACAGGTCCCCGTGGAACCTCTGGAGCTGGGTCAACTTGCTGGTCAGCGTCTCGACCACGCCGTCCGAGAGGGCCTGGCTTTCGGTGTCCTGGGCCGGCGCCACGAACGGGAGGACCGCGAGCTGCTTCTGAGTCGGGGCGGCCGGCGGCCGCGGCGCGCGACCCGCCAGCAGCCCGCCGAGCACGAGCAGCAGGGCCACGAGGGCGGCCAACGCCAGCGCGGTGGGTCGTCGGCGAGGCGGGAGCGGGGAGAGGGGCTCGGTCACCACGTCGTGGGCCGGGTCGTCGAGGCTGTCCTCCTGCCGCCTCAGCTCCTGGGCCAGGTCGCGCGTCGACGCGAAGCGCTGGGTCGGGCTCTTCGCCAGGCAGCGCTCCACCACCCGAACGTAGGGACGCGGCACCCCCGAGTTGATCTCGACGAGCGGCCGGGGCTCGCTCTCGATGATCCGGGCCAGGGTCTGGGGCGAGCTCTCGGCCTGGAAGGCGCGCACGCCGCACGCCATCTCGTAGAGGATGGCCCCACAACTGAACTGGTCGGAGCGGAAGTCCACCCGCTGGCCGCGGGCCTGCTCGGGCGACATGTAGCCCACCGTGCCCAGGATCACGCCGGGCTCGGTCTCGGGAGAGCCGGGTGGCGAGGCGCTGCTGTCGGAGAGCGGCGTGACGTCGATCGAGGCGGTGTCCGCGTCGGGATCGCTGCGCACCGCTGCGGTCGGCTTGGCCAGACCGAAGTCCAGGATCTTGAGCCGCTGGTCCTGCGTGACCATCAGGTTCTCGGGCTTCACGTCGCGATGGACGATCCCGGCGGCGTGCGCCTTGGCCAGGCCGTCGGCGAGCTGGGCGCCCAGCCTGAGACAGGTGCGGATGGGGAGCCGTCCCTGCCGCAGCATCTGGCGCAGGGTGACGCCGGCCACCAGCTCCATGACGATGAAGTGGCGTCCGTCGAGGTGGCCGATCTCGTGGACCGTGACGATGTTCGGGTGGTTGAGCGCCGAGGCGGTGCGGGCCTCCTGCTCGAAACGGGCCAGGCGCTGGGGATCGACCGCCAGGCGCCCGGCCAGGAACTTGATCGCCACCTCCCGTCCCAGGCGCAGGTCGACGGCGCGGTAGACGTCTCCCATCCCGCCGGTTCCCAGGCGTTCCGCGAGCCGGTAGCGCCCGAAGTCCTGATTGATCATGACGATTCGCGGGCAAGGCTACGCTGTGCCAGGAGCCAGGTCAACATTCGCCCCGGGGCGCGGCCCTGCAGCCGACGACGGCTCAGGCCTTGAAGTGGATGTGCAGCACGTCCTTGTCGTGGACCACGTAATCGCGGCCCACGGTGCGGATCAGTCCCTGGTCGTGGAGCGCCTGGCGGCTGCCCATCCGCAGCAGGTCGTCGAGGGCCATCACCTCGGCGCGGATGAAGCCCCGCATCATGTCGCTGTGGATCTGGCCCGCCGCCCCGGCGGCGGTGCCGCCGCGGCGCAGCGGCCAGGCGCTGAGCTTGCCGTGGGCGATCGTGTAGTAGGTGATCAGGTCCAGCAACCGGTAGCAGGCCGTCACCACCAGGTCGAGCGCCGTGTGCTCCAGGCCCAGCTCCTCCAGGAAGACCCGCTGCTCGCCCGGCTCGAGCTGGGAGATCTCCTCCTCGATCGCCACCGACACCGGAAGCACCCGCTCGGCGCCCCTGGCCTCGCGGAGGGCGCGCACCCGCTCTCCGGCGCCGGCGGCATCCTTCTCGTCGGTGTTGGCCAGAAAGAGGCAGGGCTTGGCGGTGAGAAAGCGCGCCTCGCTCAGAACCTGCCGCTCCTCCTCCTGGAGAACCAGCGAGCGGACCGGCTGGCCCTCCTGAAGCGCCGCAACCGCCCGCGCGAACGCCGCCTCCTCCAGCTTGCCCACGTCCTTGCCGACCTTCTTCGCCTTCTGCCACTTGTCGAGGGCGCGCTCGGCGGCGTCCAGGTCGGCCAGCAGCAGCTCGGTCTCGACGACCTCGACGTCGCCCACCGGGTCCGGTGCGCCGGTGGCGTGGACCACGTCCTGGCTCTCGAAACACCGCACCACGTGCAGGATCGCGTCGACCTCGCGGATGTGGCCGAGGAAGCGGTTGCCGAGCCCTTCGCCCCGGCTGGCGCCCGCCACCAGGCCGGCGATGTCGACGAAGCGCACCGTCGCCGGCTGGACCGACTGCGGTGTGAGCAGGGAGGCCAGGCGGTGAAGGTCGGGGTCCGGGACCGGCGTCACCCCCACGTTCTGGTCGATGGTGCAGAACGGGTAGTTGGAGGCCTCCGCGGCGGCCCGGGTGAGGGCGTTCAGCAGGGTGGACTTCCCCACGTTGGGGAGGCCGACGATGCCGACCGAGAGGCTCATGCCGAGACGCGGAGCCGGTCCCGCATCGCCTCAGTAGTCGTCGCTGTGGTCGCCAGCACCGGCCCGGACGGTGACCCGGACGCGTGTCTGCTTGAGCTGCTTGCCCACGTGGCGCAGGGTCACCATGACGGAGTAGATGCCGGCCCGTCGGTACTCGTGGTACTCCGTGAAGCGACGCTGGATCTTGGTGACGCCCGGCTCGAAGGGCTCGCAGTCCCCTTCCCGCACGCTCTTGCCGCCATCGTCCCAGTCCCACTCGACCTCGGGGCAGTAGAACTCCTCGAGGTCGTCCCCGCCCTTGAGCTCGGCGGTGAAGAGGACGTTGATCGGCGAGAAGCCGAAGCGGGGCGAGGAGCGCAGCTCCAGCGTGGGCTTCTTCCCCTCTTCCTTCTTCTCGGCCGAGAAGCCCGGTGCCGCCAAGCAGATCACGCTGAGAGCGGCGAGCACGTTCCTGATCATGTTGCTCTCCAGACCCTGACGTGGCGTCCCGAGCGCCCGAGTCAGCCTGCCCCCGAACACATTGTAGCCTCTCCACGTAGAATCGGAGCCGATGCCCCGGACCCCGCCTGCAGAGCGACCTCCGAGACGGCTCCCGCTGGAGCTGCCCGAGGGCGTGGTCCGCCTGGTCGAGACGGTGCGATCCGCCGGCGGGCGGCCATTCCTGGTGGGCGGCGCGGTGCGTGATGCGCTGCTCGGGATCCCGCTTTCTGACTACGACCTCGAGGCCTTCGGTCTCGAGGCGGCCCGGCTCAAGGCCTGCCTCGAGGCGGTGGGCACGGTCAACGCGGTCGGCGAGGCCTTCACGGTCTTCAAGGTCGGCGGGCTGGCCGGCGTCTCCGGCGACGTGGACGTCTCGCTGCCGCGGCGGGACTCCAAGGCGGGACCGGGCCACCGGGGCATCCAGGTGCGCGGCGACCCCTGGCTGCCGCCGGCGGAGGCGGCCCGGCGGCGCGACTTCACGATCAACGCGATGCTGGTCGACCCGATCGACTTCGAGCTGCTCGACCCTCATGGCGGACGAGACGACCTCGAGGCACGACGGCTGCGGGTGGTGGACGCCGCCACCTTCGGTGAGGACCCGCTGCGGGCGCTGCGGGCGGTGCAGCTCGCGGCCCGCTTTGAGCTCGAGGTCGAGCCCGAGACGGCGCGGCTGTGCGCGTCGATGCCCATCCGGGAGCTTCCGGCGGAGCGGGTCCTCGGCGAGCTCGAGAAGCTGCTGCTGCAGGCGTCCTACCCGTCGCGGGGACTGCGGCTGCTCCGCGACTGGGGACTGCTGTCCCAGATCGCCCCCGAGCTCGTCCCCCTCGCCGACACCCCCCAGGACCCGGGGTGGCATCCCGAGGGAGACGTGTGGACCCACACCTTGATGGTGGTCGACGCCGCGGCCGCCACCCGTGACGACCTCGCGCGGCCGCAGGCCCTGGCGCTGATGCTGGGCGCCCTGTGCCACGACCTGGGCAAGCCGGCGACCACACGTGAGGAGGACGGTCGGATCCGCTCCCGCGGCCACGAGGAGGCCGGGATCGAGCCCACCGTCGCCCTGCTCGACCGGCTCCGGGTCCACACCCTGGGCGGCTACCCGGTGCGGGCCCAGGTGCTGGGCATGGTGGCCCACCACCTCAAGCCGGGCCAGCTCTACAACGACCGGGAACGGGTCTCGGACGGAGCGATCCGTCGGCTGGCGGCGCGCAGCGACCCGGAGCTGCTGTATCGGGTGGCGCGCGCCGACTGTGTGGGCCGCACCGGCGACTTCCCGCCTGTGGCCCAGGAATGGTTCCGGCAGCGCGTCGCCGCCCTCGACGCCCACCGGCCGCCTTTGCCGCTGCTGCGCGGCCGGGACCTGCTGGCGATGGGCCTCCAGCCGGGGCCACGCATCGGCGCCGTGCTCAAGGCCGTCTACGAGCGGCAACTCGACGGTGAGGTCGATAGCCTGGATGAAGCCCGCGACCTGGCGCGGCGGGTCCTCGAGGAGACGGGAGGCTAGGCTGGGGACCAACGGGAGCACGCCGTCGGGAGCCGCCGAGGCGCGCCGGGAGCCGGCTGAGGCGACGGCCGCGCCCGGCGCCCCCCTGGTCGACATCCGCGTCCGCTGGCGGGCCGGCCAGGTGCTGCTCGGCCTCGCCGTCCTGATGGCGGCCCTGGCCTGGCAGCGGCCGATGGAAGCCGAGATGCCGCTCTATCTGCGCGCGACCGTTGCCCTGGTCCTGGGCGGCGGGGTGGCGCTCTCGGCCCTGCTCGCCAGCCTCCGAGGCCGCGGTGCGGCCGAGCAGCTCGCCCTGTACGCCTTCCTGCTGCTGGCGCTGGACGGCATCGGCCAGGTCCTCGGCCCCCTCGGCTGGCCGATCGGGCCGGCCATCGTGCTCGTGGTCGGCGCTGCCGCGGTAGCCGAGCCTTGGCCGCGGGCGCTGTTCCTGGCCGTGCTGGCCTCGTTCCTGTGCTTCGCGGCGGCCCCCTCCCCGGCGAGCTGGCCGGCCACGGTCTCCCAGAGCCTCGGCTACCTGGCGCTGACGGCGGTGCTCAACGGGGCCCTGCGCGGGGAGAAGCGGCGCCTCGCCACCGCGCTCGGTGAGCTGATGCGGCTGCGCCACGGGATCGATCAGCTCGACGAGGTCGAGCCCGGCGCCTTGTTTCGGCCCACCACCGCGGACCTCACCCTGAGGCAGATCTCGGGCGAGGGGCGGCGCTCGCGGCAGGCCGAGCGGGCGGTCCAGATCGACGAGGACCTCGCGGCGCTGGTGCGGCTCTGCCGGAGCGCCACCGGCGCCCACGCCGTGCTCTACTTCGACGTCGACCGCCGACGGGAGAGCGCCTTCCTCCGGGCCGCCGACGGCCCGGACCGCCTGGTGCGTGACGCCATGGTGCCGCTCTCGGCCGACCCGTTCGCCTTCGTGCTCGATCGGGGCCAGAGCTTCTACGCCACCGACTTCCCGCGGCTGCTCGGGGCCCTCCCCTACTACACCCGCGAGCTGCTGGTGGGATCGCTCTTGGCGGTGCCGGTCCGGATCGGCGACGTCATCCACGGCATCCTGGTGGCCGACCGTCTGGAGATTCAGTCCTTCACCGGCAACGAGCCGGCGCTGCTGGCGGGCTTCGCGGAGCTGTGTGCCCAGATGATCCAGCGGCAACGCGAGTCGGGCAGCCGGGAGGACATGGGGACGGAGTTCAAGGCGGTCTACGCGGTGTCGCGGAACCTGACCCGCCTGGGCGAGATCCGGCCGCTGCGCCGGCTGCTGGTGCGCTCGGCGCGCGACATGGTCCCCGAGCTGGCGGCGGCCGCGGTGGTGCTGTGCGACGAGGCGCAGACCCGCTACACGGTGGAGGCCGACGCCCTCGGCTGGCCTCGCGAGTTCGAAGGGCGGGAGGTGGGGCTCTCCGAGCGGACCTGGGCCGCCTGGGTGCTGCGCAGCGCCGAGGAGCCCTACCTGCTCGACGACATCGCCTCTCACCGGGACCGGATGCCGATCCTGGTCCTCGACGAGGGCTCGTCCCGCGCCGAGTCGCTGCTGTCGTTGCCGCTGCGGGCCGGCGACCGCAACCTGGGGGCGCTGGTGCTGTGCGGGAGCCGCGGCACCTTCGACGCCACGGTGCTGCGGGTGCTGGGGATCCTGGCCAACCAGGCGGCGGCGGCGCTTTCCACCATCCAGCTCGTGGAGCGCAACAAACAGCTCGCCATCCGGGACGGTCTGACTCGCCTCTACAACCGCCGCGCCTTCGACGAGTCCCTTCTCCGTGCCGTCGCCCAGGAGGATCGCCACCAGGGCTCGCTGGCGGTGCTGCTGCTCGACCTCGACCACTTCAAGAAGCTCAACGACACCTACGGCCACCAGGCCGGCGACGCCGCGCTCCGCCACACCGCCGACACCCTCAAGCGCCACCTGCGCAAGGGTGACCTGGCGGCCCGCTACGGCGGAGAGGAGTTCGTGGTGATCCTGCCCGGGACCGCGCGCAGCGGCGCGCTGCCGCTCGCCGAGCGGATCCGCGTCGCGATCGAGAAGGGTCGGCTGATCCACGAGGGTGGGCGCATCACCTTCACCGCCAGCCTCGGGGTGGCGATCTGGCCAGGGGACGGCCGGGAGCCGGCGGAGCTTCTGGGAGCGGCGGATCGGGCCCTCTACCAGGCCAAGGAAAGCGGTCGCAACCGGGTGGTGGCGGCCTCTACCGAAGCCGCCGCTACCCCTTCTTCCTGAATAGGGTGTCAAAGGCGGCCCGGGCCCCCTCCTGGGTCGAGCCGGCGCCGCCCAGCCCGGGCCGCCCGATCGGGGACACCTCGCCGAGCTCGAAGAACTCGCAGAAGTTGGCCTTGCCCTTCTCGGGCGTCCACTCCGCCTGTGGCTCCTGGCACTGGTTGTTCATGCCGGGGTCGAAGAACCGGCAGTTGAGGCAGCACTTGATGTCGGACAGGCAGTAGGGGCACGAGTCGGTGCGCTGCAGCTCGGAGAACAGCGTGAGCTCGCGATTGCAGTGGTGGCAGACCTTCATCGCGCCCCTTCCGGCTCGCAGGCCGAGAGGCGCGCGAGACCCGGCTGGCTGCGCAGGTACTCGAGGAAGCGCCGTCCCTCTCCGGTGTCGTGGGGGGTGAGCGCGGCCCGCGCCACGATGGGGGGAATGTCGAGGGGGTGGTACCGGCCCGCCCCTGCCAGCGACAGCGGCACCACGGCGATCCGGGCGACGCGTAGCGCCTCGCGGTCGGTGGTCTCGGAGAGCCGGTCTCGGGGCAGCCCCCCGAGCGCGCGGCGCGCCTCGTAGGCGGCGGCGCCGCCGAGCAGGACCACGCGGTCGCCGGTCCGAGAGAGATCCTCGAGCCCCCGGGGGCCCTCCGGAGGGGCCTTCAGCACCCAGGGGATCCGAACCAGGTCGACGTCGGTGCCCTCCACGGCCAGGCCCGCCTCGATGGCTCGGGTGATCTCCACCCCGCTCCCCACCAGGAGCTGCTCGTCGACCAGGTCGGTCAGGTCGCCCTCACCGATCTCGACCGGGAAGCCAGCCTGGAACCCGGATGCCGCCGAACGCACGCACGGGAAAACCGCCGTGCTGACCCGCAGCCGGAGCGCAGCCGGGGTCTGGAGCTGAGACGACCCGGCCAGCAGCAACGCCACGCCCAGACCCGACGCTATGCGGCCCACTCGTCGATCGTACCTCAGTCGGACGGTCCGCGCGACGTCGATCGGACGTGGCGCCACCGCCCGAGCGCCACCAGTGCAAACAGCAGCGAGTCGACGTAGAAGATGCTCCGGAGGTCGAGGTGCGCCAGCAGCCCGGCTACGGTGGGAGAGATGGCGCCGCCGAACAGGGTGGCGCTCGAGAAGAAGCCGAACGCCGTGGCACGCCGATCGTCCGGCACCCGGGCGCCGCCGATCGTGTAGCAGAGGGTCAGCGCCCCCCCGGAGGAGAGGCCCAGCAGCACCGCGCAGGCGAGCATGGTCAGGAAGCCGGGCGCGTACGCCATCGGCAACACCGTCGCGGCGCCGCCGAGCAGGCTCGCCCACAGCAGCCGCTCCGGCGAGTGACGGCGGCTGGCGCGCCCCAGGGCGGCCGCCGAGAACGCCGCCGCCGCCGCGTAGCACGAGATCAGCATCCCGGTATGCTGCCCGAGCCGGTCCGGAGCCACCCCCAGCTCTTGGAGGTAGAGGGGCAGGATGGGCGTGAACGAGCGACCGATGAAGTTGACGAAGAACAGCACCACCAGAAGGGCGGGGAGACCGGGCAGCCCCAGCAACTGCCGCAGGGAGAGGGGTGGGCGCTCCTCGCCGGCCGCGGCCTCCCCCGCAACCTCTCGGTAGCCGTGCCACATCCAGAGAAGGGCCGCCGCGCACAGCCCGGCCGCCACCACGAAGGTGGCGCGAATCCCGATGAGGTCCGCCAGCAGGCCGCCGGTGAAGGGGCCGATGGCAGCGGCCGCGATCTGTGCCGACTGCATGGTGCCGATCACCTTGCCCGCCGACTCGCGGGGCGAGGTGGCCACCGCCATCGCCAGCGCCAAGGCACCGATCCCGCCGAACACGCCGATCGCCACCCGACACAGCAGGAGCTCCGGAACGCTCCGCACCGCCGCCGAGAGCAGCAGCACCACCACGTAGGTGAGCAGCGCCAGCGCCAGGATCCGCTTCTGGCCGTGGCGATCGCCGAGCCGACCCCAGACCGGGGCCATCAGGCCGGCCAGCAGCGGGGCGACGCCGATCAGCACGCCGGCCCACAGCGCCACCTGCTCCTCGTCGGCGACGCCGAGCTGCCGGACGTAGAGCGGCAGGAACGGGATCACGAACGCGAAGCCGGTGTAGACCACGAAGACGGTGGTCACCATCACGCGCTCGTTCCTCGAGGGCACGGTCATGCTCCGGAACGCCGGCTCGCCATCGGGGGACACGATCCGGGTTTCCCCGGCAAGGTGGAGGAAACCCGGTCATGTCCCCGACCGCCCGGTCCCCATCGGGGGACACGATCCGGGTTTCCCCGGCGAGGTGAAGGAAACCCGGTCATCTCCCCGCGCCGGGGGACACGATCCGGGCTTGCCTGGCGAGGCGGTGGGAACCCGGTCATCTCCCCGATGCTACACGCTCGCGGCGCCAAATCGCTTGGCCGGCCCGTGCCGCCAGCATAGAATCACACACCGCGGGCCCCGGCGGGCCCCAGACTCAGGCCAGGCGTGGACAAGATCGGCAAGTACGAGATCGTGCGGGTCCTCGGGCGCGGTGGCATGGGCACCGTGTATGAGGCCTACGACCCCCTCATCAACCGCAAGGTCGCCCTCAAGACGATGATCCCGGAGCTGGCGGCCAACCCCGATCTCAAGGCGCGCTTCCTCCGCGAGGCCCAGGCGGCCGGCGGCCTGCGCCACCGCAACATCGTCACCGTCTACGAGCTGGCCGACTCGGACGATCGCCCCTTCATCGCCATGGAGATGGTCGAGGGCGCCGACCTGGAGCAGATCATCCGCGACCAGCGGAAGCTCTCGATCGAGTGGAAGATCGACGTCCTGCGCCAGATCTGTGACGGGCTGGGCGCCGCCCACCGGGCCGGCATCGTCCACCGCGACGTCAAGCCGGCCAACGTCAAGGTGACACCCGAGGGCGAGGTCAAGATCATGGACTTCGGGATCGCCCACCTGCAGTCCTCGAAGCTGACCCGAGACGGCCTGGTGCTGGGCACCGTCCACTACACCTCCCCGGAGCAGCTCCAGGGCGGCAAGCTCGACAACCGCTCGGACATCTTCGCGGTCGGCGCCATCGCCTACGAGCTGATCGCCAACCGGAAGCCGTTCACGGCCGACAGCCTGACCGGGGTCATGTACAAGCTGACCCACGAGCCGGCCGATGCCGAGGGGCTGCCCAAGACCGACTACTCGCCCGGCCTCGAGGCGATCATCCTGAAGGCCCTGGCGACGCGGCCGGAAGACCGCTACCAATCACTGTCGGAGATGCACGATGATCTCGCCAAGCTGGTGCAGGAGATGGCGTCCAAGCTGATGGGGGGCGACGTGGGGCAGACCGGGTCGGCACAAACCGAGCTGCGCACGGAGCTCGACCAGGCGCGCGCCGAAGGCCAGCTCCAGCGCGCCTGGGCGCTCTGCCAGAAGCTGAAGGAGCAGGCCCCCGACGACGTGGCGGTGTCGCGGGTCTGTGCCGAGATCCAGGCCGAGATCCAGGAGCGCGAGGTCGAGCAGCTCGTGGCCACCGCGGTGGCCTATGCCGACGACGGCGACGTGGAGCTGGCCGGCAAGATCATGGCCAAGATCGAGCGCTTGGCCCCGGAGAGCCCCCGGCTGGCCGACCTGCGCAAGCGGCTGGAGGCGGAGCGAAAACGGGCGGCGGCCGAGCGGGGCCGGGTGGAGGCCGAACGGCACACGGCGGCGGCTCGCGAGCTGCTGGTCGAGGGGAAGCTGGACGAGGCCAGGGCCGCCGCCGAGGAGGCACTCAGGCTCGATCCCGGCCACGCCCAGGCACGGCAGATTCGCGACCAGACGGCCCGGATCCTCGAGTCCCGACAGGAGGACCCGCCCCGGCCCGAGGCCCCTCCCGAGGCGCCGTCTCCCGGCATGCCGGGCCCGAGCCCCACACCCGCCGAGCCGCCGCGGAGGCCTTCGCCGCCTCCCCCGGCGCCACCGCCGCTGCCGCCGCCGTTGCCGCCACCGGCGAGCCCGGCGGCCCGCGCGCCAGCCAGTCCCGCCCGTGAGCCGGTGCCGGGCCAGAAGCCTCTACCACCACTGCCACACCTGCCGTCGGTGGGCACCACGGCAGCGGCGGCCGTCCCCCCATCGGCGCCGCCCGTACCGACGGCGGACCCGGCCGGAACGGGGTCACCGAGCCCGAGCGTCGAGGAGCGGCCGGCCGGCTCCCCGGCTCCGGCGCCGTCGCCCGGGCCTCGGGCAGAGCGCCCCGGGGCCGAGGCAGACGTGCTGGCCAGCGCCGCCCTCGACCACTTCGTGCTGAACGAGAACGAGAAGGCCCGGAAGGCGGCCGAGAGGGCCCTGGCCATCGACCCCAGCCACAAGGGGGCCCGCGATCTGCTGACCCTGCTCGGGTCCCTGCGCTAGCGACCCCTCCGGCCATGGGGCACGATCCCGAATCCACGGGCTGCCGACGGATTCGGGTCATGTCCCCAGGGGCGCCGGCGGCGCCCGGCGCCATCGAAAGCTTGAAGGCAGTCGTTATAATGAAGAGCATGAAGCAGATTGTGTGTCTGTTCGTGTTGCTGGCCGCAACCGCTCAGCTCGCCTCCGCCCAGTCCCTGGCGGAGGTCGCCGCCAAGGAGAAGAAGCGGCGGCAGTCGATGCAGGGCTCCGACAAGGTGATCACCAACGAGGATCTGGGACGGGCCGGGACGAGAATCTCGAACCCGTCGGATGCCACCAGGGCCGAGGAGCCGGGGACACCGGAGGCCGAGGGAGACAAAGCCAGCGAGGCGAAGACTTCCGACCAGCCCGAGAAGACGGATTCCGAGCTGCGCGAGGAGAAGCGAGCCGAGATCCAGGGCAAGATCGACGAGCAGAAGAAGCTCATCGAGGAGCAGCAGAAGAAGATCGACCAGGCCCAGAACGAGCTCAACGACCGCAGCGACGCGACCTTCGGCCCTCGGCGCGGCGGCCTGATGAAGACCGTGGAAGACGGCAAGGCCGAGATCGCCAAGGCGCAGCAGGCCATCGAGGGTCTGAGGGTCCAGGCCCGTCGGGCCGGAGTCCGGGTCTCGGCTGACTAGCCGGCGGGCAGGCATATTGCGAAGGGGTCAAGCGATGACGAGAGTGATCGCCGTCTGGCTCACCGCGATGGGGATATTGTTGTCGCAGGCCGTTGCCGCCCAGAGCCTGGCCGAGGTGGCCGCCAAGGAGAAGCAGCGCCGGAAGAAGATCGACGCGCCGGCGACCACCACGTACACCGAGCGGGATCTGGGGCGGCAGGGCCGTCCCTCCGGGGCGTTTCCGAGCCCCGGAGACACCTCCACACAGAGCCAGCCGGCCGAGGGGGCCGAGGGGGCCCAGGCGACGGACACGGAGGCCTCCTCCTCCAAGAAGCCGGACCAGCCGGAGAAGACCGAGGAGGAGATCCGCGCCGAGGCGGAGGCGGCCTGGCGCGAGAAGCTGAAGCAGGCGCAGGAGTGGCGTGACAAGCTGGCCGCTTCCATCCAGGAGATCAACGACAGCATCGGCAACCTCGGAGGCCAGCCCTACGGCTCGGCGCGCAAGAACAAGCTCGCCCAGCTCGAAGAGGTGAAGGGCCAGCTCGCGGAGGCCGAGCGGGATCTGGCGGCCCTCCAGGAAGAAGGGCGCCGCAACCGTTACCGGCCCTGAGCCCGCCGGCCCGGCCGCCCCAGGCTAGTGCTCGTCGACCTCGGCCAGCAGGCCCAGGTCGCCGTTGACACGAACGTCGCGTGGCTCCCAGGGTGTCTCGATGACGAACCGCCCGCCGGCAGGCTCGAGGCGCTCGCGGCGGGCCTCCTCGCCCGCCGGGCCGAGGACCACCAGATCGAGGGGGACCGGTCCGGGCAGGCCCTCGGCCTCGACGCGCACCTCGGTCCGGTGCCCGGTCGGCCGCTCTCCGCTGCGCCAGTCCCACGAAAGCCGCGGCAGCGCAGTCCCGAAGACCCAGGCCCGGAAGTAGGCGTCGAGCTCCAGGCCGGCGGCGCTCTCCAGCGCCTGCTGCAGGTCGTAGGTGCCGATCTTCTGGAATCGGCGCTCGGCCTGCAGTCCCGTGAGCGCCTGGCGGAAGGCGGCCTCGCCGACGATCGAGCGGAGCATGTGGAGGACGTAGGCCCCCTTGTCGTAGACGATGGCCCGGTAGACGCGGGGGTCGCCCTCGATGTGGCCGAGGCGGTAGCCCAGGCAGATCGGCCCCCGGTCCGAGTATCGGCGTGCCCAACGCCCCATCTGCTCGAGGATCTCGACGAACGTCTCCTCGCCGTGATGGTGACGGGCCCACAGTGCCGCCGCGTACTGGGCCATGGCTTCGGACAGCCACCGCTCGTGGTAGCTCTGGCCCGCGACGCCGTGCCCCCACCACTGATGGGCCAGCTCGTGGGCCAGGAAGAAGCCCTCGATGTCGTCGAAGCTGGCCGGGTCCTCACGCAGCGGGATCCGCCCGAGCAGCGGCTGCCGCTGCAGCACCACCATGCCCGGAGGGCTGTGGCCTCCCGGGGTCCGCCCCTCGACCAGGCACAGCGACAGGGTCGGGTAGGGGAACGGCCCGAGCTCCTGCTGGAAGAAGGACAGCATGGTCTCGAGGGTCGGCAGCAGCTTCTCGGCCTCCCCGCGTAGCCGCGGCAAGGCGTAGACGGTGAGGTCGGGTGGCCCGGGACGGCTGTCGACGAGGCTCAGGCGTCCTACCACGGCGCTGAAGTACCGGCCGGGTCCTTGGCGGTGCTCGACCGCGCGGCGCCCGGGCGGGCTGGGCAGCGCCTGCGCCTCGCCACCGGTGACCGCCAGGTAGCGGTCGGGGACGTCCAGCCGCAGCACCGCGGTCGCGTAGTCGTCGGGTCGGGTGCGTGGATACCAGGCGCGCTGGTTGGAGTAGACGAAGGCCGGCTCGATGGCGAGCTCGTCGGCCGCCCTCGCATCCCGGTCCGGGTAGATCTGGAGCGCTTCAGAGTCGACCGGCACCGGGGCCAGGCGGCCCGCGTACTCCACCGTCAGCGAGAGATCGCCGGTCGATCCCGAGAGCGGTCCCAGCGACACCAGGACCGCGTTCTGGTCGCGCACCCGGAAGAACAGGTGCCGGCCGGCCTGCTCGGAGCGGACCGAGCGCACCTCGAGGGCCTGGTCCAGGTCCAGGCGGAGGGTGGCGGCCGGCCGCAGGACACGGAGCTGCAGCGTGTCGCGGCCCTCGAGGTAGTCGCGGCTCGGCTCGAAGCGCACCTCCAGCTCGTGGTGCGTCACGTCCGTCGCCCGTCCCTCGTCCTCGTCATAGTCGGTGGGGCCGCCGGCGGACGGGTAGAGCAGGATCTGCCGCCGTGCCTCCCGATCGAACAGGTTGATGCTCTCCGGCTCCCCGCCGTTGACGGCGAAGGTGAGGGTCCCATGGCGCCGGGTCTCGAAGGTGACCGAGGCGTCACCCTCGGCCGGCAGCACCCACCAGGGTGAGCCCGGGATCGGCGCATCGAGCAGGAACGAGCGGGAGACGTTTCGATCGAAGACCTTCTGGGCGGCGCCCCACCATCTCCCCGAGTCCGCCTCGGCCGAGAGCCGGATCGGCTGCAGCACCTTTCGGAAGTTGGCAGGGTGGAGCCGGATGAAGGCCGAGCGGATGGAGGTGGCCATCGTCGGCCGACCGCAGAACAGCTCGAGCTGACGTCTCTCGGTGGCCGGGCGGGGCGAGATGAGGACCTTGCCCTCGCCGACGAAGACCAGGACCGTCGGCCCCACCTCGGCGGGCGACATGAAGAGGGTCCCACGGCTCAAACGCAGGACGAAGTCCTCCAGGGTGAGGGTGAGGCCGCCGGCGCGGTAGCCCTGCGGGTCGAGGGACAGGTGCAACAGCCCGTCGAGCTCGCCCGCGAACTGTCGGCCCACTAGCCGGAACCCCTCCGGCCCACGGGAGAGACCGAGGAGCCAGCGCTGGTAGCGGCCCCGCGGCTCCGTCACGGAGGAGATCTCGCAGCCGACGGCCAGCGCGGGAAGGTCCTCGGGGAGGGGCTCGGGCCGCTCGACGTGCAGCCGGGTCGACGCCGCGCCGAAGTGGTGCTTCGCGAACTCGGCCTCCAGGGCGCGATCCTGGTCGGAGTCGAAGCGCCACAGGCCCAGGTAGGCATCGAGGTCACGGGCTTCCCAGGCGGTCTCGAGACGGTCCAGTAGCTCCGCAGCCGAGGTCGGCCCCGGCGCCTGGGGCGCGACCTTCGGCCAACAGGGCATCGCCGCCAGCAGGGCCGCCGCGACGAGCGCCGGCGTCCGGCTCATGAGACGCTGGCTTCCAGGAGCGTCCGCGGACGGGCGGTCGGCAGTCGCACCGAGAACCGGCTGCCGTGGCCGAGCCGGCTCTCCACCTCAACCTCCCCGTGATGGAGGCGGGCGATCTCCCGGACCAGGTAGAGGCCGACCCCGGTCCCGCCCAGCCGACGATCGAGCCCGCCGTCCACCGTATAGAACTTGTCGAAGATGCGGGACAGGTGTCGCTCGGGGATCCCGCTCCCCTGGTCCTCGACCTCCAGGATCAGCGCCGCGCTGCCGACGGCTCGGCCGCGCACCCTCACCTGCGCCCCGGCCGGGCTGTGCTTGAGAGCGTTGTCCACCAGCTTGCGCACCAGGAGCTGCAGCAGCCCCGCGTCGGCCTCGAGGCCGAGAGGCGCAGGGGGGAATTCGAGGACCAGCCCCACCTCCCGCTTCGAGGCCAGGGGTCGCAGCGGGTCGACGGCGTGGGTGGCCGTCTCCACCAGGTCGAGGGGCTGGATCTGCAGCGTGTCCTCGGCCCCATCCTGCTCCACCCGGCCCACCTCGAGCAGGGTGTCGACCAGGTCGATGAGCCGGTCGCAGCTCTCCAGCATCACCCGAGCCGGCTCCGCCAGCGCCTCGGGGCTGGCCGGGCCGAGGTCGCGTACGTACTCGACGTAGCCGCGCAGCACCGTCAGCGGGCTCCGGAACTCGTGCGAGACGTTGCGCAGATACTCGAGCCGCAGCCGGTCGAGCTCCTCCAGCCGCTGGTTGGCGCGGGTCAGCTCGGCCAGATGGGAGCGCGTCTCGTCCTCCAGCCGGCGCTCCCGGGTGATGTCCCGCACGGTGGCGACCACCGAGCGCCGCCCCTCGTACTCGAGCGAGCCGGCCCGCACGCTGACCAGGAGCGCCGTCCCGGCGGCGGTGTTGACCCGCGTCTCGAGCTCGCCGGAGACGGCCTGGCTCCGTTGCCAGCTCCGGTAGCGCTTCTCCAGATCGTCGCGGTCCGCCTCCGGGACCAGGTCGACCAGATCGTTGCCGTGGAGCTCCTGCTTGGGGGTCCCCACCATCCGGGCGAAGACGTCGTTGGCGTAGGCCACCCGCCGGTCCTGGATGATCAGCACCCCGTCCTGGATGCGCTCGATCAGGCGCCGGTAGCGCTCCTCGCTGTCGCGCAGCCGGGCGAGGTCCCGGTCCTGCTGCTGGAGGCCCGCCTCGGCCGCCGCCACGGTGTCCGAGAGCTGCAGGTTCTCGCCCGAGAGGCGGGCGTTGGCGGCGGCCAGCCGCGCCCGCACCTTCTGCAGGTGGGAGCTGGTGGCACCAGCCATCGCCGCGCAGGCCAGGAGCGCGGCGGCGTCGAGGACTCCGCTCGCCGAGCGAGGCGTCCACCGGGCGAGCAGCAGCAGGATCGCGGCGTCGAGGGCGCCGACCGCGACGGCGCGGACGATCCCGCCTCGGGTCGAGACCGCCACCACGTGGGGGTAGAGGAGCAGCCGGACCGGGCTGTCGAGCCCGCCCGACAGCGCCGCGGCGGTCCCCACCGAGAGGGCGTCGATCACGTCCAGGGCACGCTTGACGACCCGGTCACGTGGGTGACGGGTCAGCCACCCCTGGGCACCCAGGGTCACCGCCACGTAGAGGGCCAGGACGAACAGCGCCAGGGCCGGCTGGGTCCCGGGGCGATTCCAGAGCACGAGCAGGGCGCACGACGAGAGGCCCACATAGGCCCAGCGCCCCAGCATCGCCAGGCGGAAGCCCTGGCGACGGAGCTCCTCGTCACGCACTGGCTCGCCCGTACTCATGGCACAGCCCACCCAAGTAGAACACAGGGAGGTCTCGTCACGATACACTGCCCGGAGCCGGCCGAGCGGGGGGGCTCGCCGACGGGAGGGTCCATGCACGAGTCGGTCTCGATCGTCACCGCGTTCCTGGCGGGGCTCTTCTCCTTCGTCTCCCCGTGCGTGCTGCCGATCGTCCCCGGATACCTGTCCTTCATCAGCGGCGTCAACCTCGCCGAGCTGCGGGACGGCCAGGCGCCCCGGGGCCTGGCCCGCCGGGTGGCGGTGACCAGCGTCGCCTTCGTGCTCGGCTTCTCCACCGTCTTCGTCTCGCTGGGCGCGGCGGCCACCCTGATCGGCTACTACCTGCAGCAGTACAAGCGGGTACTGGGGATGGTCGGGGGGGTGGTGATCGTGGTGCTGGGGTTGCACACCGCCGGCATCATCCAGATCAAGTGGCTGCTCTACGAGAAGCGGGCCGATGTGAAGACCCGCCCCCTGGGTCTGCTGGGCGCCTACGTGGTGGGCCTGGCCTTCGCCTTCGGCTGGACTCCCTGCATCGGCCCGATCCTCGGCGCCATCCTTCTCTACGCCTCGCAGCAGCAGACGGTCGGCGAGGGGGTGCTGCTGCTGTCCGCCTACTCCGCCGGGCTCGGTATCCCGTTCATCCTGGCGGGACTGGCGGTCAACGCCTTCTTCTCCGCCTCCTCGCGCCTGAAGCGTCACATGCAGAAGGTCGAGTGGGTGGCGGGCGCCCTGCTGGTGGCGGTGGGCGTGCTCCTGATCACGGACCGGCTGACCCTGCTGGCCGCCTGGTTCAGCAAGCTCTTCCCGTCCCTGACCCGGATCGGCTGAGACCCGGACGGGGACGTATAATCCCGAGATGAGGTCGCGAGGCGGACTGGCAATTGGAATCCTCCTCCTGGCGGGGCTGGGGGCCTGCCTCAAGGCGCCCCCGCAGGAGCTGGGCGTGGCGGCGCCCTTCCAGCTCCAGGACCTGAAGGGGGGGACCGTGAGCCTCGCCTCCCTCGAGGGAGAGGTGGTTGTGCTCGATTTCTGGGCCACCTGGTGCGGTCCCTGCATCCGCGAGATCCCGGAGTACGCCGAGTTCTGGGAGAAGAACCGCGACCGGGGCGTCGAGGTGATCGGCGTGGTCTTCGACTCGGGTGACGCGGAGGAGATCCTGGACTTCGTGCAGGAGCACAAGATCCCCTATCGGCAGCTCATGGGCACCGACGACGTGCTTGACCTATATCAAGCCCAGTCGGGCTTCCCCACGACTTTCGTGATCGACACCAAGGGCGCCATCCGTTCGAAGACGCTCGGCAGCCCGCCCAACAAGTTCGAGATGCTTCAGTCCGCCGTCGACGAAGCGCTCAAGGCCATTTGAACCCGACCCGCCGGGCGACGGCGGGCGCGGGCGAACCAGGACAGGGGGAACGTTGACCGTCACCGAGCAGCAGGTGCTGACCGCGCTTTCGAAGGTGCAGGACCCGGACCTGCACAAGGACATCGTCAGCCTCGGCTTCGTCAAGGACGTGGGCATCGACGGCGGAGAGGTCCGCTTCACGATCGAGCTGACCACACCCGCCTGTCCGGTCAAGGAGCAGCTCAAGTCCGAGGCCGAGGCCCAGGTCCGCGCCCTGCCCGGCGTCACCGCCGCCACCGCCACGATGACCGCCAACGTGAAGGCGCGCGGCGGGATGGGTCGGCAGGCCATCGCCGGGGTGCGTAACGTGGTCGCGGTGGGGGCCGGCAAGGGCGGCGTGGGAAAGTCCACGCTCTCGGTGAACATCGCGGTGGCGCTCCAGCTCAAGGGGGCCCGGGTGGGCCTGCTCGACGCCGACGTGTACGGCCCGAACATCCCCCAGATGCTCGGCGTGTCTCGGCAGCCCGACCTGACCGAGGAAAAGCGGATCCTGCCCCCGGAGGGACACGGGATCAAGGTCATCTCCATGGGCATGCTGGTGCCGCCGGAGCAGGCCGTGATCTGGCGTGGCCCGATGCTGCACGGCGCGCTGCAGCAGTTCCTCCGGGACGTCGACTGGGGCGAGCTCGACTACCTGGTGGTGGACCTCCCACCAGGGACCGGCGACGTCTCGCTCAGCCTGTCGCAGACGGTGCCGGTGGCGGGCGCGGTAGTGGTCACCACGCCCCAGGGGGTGGCGGTCGCCGACGTGAGGAAGGCGGTCGGCATGTTCCGCCAGCTCAACATCCCGGTGCTGGGCGTGGTCGAGAACATGAGCCACTTCGTCTGCGGCCACTGCGGCGAGCGCACCGACATCTTCGGATCGGGCGGCGGCGCCAGGATGGCCCGTGAGCTGGGCCTGCCGCTACTCGGCGAGGTGCCGATCGACACCCGGGTACGCGAGGGCGGCGACCAGGGGGAGCCGATCGTGGTGTCGGCGCCCGACTCGCCGGCGGCGAAGGCCATCCTCGACGTGGCCAGCCAGACGGCGGCCAAGCTCTCGGTCCAGGCGATGCGAACGCTGCGGGTGATCGAGACCGACTAATACGCGGCGACCGAAGTGAATTCGGTCGCCGCTATCAAGCGGGGGGCTCCCGCCCCCCGTGCCCCCGGACACGAACCCGATGCCGGAAGTGAATTCGGTCGCCGCTATCAAGCGGGGGGCTCCCGCCCCCCGTGCCCCCG
>CAZNNH010000037.1:0-9329 GCA_964574335.1 uncultured Acidobacteriota bacterium | reverse complement strand
GACACGAACCCAGCAGCGTCCGACGTCGCGTCTAGCCTAGCGGCCCGGTGTCGTCGGCGGCGGCCCCCGAACCACCAGCGGCGTCGTCCACTCGTCCCAACGGGCTTCCAGCCTGAAGTCGGCGACGTCCTCCCAGCCTCGCAGGTCGAGGGGCTCGGAAAAGCGGGCACGGACCGTGTATCTCGGGGTGCCCTGCGTGATCACCTGGGAGACGTCGGTGTCCTCGGGGGCCACCGTGCCGAGCCACACCAGCTCCCCGGCGGCGGTTTGCAGGGAAAGGGCCAGGTCGCCACGGGGGGGCCGGGGACCGCGGAGCATCGCCGTGCCGGCCAGCAGCGCTCGTCCTCCCGACCACCGCAGGCGGGCCACCACCACCAGCGGCGAGGCGGCCTCCGGCGTCGGCTCCGGCGTCGGCTCGGGTGTGAGCGCGGGCGGCGCCGGGGGGTGGGTCGCAGCCGTCACCGTCGAAGGGACCGGCGACCCTTCCTGGCGTGGCCCGGAAACCAGCAGCCAGACCACGGCGGACACCGCGGTCACTGCCGCCAGCGCCAGGTAGGCCAGGGCCGGTCCCCCGGGTGCCGGCTCGAGCGGTCGAGAGCCGGGCGGGGCCGGCCCGATGCGGGGGCTGAGGCCCAACACCGAAAGCTCACGGCCGAGCCTCTCGGCCGCAGGTTGGGTCAAGCCCACCAGCAGCGGGAGCCCGCCCATCAGCCGGCGCCGGGCCTCACCCAGCTCCGGGCCGCCGGGCGCCGCGGCCAGAAGACGCGCCGCAGGCTCCAGGCGGCGGAGGTCGCGGCACGGATCGGCGATCAGCCCATACAGCGCGCTCTGGCCGCACCGCGGGCAGGCCACCGCCTGGGCCTCAAGGGGCGCGCCGCATCGAGCGCACGAAGCCGTCTCTCGCACCTCGGCCACAATCGTACCGTGGCGAAGCCGGATTTGGGGCCGCCTCCTCCCGCTGTCCCTGGCGGCGGCCGATTGACAAACCATCGCGATGGGCAGGGAATCTCCCCATGCAGGATGTGGCGCGTCGCCGCCTGTTGCCGCTGCTGGCCCTCGGCATCGTCTACGTGGTGTGGGGCTCGACCTACCTGGCGATCCGGGTGGTGGTCCAGCACGTGCCTCCGATGGCCGCGGCCTGTCTGCGCTTCACCGGCGCGGGTCTGGTGATGGCGGTGATCGCCGCGCGGGCGGACCGCGCCTGGCCGACGCCCCGACAGGTGCTCGACTATGCCGTCGTCGGCACGCTGCTGCTGGCCGGCGCCAACGGGTTGGTGATGTGGGCCGAGCAGCGGATCCCGAGCGGGATTGCCGCCTTGATCATCGCCACGCTCCCCCTCTGGCTGGTGCTCCTCGACGGCCTGCGTCCCGGTGGCCAACCCTGGACGCCCCGGGTGTGGGCGGGGTCTCTCCTGGGCTTCACCGGGGTCACGTTGGTGGCTCGCCCTTCCGGCGGCTTTGGCCAGGGTCACCTGGCCGGCGTCGGCGCGCTCCTCGCCGCCACCGTCATCTGGAGCGTGGGCTCGTTGTACGCCCAGTCGATCCGGAGCCGTGCCCCGGTCCTGACCGTCGCCGCCATCGAGATGCTGGCGGCGGGACCAGTCCTGGCGCTGGAGTCCTGGCTCTCGGGTGAGCCGCTGGGGCGGTTCGCGGCCGCTCCCGCGGCGGCCTGGCTGGGTCTGCTCTACCTGGCCGTGTTCGGCTCGCTGGTCGCCTTCACCGCCTTCGCCTACTGCCTCCACGAGCTGCCCGCCAGCACGGTCGGGACCTACGCCTACGTGAACCCGGTGGTGGCGGTGGCGCTCGGCCACCTGGTCCTGGACGAGCCGCTCTCGACAGGTCTGCTCAGCGGCGCGGTGCTGGTGCTGGCCGGCGTGGTGCTGACCACCACCCGACCCCGGTCCCGATCTCAGTAGAGGAGGAACTTCGCGCGCCGGCGGCGGAAGGCTCCCACCTGGGGCGTCCAGCTCCGGATCAACGGCCACAACGAGCCACCTTGCTCGATGGAGTTGCGTACCCGATCGGTCCCGCAGAGGATGTCGATGGGCAGCTTCACGGTCTCGTACTCGTATGGAGGCTGCCGCCAGGCGAACTTGTCCGGGGCCTGACGGCGAGCCGCCGCGATCAGCAGCAGGTAGGCGGTGAAGGCCGGGAACAGGCGGGGGTTCCTGACGTGGACCTGGACACCGCCACAGACCTGATGGGCGTGCTTGTGGAACTGCGGCACGAAGCGGACCGCTCGGAACCGCGCTCCAGGGATCCCCTGGTGGTTCATCTGACGGGCCAGCCGTGCGCCGTCGATCCAGGGGGCCCCCACCAGCTCGAACGGACGGGTGGTGCCACGCCCCTCCGAGAGGTTGGTCCCCTCGATCAGGCAGCCGCCCGGATACACGCGGGCGGTGTCGAGGGTCGGCATGTTGGGAGACGGCATGACCCACGGCAGCCCGGTGGCGCCGAACTCCATCTCCCGCCGCCACCCCGACATCTGGACCACGCGCAGGTCGACGTCCAGACCCCGTTCCTTGCGGAACATCAGCGCCAGCTCCCCGACGGTCAAGCCGTGCCGCACCGCCAGCGGGTGCATCCCCACGAACGAGCTGAACTCCGGCTCGAGCACGTTGCCGCCGACGGTGGAGCCACCCAGGGGGTTGGGACGATCCAGCACCACGATCCGGCGACCGTGCTCGGCGCAGGCCTCGAGGGCGTGGAGCAGGGTGTAGATGAACGTGTAGTAGCGTGCGCCGACGTCCTGCACGTCGAAGACCAGAGTGTCGATGCCGCGCAGCATGTCGGCGGTGGGGGCACGGCAGAGCCCGTAGAGGCTGTGGACGGGCAGGCCGGTGTCGGGATCGCGGCCGTCCGGCACCTCCACCAGGTCCTGCGCGTCACCCCACAGGCCGTGCTCCGGGGCGAACAGAGCCACCAGCTTGAACCGACGGGAGGTCCGGATGGCACGGGTGGCGTGGACCAGGTCGCCGGTCACAGACGCCGCGTTCGCGACCAGCCCGAGCCGCTTCCCCTCGATGTCGCGGGGACGGGCCAGGAACTCCTCCAGGCCGATCCGCACCCGGCTCATCGCGCGAACCCCAGCGAGAAGCTCCCGATCGGCTCCCGATGGTCGGGGCGCGAGTAGACCGTCCCCTCGATGGTCGCGCCCTCGAAGCGGCCCCGGAAGTGCTGGGGGTTGCCGCCCGCGTCGAAGGCGAAGTCGATGAAGCCGCCCTGGTAGGAGAGGTCGCGCAACGAGACGCCGCCGCTCACCTTGCCCACCCGGGTCGACAGCGTTCCCCGAAGCCGCGACTCTTCGAGGCTCAGGTCGAGCTGTATGGCACGGGGCGCCTGGCCGGTCAGCGTCATGGTCCCTCGCCACCGGCCGGCCAGGGCGGCGATCCCGGCGGTACGGCCCGACGGTAGCGACAGGGCCAGCCTCCTCAGGGTCTCACCCGCCTCCACGGCGAGCGGGCTGACCAGGTGCAAGGGGACGCCTCCCCCGACACCGGCCAACCGCACGGCGTCGGCGTGGAGCTTGGTGAACACGTCGCCTTCCGGTCGCAGCTCCAGGGTCCGGAACGGCCGGTCCCGCTCCACGAACAGGAGCAGGTAGTCCTGCAGCACCGCCGCCCAGTACTCGGCCAGGAGCTGCGGCGAGGCGCGCCTGCCGCCGGCCCACGGTTGAGCGAAGCCGGCGGCGTCCTGGTCGGTGACGGTGACGATCGGCTCGCTCCGGCCTGCCGCCACGATCCGCGGCGGCCCGGACAGGACGCTCAGGGTGACCGGCTGGGACGCCGCGGCAGCCGCCACCGCGTTCATCCGCTCGGCGATCTTCGAGGCGCGCTGGGCGACCGACCCGCTCTCTCCGGGACCCGAGATCAGGAGCACCGGGCTCAGGTCGGTGGCCACGAAGGCGTAGCGGGCGGAGGACTGCCCGGCCACCACCGCGGCGAAGAAACGAGGCACGTAGCGAGCCGTCGATGCCCGAAGCAGACCGAACCGCTTCGGCATCGAGGTGCCGCCCAGCGCCGTCACCTCCACGTCCAGCTCGCGCTGCTCGGCCACGCTGCCGACCGGAGGCACCAATACCAGGAGCTCCTCCGGCGTTGCCGCGATCACCAGTGCCGGCCGGCCCCCGAACCGGACCTGGTTGCTCGCCGGGTCCGGGTCGAACCCGTAACCTCGGAGGACCACGGACTGCCCCAGTGTCGCTCGCGGCGGGAAGATGTCGTGGATGAAGGGACGCCGCCCGAGGATCAGGGGTGGAACGCTGGCATAGTCGCGGCCCACCAGCAGCGTCAGCGGCTGAGGTGTGCCGACCTTGGCGGTCAGCTCGGGAACACGGAAGACGACGGCGTCGGCCTGGCTGTGGAGCACCTCGGCCGGCACTCCCGCCACCGTGACGGCGACCGGCGAGCCCTCCAGGTTCTCGCCCTTGAGGGTGATCTCCTCGCCCGACATGGCCACGGGCGGCTCGATGGCGTCCACCTCGGGCGCCACGTAGACCCGGACCTGCAGCGCGCGAGAGCGGAGGCCACGGACCTCGACGGTGACGCCGACGTCGGCGGCGCCCTTCTCCACCAAGCCAGGCGGGGTACGCACCACCACCCGATCTTCGGAGGCCGACACGACCTGTGCCGGGTTGTCGCCGAACCGAACCTGATTGCCTTCGGGGCGGGTGTCGAAGCCCTGGCCGGTGATCGAGAGATCCTGTCCTGCCTGGACGCTGGGCGGTGTCAGACCCGCCACCACCAGCTCCGGCTTGTGCAGGCCCTTGAGCGCCACCCATCCGACCACACCCAGCGCCAGCACAGAGGCGCCGACCAGGACGGGGATGGGCAGCCGGCGACGGGGAATCGGCTTGGGCGTGAACGCCGGCAGCGGCGCGGGGGGCGGTGTCGCCGGCCGGGGTGACGTCGGAACGATCGACGGGGGCTCGGTGAGGTACTCGGGCGCCTCTGCTCGCACCGAGGGCGCCGAAGCGGGCCCCTTGGCCTTCTCTTGGGACGCGGGTGGGGTCGGGGCCGTAGGCTCCGGGGCCGCAGGTTCCGGGGCCGCAGGCTCCGGGGCCGTAGGCTCGGGGACCGACAGCTCGGGGAGGTTCGGCAACGGCAGCTCGGCCGGTGGCGGTGCTGGCTGGGCCACGGCCGGCGGTGGTGCGGACGCCTCCGGTGCGGCCTGCTGCTCGGAAGGAGGCAGGCTCACCAGCAGGCGCGCGGAGCCCGCCACTCCCGGGGGACCCAGACTGATCCCGTCACCGTGCCGCAGCAGGCGCGGCGCGGCGAGGCGCTCCTGATTGACGAAGGTGCCCGCCACCGAGCTCGCGTCCGTGATCACGAGGCCGTCCATGTCCCAGACCAACTGGGCGTGGACGGGCGAGACGTTCTCGCCGGAGATCTGAAGGTCACAGTCGGGCGCGGATCCGATCAGCTTGGGCTCGCCCAGGTCTTCGAGCACCAGCATCCGGCGGCCCGCCACGCCCTGGACCGTGACGGCCGGAAACGGCAGGAGGGCAGACGAATCAGGTTCGCTCACAGCGTCCATAAACCACAGCGCCCCGGAGGTGTCAACGGTGCCGTTGCCGGCCTCGAGGCTTCGTTGACAGCGGCTTTTCGAAGGTGCTAGCGTCGCCGCGGCCCGCCGGCGACGCCCGTACCACGGTCCCGGTTTCGCGGCGCCAAGTGAGACAACCCCTGCGCGTCCAGGTGATCCTCGTCCGCCCCCAGCACGCCGCCAACGTGGGCGCCGCCGCACGGGCCATCCGCAACACCGGTCTGGCCGGCCTGTCGCTGGTGGATCCCGGGGACTTCCGCACGGTCGAGTGCTGGCGCACGGCGTGGGGCGCCCACCAGGTCCTGGAGCAGATCCAGGTCTTCGAGGCGCTGGACGACGCCCTGCGCGACACCGGCTACTCGGCGGCGTTCTCGGGCCAGAAGAGCCCGGAGCTGCCGGTGATCGACGTGCGCGAGATGGCTGCCGAGGTCGCCGCCGGCGACGCCAGCCATCCGGCCGCGCTGGTGTTCGGCCCGGAGTCGAGTGGTCTTTCCGGACACGAGCTGGCGCTGTGCGGCAGACGAGTCCGTATCCCGACCCATCCGGCCCAGCCCTCGCTGAACCTCTCCCACGCGGTGGCGATCGCCGGCTACGAGCTGCTGCGGGCCGGGCGACCCCGGCACCTGCCCGCCCCGCGCCGCGCCACCCATGCCGAGAAGGAGCATCTGCTGGCCCTGCTGCGGGCGGGGCTGGCCGCCATCGGGGCGCTGCCCCCGGCCCACGCCGAGCACGCCGTCGGCGCCTGGCAGCGGCTGGTGCGGCGGGCCGACCTCACCCCCCGGGAGCTGCGGCTTCTGGAGCACATGGCGCGGAAGATGGTCCAGGTGGGCCGGAGCAGGGGCGAGTAGGGGACCCCGGGATGGCGGACGACAGCCCGTTCACGGACGTCCAGGCCTCTGGCAGGGGCTTCTCCATCCCCGAGCTCAAGTGGCGGGAGCTGCTTTTCGTCGGGGCCCTGCGGCGTGAGGGCGACGGCTTCGTGCGCGATCCGAGCCGTCCGATCCCGCCCTTCGAGGCCGTTGACCTGTTTCCCGAGGGCCGGCGCTTCCGCGTCACCGTGAGGGCCGGCCGGGCCCACCTGGAGCCCCTGGCACCCGGCGGGCAGGGGCGGCTCGGATGAGCCGCCCGGGTTCGGTATAATCCTCGGGTCCCGCCCGCCGATCAAGAGCCCATGGCCCCACGCATTCTGGCAAGACCCGAGCACACCGTCTCCCGCAAGGGGATCGACCCCGACGCGCTGACGGTGCTGTATCGGCTGAAGCGGCACGGGTTCCTCGCCTACCTGGTGGGCGGGGGGGTGCGGGACCTGCTGCTCGGACGGCAGCCGAAGGACTTCGACGTCGGCACCAACGCCCATCCCCAGGCGGTCAAGCGGCTTTTCCGTAACTGCTTCGTGGTCGGGCGGCGGTTTCGCCTCTGCCACGTCCGCTTCGGGCGCAACGTGATCGAGGTATCGACCTTCAGGCGCCAGGCCCCCTCCGACGACGGCGACACCCTGATCCGCCGTGACAACACCTTCGGCACACCGGAGGAGGACGCCTTCCGTCGGGACTTCACGGTCAACGCCCTCTTCTACGACATCGCCAGCTTCTCGGTGATCGACTACGTGGACGGCCTCCGGGACCTCGACGAGCGGCTGATCCGGACCATCGGCGATCCGGGCGTGCGCTTCCAGGAGGACCCGGTCCGGATGCTGCGCGCGGTGTCGCTGGCGGCCCGGCTCGGCTTCTCGATCGACCCGGACACCCTGGAGGCGATCCGGGCCCTCCGGGGAGAGATCGTGAAGAGCGCCCCGCCTCGGATCCTCGAGGAGCTGTACAAGGTGCTGCGCCACGGCGCCGCCCGACGGAGCTTCGAGATGCTTCACGAGCTGGGGCTGCTGACGTACCTTCTGCCGGTGGCCGACGCCGCCATCACCGAGGACGGGGCCGCCCTGCTCGAAAGCCTGGAGCGCCTCGACGAGTATCGGGCCCAGGGGCTGGCCAGCCCCACCGAGCTCACCAACCCGTTGCTGCTCGGGACCGTCTTCGTCCCCCTCGGCGTGCCGCTCCGCACCCTGCCGGTGCGGCTCCAGCCCTGGGTGGAGGAAGGCGTGCCGGAGCCGCCCGCGGACGACGTGGCCTCCGAGCTCGAGACCCTCGGAGAGGAGGACGCCGAGCCGGCGTCGCGATCGCACCCGCCGGCGGACCTGCCGATCCCGCTTCCGCTGGCTCGGCGGGACCTCGACCGCCTGCGGCTGATCCTGACCGCCCAGCGGCGGCTTCACCAGGTCCAGCGGTCCTTGTCGGCGAAGCACCTGCTGGCCAGCCGGGGCTACTTCGAGGACGCGGTACGCTGGATGGAGATCCACGGAGGACGCGAGGGACGCGAGCTTGCCATCCACTGGCGGAGCCTGGAGGCGGCCAGCGAGGCCCGATCCGACGAGGGCGCGCCTCCTCAAACCCCGCCCCCCGAGCCGGCCGCGCCACATCGGCCCCGGCGCCGCCGGCGCCGGCCGCGCCGCTCGCGGGGCCCAACTCGACAGGCCCCGTCATGAGATATCTGGTGGTGGGAGCAACCGGCCAGCTCGGCCAGGCGCTGATGGCTCGCTTGGGCGACGAGGTGGTGTGGGCGGGAGGACGCGCCGAGCTGGACGTGCGCGACCCCCAGGCGGTGACCCGGGTGGTGCGTGGCGCCCGCCCCCAGGTGGTCGTCAACGCCACCGCCTACAGCGACGTGGACGGCGCCGAGGTCAACGCCGGGGAGTGCTTCCGCGTCAACGCGGCCGGCCCCCACCACCTGGCCTGGGCGGCCCGCGACGTGGGCGCGCTGATGATCCAGGTCTCGAGCGACTACGTCTTCGACGGCAGGAAGCCCGAGCCCTACTTCGAGAGCGACTGCCCCCATCCGCTGTGCGTCTACGGCGTCTCCAAGCTGGCCGGCGAGCAGTTGGTGGCCGCTTCCGGCTGCCCCTACCTGATCGTGCGCACCAGCGGGCTGATCTCGAAGGGGGGGCGCCGGGCCCACGGCGGCTCGTTCATCGAGCGGATCCTGGCCCGGGCTCGTGCCGACCAGCCGCTGCGGGTGGTGGCCGACCAGGTCTTCTCCCCGACCTTCGTCCCCGATCTCGCCGAGGCCCTGGTCACCCTGGTCGGGCGCGGGGCGCGCGGCATCTACCACGTCACCAACTCGGGCTCCTGCTCCTGGCACGGCCTGGCCGAGGCGGCGCTGCGGGAGAGCGGGCTCGACACGCCGGTCCAGGCGATCCGCACCGTCGACCTCGGCGCCCGGGCGCGCCGGCCGATGCACTCGATCCTCTCCAAGCAACGCTACGAGGCGCTGGGGCTGCCGCCGCTGCGCCCGTGGAGTGAGGCGCTCAAGGACCTGCTGAGGCAGTGATCGGGCGCCGTTGACAGGCATCGGGACCTCCCGTACACTCGTTGCTCGTCCCGCCGGGCGGTTAGCTCAGCGGTAGAGCACTGGTCTTACACGCCGGGGGCCACAGGTTCGAATCCTGTACCGCCCACCAGAGCCTGGGAGGCCCGGCTCAGCCACCTTAGCGGGGTGGTAGTTCAGTTTGGTTAGAACGCCGGCCTGTCACGTCGGAGGTCGCGGGTTCGAGTCCCGTCCACCCCGCCATTCTTCAAAATAGGCAACGGAAGAGGCTCGGGGAGGCCTCTTTCGCTCGCTCCTCTCGGTTGTAACTGCAAGCAGATCAAAGGGCTGCCGGTACGTCACCGACAGGCGGCCGTTCGCCCAAGTCGAGTTCGAGACTACGAAGTTCAGTAGTTGCCGCTTCTCCCGCG
>CAZNNH010000036.1:0-43868 GCA_964574335.1 uncultured Acidobacteriota bacterium | reverse complement strand
GTGAAGTTGTCGTTGCCCATCGGCACCGGGTGCTGGCCGCCGATCAGCAGGTTGGCGGCCACCCAGCCCATCAGCGGCATGATCGAGTCGAGCAGGGCCACGTCGATCATCTGCCCTTCGCCGGTGCGCTGGCGGTGGAACAAGGCGCCCATGATGGCGAAGGCGGCGTTCAGCCCGCCCACCGTGTCGCAGACCGGGAAGCCGGCGCGCAGCGGGTTGAGGCGCTCGTCGCCGTTGACCGCCATGGTACCGCTCAGGCCCTGGATGATCTGGTCGTAGGCTGGCTTCAGCGCGTCGGGGCCGGTCTGGCCGAAGCCCGAGATGGTGCAGTAGACGAGGTCGGGGCGGATCTCGCGCAGGGCCTCGTAGCCCAGACCGAGGCGCGACATCACGCCGGGCCGGAAGTTCTCGACCACCACGTCGGCGGTCTTGGTGAGCTTCTGGAAGACCTCGCGTCCCCGCGGGTCCTTCAGGTTGAGGGTGACCGACTTCTTGTTGGCGTTCTGGGCCAGGAAGCTGGTCCCCATCAACTCCTGGTTGAGCTTGGGGACGTTGCCGAGCTTGCGGGCCAGGTCGCCTCCGTCCGGGTTCTCGATCTTGATCACCTCGGCGCCGCACAACGCCAGGTGCAGGGTGGCGAAGGGACCCGAGAGGACGTTGGTGAGGTCGAGGACGCGGATGCCGGAGAGCAGCCGGGTTGGGGCCATCAGACGGTCTCCCCGGCCGAGGCGGCGCCGGGCTCGGGGATCGGGCCGGTCTTGTGCACGCAGCCGGGCAGCTCGCGGCCGAAGAACGTGGTCACCTGCCGGGCCACCCGGATCAGCGTGGCGAGGTCGATGTCGGTGCGCCGCCCGGTCCGTTGCAGGTAGTGGACCAGGTCCTCGGTGCAGACGTTGCCGCCCGCCACCTTGGTGAAGGGGCAGCCGCCGAGCCCGGCCACCGACGACTCCAGGTACTTGATGCCGCTGCGGATCGCAGCCACGCAGTTGGCCAGGCCGAGGCCGTAGGTGTTGTGGAAGTGGCCGGCCATCTCCAGGTCGGGGTCCAGGGCGCGGACGGCGCCGAACAGCTCCTCGACCTGGTCCGGGACCGCATGGCCGGCGGTGTCGGCCAGGCTCACGCAGCGGATGCCGCCGTCCAGGAAGCGCCGGACCAGGCCCAGCACCCGCTCCTGCGGGATCTTCCCCTCGAACCCGCAGCCGAACGCCGACTGGACCGACATCTGGACCCGCCTGCCGGCCTTCTGGGCGCGCTGGGCCAGCGGCACCAGCCGGTCGGCCGACTCCATCACCCCCTTGCCGGTGTTCTTGAGGCTGTGGGTCTCGCTGGCGGAGACGCCCATGCAGAGAAGCTCCACCCCGCCGGCGAGGCCGCGCTCCAGGCCGCGATCGTTGAGAACCAGCGCGGAGAGGACCGGTCGGCCGGAGGCCCGCTTCCCGGGGGTCAGGAAGCGCTGGAACAGCGCGTCGGTGTCGGCCATCTGGGGGACCTTGAGCGGATGGACGAAGGAGCCGACCTGGATGATGTCGACTTTGGATCCGATCAGGCCTTCCAGCCAGGCCGCCTTCTGCTCGGTGGGGACGAGCTGCCGCTCCATCTGCAGGCCGTCCCGGAGCCCGACCTCGTGGATCACGATCTCGGCCATGGGCCTCGCTCCAAAGCGCCGCTCGGCATCTACAGGCGGGCGGCGATCTCCTGGGCCATCTCCAGCGTGGTGCTGGTGCCTCCCATGTCGTAGGTGCGGGCGGCGCCCTCGCGGATCACGTCGGCCACCGCGTCTTCGAGGCGCCGGCCCATCTCCTCCTCACCCAGCCAGTCCAGCATCATCTTGGCGGCCAGGATGGTGGCGATGGGGTTGACCTTGTACTGGCCGGTGTACTTGGGGGCGGAGCCGTGGGTCGGCTCGAACACCGCCAGCTTGCGCCCGATGTTGCCGGAGCAGCCGAAGCCCAGACCGCCCACCATCTGGGCACAGAGGTCGGAGATGATGTCGCCGAACAGGTTGGGCGCCACCAGCACGTCGTAGTTGAAGGGGTTCTTGAGCAGCCACATCCCCATCGCGTCGATGTTGGCGTCGTCTTGGGCGATCTCCGGGAACTCCTGGGCCACCCGGTGCGCCGCCTCCAGGAACAGCCCGTCAGTGGCCCGCACTACGTTGGCCTTGTGTACCACGGTGACCTTCTTGCGGCCGTGCTTGCGCGCGAACTCGAAGGCCGCCCGGACGATGCGCTCGCTCCCCTTCTTGGTGTTGACCTTGCAGGAGATGGCGTACTCGTCGAGCGGCACCTCGGCGAACGCCGCGAAAGGCTTGGAGAGGCGCTTCAGGATCTCGGCCAGCTCCTCGGGCACCGGCGCGAACTCGACGCCGGCGTACAGGTCCTCGGTGTTCTCCCGGAACACCACCAGGTCGATCCCCTCCTTGTAGTTGAGGGGGCTGCCCTTGTAGGCCTTGCACGGCCGCAGGCACACGTAGAGGTCGAACTGCTGGCGCATCCTCACGATCGGCGAGCGGTAGCTCAGCCCCTTGCCCCGCAGCTCGGGGCAGAGCTCGGCGGCGGCCGCCGCGGCGGGCTTCGACGTGATCGCCCCGAACATGGCGGCGTCGACGTTGTTCAGGAGGTCCACGGTGCGCTGGGGCAGGGCGTCGCCCTCCCGACACCAGAAGTCCCAGCCGATGTCGCCGTGCGGGTAGTCGGCGTCCAGGCCCAGGCGATCCAGGACGATGCGGGCGGCCTCCATGACTTCCTTGCCGACCCCGTCCCCCGGAAGCCACGCGATCCGGTACTTGCCCATCGATGCCCCTCCCGGCGCACAAAGTGCGGGCTGGCGCCAGCTCGGGTCGTGATAATGCACAAAGCCTGCCAGGGAACGGTGGTGCGGGTCCGACCGAGCAGCGGTGATAAGCTGTGCCTCGTCCCGCCCGCAGGTTGGGCGGTTTGGAGGTTATGGATGATCCGTCCGGTCAGAGGCCTGATAGTCGTGGTCGGTGTCTCGTGGCTCCTCGCCTGCTCGGGGACGGAGGGTCCTCCCAAGCCGCGGCAAGAGCCGCTGGTGGGTGGGCCGTATCCGGCGCTGCTGGTGGCGCAGGCGCAGTTCCACGAGCAGCCCGGGGAAAACGGCAAGCCCAAGGTGGTTCCCGGTGCCGCCAAGCTCCAGATCGTGCGCGAGACCGACGCCGGCTGGGCCAGCGTGGTGCTCGAGGATCCCGACAGCAATGTCTTCCACAAGGCCGTGGCCTACGACGGCGGCATTCTGACCATCGGTGGGACCCAGGCGATGCTCAAGTACTGGAGCTTCGCCGACGGGAAATGGAACCAGACCACCCACTGGAACCCGACCTTCGGGGGCCGCTTCGACCGCCTGCGCGACATGGAGTCGGGTGACGTGGACGGCGACGGCAAGCCCGAGCTGGTGATCGCCACCCACGACCAGGGGGTGATCGCCGTGATCCATCCCGACGAGGCGTGGCGGGTGGAGGAGGTCGACCGCGAGGCCGGGACCTTCGTCCACGAGATCGAGGTGGGGGACTTCGACGGCGATGGCGTGGACGAGTTCTTCGCCACCCCGAGCGCCCCCAACAAGCCCGACCAGGAGCAGCCGGGCGAGGTCCGGATGTACCGGCACTCGGCGGACGGCTATACCCGGACCGTGGTGGCCCAGCCCCACGACACCCATGCCAAGGAGATCCTGGTGGCCGACGTGGACCAGGACGGCCACCCCGAGCTGTACGTGGCCTGGGAGGGCGCCATCAGCAGCGGCAGCCTGGCCCGCCCGGTCTCGATCGAGCAGTTCGTCTGGCGGGAGGGGGGCTTCGAAGGCGCGCCGGTGGGTCAGATCGAGGACCGCCAGCTCCGCGCCATGGCCGCCGGCGACGTCAACGGCGACGGCAAGATCGACCTGGTGGCGGGCGCCATGCGCTCGGGGCTGTGGCTGTTCGAGCAGGGCGAGGGCGGCTGGAGACGCACCCTGATCGACGGCCACTCCTCCGGCTACGAGCACCCGGTCCATCTCGCGGACCTCGACGGCGATGGCCAGCTCGAGATCTACGTCGGCTCCGAAGACCAGCAGGAGCTGCGCCAGTACCGCTTCGTCGACGGCCAGTTCCAGAAGCGCGTGATCGGGGAGCTCGCCAAGGGCGACATCACCTGGAACATCACCGACGGCAGGTTCTGAGGCTCGCAACGGCTGACGGCGGGCGTCCGGGCTACAGCAGCTCGGGGATGTACTTCTCGCAGGCCAGTCGCCAGAAGGAGACGAAGAAGGCGGTGAGCGGGATCGCCAGCGCCATCCCGAAGATCCCGCCCAGGGCGGTCCCCCAGAAGAACACGGCGACGATGATCACCATGAAGTGGAGGCCCGTGCGCTCTCCCATGATCCTGGGTGTGAGCACGTACCCTTCTACGAGCTGGACCACCACGAAGACCGCCAGCACAGCGGCCAGGGTGCCGAGCCCGCCGCCCGGCTGGAAGAAGGCCAGCGGTAGCGCCACCCCCAGCCCGATGATGTTTCCCAGGTAGGGGATGATGTTGAGGAACCCGAGCACCAACCCGATTACGAAGCCGTAGCGGAGCCCGACCAGGCTGAAGCCCAGGGCGAACAGCAGCCCTTGCAGGAAGGCGATGATGAGCTGGCCGCGGAAGAAGGCCACCAGCACGCCCACGAACTGGTCGAACAGGTAGATCACGTCCTTGCGGGTCTCGGGCTTCAGGAACGGCAGCAGGCGGCCGTGGTCCACCGGGCGCGGCCTGGCGGTCAGGAAGTAGCCGAAGTAGACGGGAAGCACCGCCCAGCTCAGGAGCGCCCCCGCCCCCCGCAGCACGCCGGCGCCGGCGACGAACGCCCTCTCGCCCACCAGGCCGAAGCCGCCCAGCAGCTTGGACTGCTGCGCGGCGAGCCCCTCGCGGAGCTGCTGGCCGAGCGGGGTCTCGTTCAGGAACGTGACCACCCCCGGCCAGTGCCGCTGAAAGAGCGCCACGCCCCGCTGCCACCACTCGGGGACGTGGGAGAGCAGCTCCGGGAGCTGCTCGGCCAGGAGCGCCACGAAAACCCAGAGCAGGGCCACGATCGGGACCAGGCCGGTCAGGAAGACGATGGCCAGGGCCAGCCCCGTCGGCAGCCGAAGCCGTCCCCGGAGCCACTCGTAGTAGGGCCTGAAGACCAGCGCTCCGAGCGCGCCCAGGAGGAGGGGGAGAAAGACCGCCGAGAAGGTGCGCAGGAACCAGGAGAGCACGAGAAGAAGCGCCGCCACGGCGCCGGTGATGACGGCGACGGCCAGGATGGTGGCGGCCGTGGCCACGGTACGGGACTGTCGTTCGCTGAGGCTCAGGGCCATCGGGTCACGACCTCCTCGCGCTCAGTGCAGGGCCACCGGAAGCCGGCGACCGCCCCAGCCGCCGGGGTCGGCTTCGAACCGCCCCGGCAGCGGCTCGCCGCAGGCGCTGCAGCGGCCCTCCCGGTCCAGGTGCCAGGCGGTGAGCTGGTGCCAGTCGCGGCCGATGAGCAGGGTGTGGCAGGCAGCGCAGTAGGTGCTCTGCCCGTCCGGATCGACCACGTTGCCGGTGTAGGCGTGGCGCACGCCGTTGCGATGCGCGATCCGTCGGGCCCGGGCCAGCGAGGCCGATGGCGTGGCCAGTCGGTCACGGAGCTTCCAGTCGGGATGGAAGGCGGTGAAGTGCAGGGGAACGTCGGGCCCGAGCTGCTCCACCACCCACTGGCTCAGCGCCTCGAGCTCGGCGTCCGCGTCGTTGAGCTCCGGTATCAGCAGGGTGGTCAGCTCGATCCAGACCTCGGTCTCCCGCTTCAGGTAGACGAGGGTGTCGAGGACCGGCTGTAGGTGGCCGAAGCAGGTGCCGGCGTAAAACTCCTCGGTGAAGGCCTTGAGGTCCACGTTGGCGGCGTCCATGTAGCGGTAGAACTCCCGGCGTGGCTCCGGGCAGACGTATCCGGCGGTGACTGCCACGCTCCGGATCCCTCGCTCCCGGCAGGCCTGGGCCACGTCCACTGCGTACTCGTGGAAGATCACCGGGTCGTTGTAGGTGAAGGCGACGCTACGACAGCCCAGGCGCTCGGCCGCCCGGGCGATCTGCTCGGGCGAGGCCACGTCGGCGAGCCGGTCGAACTCCCGCGACTTGCTGATGTCCCAGTTCTGACAGAAGCGGCAGCCCAGGTTGCAGCCGGCGGTGCCGAACGAGAGGATCGGGGTGCCGGGCAGGAAGTGGTTGAGGGGCTTCTTCTCGATCGGGTCCACGCAGAAGCCGCTGGACCGACCGTAGGTGGTGAGCACGATGCCGTCACCTTCGCGGGCGCGGACGAAGCAGAAGCCGCGCTGGCCCTCCTGGAGCCGGCAGAAGCGGGGGCAGAGGTCGCACTGGACGCGGCCGTCTTCCAGGACGTGCCAGAAGCGTCCGGGATGGGAGGTGCTGGGCAGGGTCACGACGGCCTCGGCGTGTCCGACGCCGCCGCTCTGCCCGCGGAGCGCGACTGAAGCGGCTTGATCAGCACCTTGGAGCGACGTCCGCTCTCTTCGTAACGCTCCCGGCGGGAGGAGGGCAGGTCCTCTGGGCTTCCCTCGAGGTAGCCCCCCTTGAGGGTGAAGTAGGTGAAGGTCTGGGTGGACAGCGCGAAGATCCGCAGGAGTCCCAGCTCCCGGGCCCGGCTCTCGACGAACTGGATCATCCGCCGGCCGATCCCCTGGTTCTCGTGGGAGGGGCGGACGTGCAGGCAGGCCAGCTCGCCGGCGCCCGCGTCGGGGTAGACGTGGAGGGCCACGCAGGCCACCGGGTTCTGGTCGATCTCGTAGAGGTAGTAGTCACAGAGCTGCTTCTCGATGGTGGCCCGTGAGCGGGGGAGCATCTCCTCGCTCTCCACCGAGCCGCTGATCAGGCTCTGGATGCTGGGGATGTCCCGGCGTCGTGCGGGGCGGATCTGCCGGTACTCGTTGGCGTGGATCAGGGTGCCGATACCCTCGTTGGAGAAGACCTCCGCCAGCAGGCCCTCCTCGACGTGGCCGTTGATGACGTGCACCCGCTCGATGCCGGCATTGCAGGCGGCGACGGCGTGGCGGGCCTTGGAGGCCATCTCGGCCGGCACCGACCCGGCCTGCAGGGCGTCGGCCACGTCGCCGACGATGGCCTGACGGATCAGCTTCCCGTCGAGGTAGAGGCCGTCGACGGTGGTGATGAAGACGAGCTTCACCGCGCCGAGGGCGCGGGCCATGTCGAGCGCCACCGCGTCCGAGTTGAGCCTATAGGTGTGCCCCTCGCCGTCGAAGCCAAGCGGCGGGACCACCGGCACCACGCCGCTGTGCAGCAGACCCTGGACCAGCTCCACGTCCACCCGCTCCACCCGGCCGGTGAGCTGATGGTCGACGCCCCGCAGGATCCCGCACGGATGCGCCAGCACCGCGTTGGTGCTGGCGGCGCGAAGGTCGTTGACGCTGAGCCCCTCCAGGATCTCGTGGGTCAGCCGGTTCGCGGCCTGGAGGGCCAGATCCAGGGTGGGGGGGTCGGTGACCCCGTCGCCGTCGAGGTTGGAGGGGAGGAGGCCGCGCTCTTCCGCCAGCTCGCGGATCTGGGCGGAGGCCCCGTGCACCAGCACCACTCGGATCCGCAGCGACCAGAGCACCGCGATGTCCATCAGGATGTTGGGGAAGTTCTCGTCGGTGACCACGCCGCCGTCGACGGCGATGACGAAGGTCTTGTCGCGGAACTTCGGGACGTACTGGAGGATGCCCCGCAGGTCGGTTGGTCTCATGGCTCAGACCGGCTCGCCCCGTGCGATCGCCCGCTCGGTCTCTTCCTTCACCCAGGGGTAGGTCTTGGTGATCCCCTGGCGCAGGCTGTGGCGGTCGGTCCAGCCGAGGGACCGGATCCGCCTCGAGCTGTGGTTCCGGGCGTGCACGCCGACCGGGCCGGGGACGTGACGGACCTCGACGCCCTTGCCGGCCACGGCGGCCACCGTCTCCACCAACTGGTTGACCGAGACCCGCTCGTCGCTGCCGATGTTGGTCGGCTCGGCGATGTCCGACCGCATCAGGGTCCAGATACCGTCGACCAGGTCGTCGACGAACGTGAAGACGCGCATCGCGGTGCCGTCGCCCCACACGTCGATGCTGCCGCCGTCCGGGACCGCCGCCACCTTGCGGCAGATCGCGGCCGGCGCCTTCTCGCGCCCGCCGTTCCAGGTCCCGTACGGGCCGTAGCAGTTCTGGAAGCGGGCGATCCGCACCGTCATCCCCCGGTTGCGTTGGTAGGCGAGGGCAACCCTCTCCGAGTAGAGCTTCTCCCAGCCGTACTCGTTGTCGGGCCGGGCCGGGTAGGCGTCGTCCTCGGTGAGGTCCGGCTCGTCGGGCTGCTGGTCGCGGTAGACGCAGGCCGAGGACGAGTAGAGGTAGCGTGGCACTCCGTGCTGTGAGGCGGCCCGGGTCATGTGGAGGTTGATCAGCACCGAGTTGTGCATGATCTCGCACTCGGAGGCATGGATGAAGCCCATCCCGCCCATGTCGGCGGCGAGCTGGTAGACCTCGTCGGCGGGCTGGCCGTCGATCCTCACCGCCGCCTCACAGCTATCGGGCAGGCGCAGGTCGAGCTGCAGGAACTCGTCGGCCGCGGTGTCGCGGAACTCGTGGCGCTTCTTGTCGACGCCGCGGACGAAGTAGCCCTCACGCTTGAGCCGCTCGACCAGATGGCCGCCGATGAACCCGCCGGCCCCGCACACGACCGCCTTTGGCATCTGCCCACCCTCTCCGGGAAGCGAACGGGGACCTGGTTCGCCGTCTGCCCACGCCCGCCGCCGCAGTCTACCGCAGAGTCGTTCCTCCGGTGCGGCCCGCTACAGTCCGGAGGCCTCCACGAAGCTCTCCAGGAACCCGACGAACGCGAAGACGTCGGCAAAGCTGGAGGCCAGGCCCAGCGAGGCGCGTACCGCGCCAGTGCTCTTGCCGTCGATGCAGCTACGGAAGTCGTCCTGGGTCATCCGTGTCTCCGGCCCCGCCAGGCAGCTCTCCAGCTCTCCCTTGGTCAGCCCCAGCGCCAGCTCGCCGGCGCCGGGGTTGCAGAAGCAGCCGGTCCGGATCGAGATGCGCCCCTGGTTGGCGCGTTGCTCCACGAAGCGGTGGTCGATGGTGGCGCCGTCGCGGTCGCGCAGGTTGAAGGTGACGGTGGCGCCGCGAGCCGTGGTGTCGAGGGGGCCGTAGACGACGACCAGGGGCTGGCCGTTGCCGTGCCGCAGCTCCCCGAGGCGCTCGAGCAGCCAGGCGGTCAGGCACCGCACCCGGCGGTGGATCACGTCGATGCCGATCGACTCGATCAGGTCCAGCCCGATCTCGACCGCCGGCAGGCCGGCATAGTCGGGGGTCCCGTCCTCGAAGGCGGCCGGGCCGGCGGCGAGGTAGTACCGGTCGGCCTGGATCGACGCTACCGTGATCGTCCCCCCCGCGAACCAGGGGCGATGCAGCTTCTCGAGGGCCGGCCGCCGGGCCAGCAGCGCCCCGACCCCGGTCGGGTAGCCGAACATCTTGTAGAACGAGAGGGTCACGAAGTCCGGGTGGATCGTGGCCAGGTCGAGGCGGTTGGTGGGGACGAAGGCGGCCGCGTCGAGCAGCACGTCGAAGCCCCGGTCCTGGGCGAGCGCCACCCACTCGAGCGGGTGCTGGACGCCGGAGAAGTTGGACTGCGCCGGGTAGGCGAACAGGTTGTGGGCGCCGCGGTCGGCGGCCTCGAGGTGGCCGAGCAGGGCCGACTCCGAGGCCCGCAGCTCGGGGGGGAGCACGGGGACGTACGTGGTGTGCGCCCCCCGCGCTCGAGGGAACTCGCGGATCCCGTTGACCGAGTTGTGGTTGTCGAACGTCAGCAGGAACAGCCCCCCGGGAGCGAACGGGTAGGATTCGCCCACCAGCTTCAGGGCGTGGCTGGCGTTGGCGGTGAAGATGACCACGTACTGGTCGGGCGGGGCGCCGAAGTGGCGGAGCACCCGCCGGCGGCAGCTCTCCAGCCGCTCGGTGGTGCGGGACGAGGTCGGGTTCGAGGAGTGGGGGTTGCCGAGCACCTCCGCCAGCAGCAGGTCGGCGTGCCGATGCACCTGGGAGGCGGCGTAGAGCCCGCCTCCGGTGTAGTCGAGGTAGACGTGCCCCTGCCGGTCGAGGCGGGCGAAGTCGGTGGTCCTGAGCTGGTCGAGGGCCCCGGTGGACCGGTAGTCCGAGAAGCGCTCGAGGAAGACGGCGAGCTCCCGCTGACACCGCTCCTGCTCGTTCCCGAAGATCACCATCCGGCCCCTCCAGACGGCCTTTGCCGAACGCCGCGCCCCAGAAGGTACCTCAATGCGGCGCGTCTGCCGAGCCTGGCCGCGCGGCGCCCTCCGCTTCGTGTCGTGAGAAAGGGAGGTACGGGCGGAGCCAGACCCCGACCAGCAGCAGGAAGGCGAGGTAGGTCGGCACGTCGCGGCCGATGCCCCGGTGCTCGTGAAGCTCCTCGATCCGCACCGTGTGGGCGTCTGTGAAGTGGCCGCGTATCGAGACCAGCGCGTCGTGGTCCAGGCCCTTCCCCTCGATACGGAGCCGCTCGCCGCTCCACAGCCTCAGCCAGCCGCCGTCGTCGTCTCTGATCAGCCGGTTCCGCTCGACGGCCAGTGGGTGCCCCGGCCGGAGCTCGGGCCGCCGCAGCACGTCGATCGAGTAGCTGCCCGAGGCCTCGACGGCGGGCATCCAGGCGACGGGCAGGGCGAGATAGAGGGCGGCCAGGGAGAGGCCGCCGAGGACACGGCCGGGCCGCAGCGCCAGGCCGATCGCGGGCGGGGGGCGTCGCGCCAGCTCGACGACCATCACCCCGAGGCCCACGAGCGTGAGGGCGGTGATCACCCGGCCGTCCGGCCACAGCCAGCCGAGCTGGGTGGGCCTGAAGCTCAGCGGGGCCAGGAGGAAGACGCCGCTGCCCCACTTGACCTCGGCGGCGTCGATCAGCAGATGGAGCAGGGAGTTGGCGGCCAGCACCAGGAAGACCGCTCCGGCACGCCGGGTGAGGAGGGCGATGGCTCCGCACAGGACGAGCGTGCACAGCAGGGAGGCCTGGGCCATCGCGTACAGCCGCACGTCGAGGGGGTCGAAGACGCGGGGGGCCAGCAGCGCCAGCAGCCGTCGTGCGATCCAGGGGACGTCGGGCAGCACGCAGGCGAGGTAGACGATGCGCGGGTCGATGTCCCGGAGAAGGGCGCGGCTCAGGCTCCCCTGCAGGCCGAAGTGGACCAGGGTGTTGGGCATCGCGGCTCAGTAGCGCAGCAGCTCGCGCAGCGCGGGCAGCACCCGTCCCCGGGGCGAGTGCAGGGCCTCCAGCTCGGGGCTGAAGGGGATCGGTGTGTCGAGGGCGCCGAGGCGTCTCACCGGGGCGTCCAGCCACTCGAAGGCCCGGTCGCCGATGGCGGCGGCCAGCTCGCCGCCGTGGCCGCCGAACCGGGACGCCTCGTGGAGGACCAGCGCCCGGCCGGTCTTGCGCACCGAGGCGATCACCGTCTCCTCGTCCCAGGGGACCAGGGACCTGAGGTCGACGACCTCGACCGAGACCCCCTCCCGGTCCAGGGTGGTGGCCGCCTCCAGGGCCCAGCGCACGCCGATGCCGTAGGTCACCACGGTGGCCCGGTCTCCGGCGCGAGCGACGCGGGCCCGCCCGATGGGGAGGGTGTAGTGACCCTCCGGGACCGGGCCACGGAGCGAACGGTAGAGCAGCTTGTGCTCGAGGTAGAGCACCGGGTTTCCGTCCTCGAAGGCGGCCAGCAGCAGGCCTTTGGCGTCGTACGGCGTGGCGGGGGCCAGGATCTTGAGCCCGGCAACGCTGGTGAACCATGCTTCGACGTTCTGGGAATGGAAGGGGCCGGCCCCGACGCCTCCGCCCACCGGGGCCCGGAGAACCAGCGGGACCCGGGCCCCCCAGCGGAAGTGGGTCTTGGCCAGGTTGTTGACGATCTGGTTGAAGCCGCAGGTGATGAAGTCCCCGAACTGAAGCTCGACCATCGGCACCAAGCCGCCCAGGGCCAGGCCGAGCGCGGCGCCGATGGCTCCTGACTCGATGATCGGCGTGTTTCTCACCCTTTCCCTTCCGAACTCCTGGGAGAAGCCCTTGGTGACCTTGAACACCCCGCCGTACTCGGCGATGTCCTGGCCCAGCAGCACCACCCGGGGGTCCCTCTGCATGGCCAGCCGCAGCCCCTCGCTGATGGCGTCCACGTAGCGCCGCTCGGGGCCTTGCCGCTCGACCTCCGGCGAGGGCGGGGAGGCAACGCGGAGGCTGGGCGCGAAGACGTCGTGGAGCTTCTGCTCCGGCGTCGAGCGCGGCAGGGGCGCCGCCAGCGCGTCTTCGACGAGGGCCTCGATCCTCCGGCGGTAGGCGGCGTGGATGGCCTCGCGCTCCGCCTCTTCGAGGACGCCGCCCTCGATCAGCAGGCGCTCGTAGCGTGCGATCGGGTCCTTGGCCGCCCACTCGACCCGCAGCGCCTCCGGGACGTAGTCGACTCCGGAGGCCTCCTCGTGGCCGCGCATGCGGAAGGTCTTGAGCTCGAGCAGCGTGGGTCCTTCGCCGCGCCGGGCCCGCTCGGCGGCCGCGCCCACCTCCAGCAGGACGGCCAGCAGGTCGTTGCCGTCGACCACCCGTCCGGGCATGCCGTAGCCGACCCCGCGATCGGCCAGGTCGCGGCACGCGTACTGCTCGCGGACCGGCGTGGACAGCCCGTACTGGTTGTTCTCGACCACGAAGATCACCGGCAGCTTCCAGACCGCCGCCAGGTTCAGGGCCTCGTGGAAGTCCCCTTCGCTGGTGGCGCCGTCGCCGGTGAAGGCGGCGGCCACCCGATCCTTCCCCTCCAGCCGGGCCGCCAGGGCCAGGCCGTCGGCAACCGGCAGCATCGCCCCGAGGTGGCTGATCATGCCCACGATCCCCTTCTCGAGGTGGCCGAAGTGGAAGGTGCGGTCGCGGCCCTTGGTGAAGCCTCCCTCCCGTCCCAGGAGCTGGCGGAACAGGCGCGGCAGGTCGAGGTCGCGCGCCGTGAACACGCCGAGGTTGCGATGCATGGGCAGCAGGTAGTCGTCCGGGCGCAGGGCGCTGGTGACGCCCACCGCGATCGCCTCCTGGCCGATCCCCGAGAACCACTTGCTGAGGCGCCCCTGCCGCAGGAGCAGGAGCATCTTCTCCTCGATCAGCCGGGGCAGCAGCAGGCTCCGGTAGAGCTCCAGCAGGCGCTGGGGCGGCAGGCCGGCCACTTGCGGGGCAGCGGGCCGGTCCCGGTCCGACGGTGGGGAGGTCCGGATCGAGGCGTCGGCCATCAGACGATTCTCGGGCGGCGGCCCGGTCCAGGCAAACCCGGAGCGGTTACCATGGGACGTGCCTGCGTCCGCTCTCGAGGAGCTGATCGAGCTCTCCCGCCGCCTGGGGGACCCCGCCAACGACTACGTGATCCTGGGGGAGGGGAACGTCTCGACGCGGGAGGATGACGAGAGCTTCTGGGTCAAGGCCAGCGGCGCCGAGCTGCGTCGCGCGGATCCGTCGGGCTTCGTGCGCGTGCGCTTCGCCCCGGTGCTCTCGATGCTGTCGGCCGAGGCCCTCGACGACGCCGAGATCAAGCGCCGGCTGGTCGAGGCCAAGGTCGAAAAGGCGGCGCCGGGGCACCCCTCGGTCGAGACCCTGCTCCACGCGGTCTGCCTCGGCCTCGACGGGGTCCGTTTCGTGGCCCACACCCATCCCACCGCCATCAACGCGGTGACTTGCTCGCGGCGGTTCGATGAGCTTACAGGGGTGCGGCTGTTTCCCGACCAGGTCGTGGTCTGCGGCCCCCACCCGGTGCGGGTGCCCTACCGGGACCCAGGGGTGCCGTTGGCGCGCGAGGTGGGACAGCGGCTGCGGGAGGCCGCGGCCCGCCATGGCGAGCTACCGCGGGCCCTGTACCTGCAGAACCACGGCTTCCTGGCCCTCGGCGGCAGCCCGCGGCAGGTCGAGGGGATCACCGCCATGGCCACCAAGGCGGCGCGGGTGCTGGCGGGCGCGGAAGCTCTCGGCGGCGCCTGGGCGATGACGGACGAGGCCGTGGCTCGGATCCACACCCGCCCCGACGAGCACCTGCGCCAGCGGGTGCTGGGGCACCGGTGATCGGCGGGAGACGAAGGGCCGCCACGAGTTGAGGGGAGGCTTCCCGGACCTCCGCGCCTACCTCGACCGGCTTCGCCGCGACGGCGACCTGGTGGTGGTCGAGGCCGCCGTGGACCCCCGCCTCGAGGTGGCTGAGATCCATCGCCGGGTCGTCGCCGCCGGCGGGCCTGCGCTCTTCTTCACGAACGTGAAAGGGGCCGACCTCGCGGTCGTCACCAACCTGTTCGGGACCCGACGTCGGGCCGAGCTGGCCTTCGGCAGCCGCCCCGCTCGCCTGGTACGTCGGGTGGCGGAGCTGGCCGAGACCCTGCTCCCTCCGACCGCCGGCAAGCTGTGGGGCGCCCGGGACCTGGCCGCCGAGGCGTTGCGGCTGGGCACGTCGCGGCGCCGGCGAGGACCGGTGCTGGACGTGGTCACCAGCGACGTGCGGCTCGATCGGCTGCCGGTCCTGACTTGCTGGCCCGAGGACGGCGGGCCGTTCGTCACGCTGCCCACCGTGTACACGGAGCATCCCGAGGGCAAGGGCCACAACCTCGGGATGTATCGGCTCCAGATCCACGACCCGCGCACCACCGGCATGCACTGGCAGATCGGCAAGGGCGGGGGCTTCCACCACTCGGTGGCCGAAGGCCGGGGCCAGCCGTTGCCGGCCACGGTCTTCCTCGGCGGTCCGCCGGCCCTGATCCTGGCCGCCATCGCGCCGCTCCCGGAGAACGTCCCCGAGCTCCTGCTCGCCTCCCTGATCGCGGGCCGCCGGCTTCCGCTCTGCCCCGGTCCCGGTCCTCACCGGCTGGTGGCGGATGCCGAGCTGGCGCTGGTGGGCCGGGTGCTCCCGGGCGTCCGCCGGCCCGAGGGTCCGTTCGGCGACCACTACGGCTACTACTCGCTGCGCCACGACTTCCCGGTGCTCGAGGTGGACTGGCTGGCGCGACGCCGGGACGCGATCTTCCCGGCGACCGTGGTGGGCAAACCGCGCCAGGAGGACTTCTTCATCGGCGACCTGCTGCAAGAGCTGCTGTCGCCCCTCTTCCCCCTGGTGATGCCGACGGTGCGGCGGCTCTGGTCCTACGGTGAGACCGGCTACCACCCGCTGGCAGCGGCGGTGGTCCGGCAGCGCTACCGGCGCGAGGCGATGGTGAGCGCCTTCCGCATCCTCGGGGAGGGCCAACTCTCGCTGACCAAGCTCCTGCTGGCGACCGACCAGGACGTGGACCTCACCGATTTCGTAGCCACCCTCACCCACGTGCTGGCCCGCAGCCGTCCCGAGACCGATCTCTTCGTCTTCTCGAACCTCTCGATGGACACCCTCGACTACACCGGCCCCCGTCTGAACGAGGGGTCCAAGGCGGTCTGGCTGGGCCTCGGCGCCCCGCTCCGTGAGCTGCCCAGGGGCTTCTCGCCCCCGTGCCCGCCGCCCCCGGAGGTGTCGGACGTCCGTGTCTTCTGTCCGGGCTGCCTGGTTCTCGGAGGCCCGTCCCACCGGTCGGATCCGGGCGTTGCCGGGCGGCTGGCGGCGCACCCTGCCTTTGCCGAGTGGCCCCTCTTGGTGCTGAGCGACGAGCCGGAGCGCGCCGCCCGGAGCGCCATCAACTTCCTCTGGACGACCTTCACCCGTTTCGAGCCCGCCGCCGACCTCCACGCCGCCGAGCGAACCGTGGAGAGGAATCACCTCTCGTTCCGGGCGCCGATCCTGATCGACGCACGGATGAAGCACGGCTATCCGAAGGAGCTCACCTGCGCGCCGGAGGTCGCCTCGTTGGTGGCGCGACGATGGCTCGAGTACTTCCCGGCCGGCTTGGAGATGGGCGACTCGGAAGCCGGGCACCTCGACTGACGATGGGCTCGCCGGGACCGCCTGGCGGTGGTTTGACGCTCAGTGTCGTCGGCCGTAGCCTGAGGCCGACGCTCTCGGCGATCGGAGGTGGCGATGTCACGCTCGGCCCAGGCGACGGTGCTCTCGGTCCCTGTGCTGGCGCTCCTCGCGGGCTGCGCCAGCGCGCCGACCCGAACCGGACCGTGATTGGGCTAAGCTTCAACCCCGATGGCCACGCGCACCAGAAAGAAGCCCATCGCAACCACCGGGATCGCTGAGCCGGCGGCGGCGCCGCCGGCCAAGGCCAAGACCCCACGCCGGCCCAAGGCCAAGCCGCGGGCGCCCCGGGCGACGCTGGCAACGGTGGCGGCCTCGCTCGCCGACCTGCAGCAGACCGTCGGCGCTCTGGCAGGGGAGGTGCGTGAGCTTCGGAAGACGCCTCCAGCCCCGGAGCAGGCTCACCTCCCTCTGGAGTGGCCGGGCGCCTCCGATGTCTCCCTGGAGAAGGTCTCGCGGCGCCTGCAGGATGTCTCCGAGCGCCTGGCCACGTCGCTGGCCGAGACGCCCACAGCCGCCGACTTCCAGCCGCTCGCCGACCACCTGTACGCCTTCGCCGAGACCGCCCCTCGGCTGGTCGAGGCGCTTCAGGGGCTGCCCAAGGTGGTCGGATCGTTCGACTCCTCCACCCAGGCCCTCCAGGAGGTGGCGGAGACGCTCCAGTACACCCACGAGAGCTTCGCCGACTCGCTGCTCAAGCTCCCCCGCGCCGAGGACTACGAGCCCCTGGCCGCCCCCCTGCGCGAGTTCGCCAAGGTCTCGCCGCTGCTGGCCGAATCGCTTTCGGAGGTGCTCAGGGTGGCGGCGCCGCTGGCGAGCGCCGTCCGGAACCTCGAGCAGGTGGCCGGCTCCCTGGAAGCCAGCCGCGAACGCCTCGAGGTCGCCCGCGAAGCGCAGGGGCCCGCGGCGCCGGACGGCGAGCTGCGCGCCGAGCTCGAGGCCATCGAGGTTCAGATCGGGGGCGCTCTGGCGAGCCTTCCCGCGGACGCCGAGTACGGCCGCTTCGCCGGCCAGCTCCGGGAGATCGCCAGCGTCTCCCCATCCCTGATGGAGTGGCTGGAGCAGGTGCCCAGGCTCAGCCAGCCGCTGGCCGGCTCGGTGGCGGACCTGGCCGCCGCCGCGACTCGCCTCAGGCTGCTTCGGGAGCGGCTCTCCAGGGGCTGAAGGCCGGCTACTCGACCACGAAGAACGGGCTCGACCAGGCGGCGCCGTCGTCCTCCTGGACCGCCCTGACGTAGACGTACTCGCCGGCCGTCAGGCCACTCAGCCGCCGCTCGACCGACAGCTCCCGCTCGCCGGCGCCGGCGATCGACAAGGCGACCCTCCCGCTGCGGACGACGTCGAGCCGGCGCAGCGGGGAGGGGGCGACGAGGCGGACCCGCAGCTCGGCGCCCGCCTCGGTGCCGACCAGCGACCGCTGGCTGACCTCGGCGCCCATCGGGCAGCCCGCCAGGGTGGCGTCCAGGTGGATCCTCGGACCGTTCGTCGCGTACACGCGGCGTGACCGCAGGGCCTGGAGGACGCCCTCCCGAGTCAGCGTCTCGCTCTGGATGGCGGCCAGGCCCCCGCTGGGCCCGGCCAGGCGCGCCAGGCCCGGGTGCCCGTCGTGGCTGTCGCCGCTGCCGACGAAGCCCAGGCGGTAGCCCTTCCCGAGGGCGTCGCGGACGAAGTTGCCGGCGGCCGCGTCGTAGATGGGGATGGGCGAGTCGGCTGCCTCGCTGCTGCCGTGGACGGAGACGATCTCGGTCACGGGCTCGAGCTCGGGATCCGGAGCGATCGACCAGTCGGTGGCGATCGGTCCCCCTGCCGAGTGATGGGCGACGGTCAGGGCCGGTTGGCCCCGCAGCGCCTTCCAGAGCTGCCGTGGCTCCTCGAAGGCCGGATCCAGCGAGCTTCGCACCCGGCCCTCGTCACCGAAGAAGAGGACGTGGCGGTGGCCGTGGATCCAGCTCGTCCACTCGTAGCCGAGCAGGGTGACGAATCGGCCCGGCTCGTGGAAGGCACGCACCTGGCGCTTGATCTCCTGCCACAGCTCGGGGGAAAGGGCCAGCGGACGCATCCCCCAGTGGTCATGGTCCGTCAGTGCGGCCACGTCGAGCCCGGCCACGTCCCGGGCGTAGCGGAAGTAGTCCTCCGGCGTGCCGGTGCCGTCCGAGATCTGGGAGTGCCCGTGAAGGTCGCCCCACAGCACCCGCCGGATCTGTGGGTCGACCACCACCGGGTTGCTCTCCCCGACCAGGCCATCCGGCCCGCCGACCTCGACGCGAAAGACGCCCGCCCGGCGAGCCCGGCCCACGACGACGGCCTGCCCCCGGTCCGACGACTGCAAGCGGACCTCCGGCGGGAGCTCGAGACCGGCAGGCTCGGACCGGAGCCGGAACCGACCCTCCTGCGGCACGCCAGCGTTGCCGACCCCGTCGAGGACCGCCAGCGTGCCGCGCAGGCTGTCGCCGGGCCGGGCGGTGGTGGGCAGCGTCAGCACGAGCTGGGCGGCGGGGCCGGGTCCAACGTCCACGGTGGGGTTTTCCGGGAGCAGCCCACGCACGCCGTCGCCGTCGCCGTCGACGGCAATCCAGAAGGTCGAGCGCCTTTCGGCGTAGCGGTCCACCCTTGCCCCTGCCGGTCCGGCCCCGTAGACGATGCGCACCCGCTCGCCTTCGGCCAGCGCCCTTCCCATCACCCGGATGCCGAGGAGCTGGGCGGCCAGCGTCCGCTGCTCGAGACGGAGGTCGTCGGGTCCGGTGACCTCGGTGAAGCCCAGGCCCTGGGGATCGGTGACCTGGGGAGTGCTCCAGCCCCAGAACGGCGAGACCTGGACGAGCAGCATCCCGCCGGGCTGGATGCCGAGGGGGCCCGCCTGGTAGAGGATCGTGAAACGCCCCGTGCCACCGGCGGTGACAGGGGGTGTCGGGCGACCCTCGATCCAGGCCCGGCCCCCACCGTCCGCCGGGTGCCGTTCCGCCCGAAGGTCGGCCCGGAGCGTCTCGACCACCTCCGGTCGGGGGTCGGGCGAGATCGAGGTGGGTTCGGCTCGATCCGAGGCCCGGCAGGCGAAGAGGAGAAGCAGAAGCGGCACCAGCGCCATCGGGAGGACTGGCGCGCGCTCGCGCGCGCCCCCCCTCACCGTACCGCTGCCGGGTTCAGCCGTTTCGACCCGTCGGAGCCCGGCACCTCGCCGACCGCGGCCGGAGGCGCCGAGAAGGTGTCGAACAGCCGCTCGACCGGCGCGTCCGTGAACAGCCGCGAGATGGCCACCGAGAGGGTGTCGGGGAGATAGCGTCCCCACATCTTCACCGGGATCGCCTTCACCTGCACGGTGGGGGAGATCGCCACGTTGAGCAGGAATTCGATGATGTACGAGGCGTTCTGGGCGATCCGGCCCGAGTAGGACGCGGTGAAACGCTGGGTCAGGATCCGCTGCTCGTGCATGCTGCGCCCGAACTCCGACTCCACCAGATCGGTGAAGGTGGTGAGGATCACCTCGGTCCGGATGGTGCGGGCCCCGCTCTCCACGTAGCGGGCAAACTCGGCGTCGAGGGTGGTGCGATCCAGCCCGCGTTGCGCGGCGTCCGACCAGTCTCGGCGGCGGACCCGATCGATGATCTCGCCGACCGGCGGCAGCTCGAGGTCGACCAGCAGGTTCACGTCGTTGTACCGCCCCTGGTGCACCTCGCGCTGGAACACGCTGGCCGCCGGATGGGCTCGGATCGCCTCCTCGACACGCTCGAGCTCCTCGAGGTTGCCGATGTACTTGGCGCCGATCACGTCATCGACACGGAGACCGGCGGGCTCGAGCTCGACCGAGCCCTCCTTGAAGGACTGGGCCACCAGCCGCTCGGCGGTGGCGAACTCCGCGTCCATCACGTCGCGGGGCGAGACCAGGGCCTCGAGGGTCATCCCGGCCATCTCGGCGCGGTTCCTGGCCAGGGCCCGGGCCTCGGCCCGGATCTCGCCGGCCAGGAGGTCGGCGACCCGCCGCGAGACCTTGTCAGCGATGCGCCGGATCCGCTTGAGCCGCGTCATCCCGACCAGGTGGCCGTCGGCACGGGTGGTCAGGACCAGATCCACCGGCGTGCGCGGGAAGAACTCCTCGGGATGGCGGTGGAACTGCTCGAACAGCGCCGCCTCCCGCTCGGAGGGCTCCCGGCGGGCGCACATGATGGCCTCGCGCACCGCGTCCTTGGAGAGGAGGTGGCGGTGCTCGTGGGGTCCCGGCCAGACTCCGCCCTGGATGTCGCTGGCGAAGCGCCTGGCGGTGGGCGCCGAGATCAGATCCTCGAAAAGGAAGACCTGGGTGACGAAGCGGCCGTCCTCCGGCTCCAGCTTGTCGAGCAGCCAGCGCCGAGACACCTCGAAGAGCCGGTCGCGGTGCGTCAATCCTGTGAGGAACACTTGACCCCCTGGGGTGCCGGGCCTTCTGGCGCGCCTAAGGTAGCCCTATTCGGCCCCGGACCTCAAGGGGATGGCATCCGCGTCCGTGCTCCCGGTGGTCGCCGTCGCCGCCGGGGGGCGGCTGGCCGCCCACAGCCGCCTGGTCCAGAGGGAGAAGCTCTCGACGCCATAGTCGATGTAGGGGAGCACGATCAGGGTCAGGAAGGTCGAGCTGATCAGCCCACCCATCACGGTCCGGGCCAGCGGGTAGTAGTAGACCCAGCCGCCGACGCCGGTGCTGCCCAAGGCCAGGGGGAGCAGGCCGAGGACGGTGGTGGACGCGGTCATCACGATTGGGCGCAGCCGGTCCCGCCCGGCCGCCATCACCGCCTCCTCGCGCCCCAGTCCTTCCCGGCGGTAGTAGTTGACCCGGTCGAGCAGCACGATGCCGTTGTTGACCACGATCCCCATCAGGATCAGCACGCCCATGTTCGCCATCAGGTTGAAGGGCGTCCCGGTGACCACCAGCAGCCATGTGGCGCCCACCAGCGAGAACGGGATCGCGAACAGGATGGAGAACGGCTGGGTCAGCGACTCGAACAGCGAGGCCATCAGGATGTAGACCAGGAGCAGCGCCAGCAGGAAGTTGAGGGCCATCTGCTGACCCTCCTCCCCCTGCTCCTGGATCCGGTCGTTCCAGGACCAGGTGATGCCGGGGGGCAGCCCCAGGGAGCTCATCATCTCGGTGATCTTCTCCTTGGTGGGACCGAACTCCTTGCCGTCGAAGGCGGCCCGCACCTCGGTGCGGATCTTGCGGTTCTCCCGGTTGATGGTGTTGGCCCGGCGCACCACCTGGAAGTCCGCGATCTCGTCGAGCAGGATCGGCCGTCCCTCGGCGTTGCCCACCACGAGCTGCCTCAGGTCCTCCAGGTTCTCCCGGTCCTGCCGGGCCAGACCCAGGTTGATCTCCACCTCTCGGCCGGCTCGGGCCAGCCGGGGCAGGCGGATCCCCCCCAGGGTGAAGCCGAAGACGTCCGCCATGTCCTGGGGCAGGAGGCCCAGCCGACGAGCCCGCTCCCGGTCGAGCCGGGCCTGCACCTCGAGCCGGGCGTCACGGTCCTCCGCCACCACGTCCTGGATGTCCTCGATCTTCTGCAGCTCGAGGGCCACCGTCTCGGCCCAACGGCTCAGACCCTCGAGGTCGTTGCCGAACAGCTTGAGGCTGAAGTAGGTGGTCTCGCCGCCCTCGTCTTCCTCCTCCCGGAAGTAGACCTTGGCTGCCGGGATCTCCGGCAGACCGTCGCGGATCTTCTTGCGCAGCGCCTTGACGTCGGCGTCGTCGAGCCCCTCCTGGCTGAGCACGATGGTGGTGCCGGCGTTGTTGTCCTGGAAGTAGGAGTAGACGTCCTTGACCAGGAACTCGTCCTTGTGGGCGTACAGGTAGGATTCGACCTGGTCGACCACCCGCTCGGTGTCCGACTTGTACGAGAAGTCGTGAAAGTCGTAGCTGAGGTAGAGCCGTCGGTTCATCCCGCCGGCGAAGGTGCTGGCGTCGACCAGCTTCAAGAAGAACGGCAGGAAGCCCACCACCAGCACGCCGACCACCGCCAGAAAGGTCCAGCCCTTGTGGCGGAAGGTGAAGCCGAGCACCCGCGCGTAGCGCTCCTCGAGCCAGGTGATGGCGGGCGGCTCCTTGGCCTTGCGACGCTGGAGCAGCCAGGCCGACAGCATGGGGATCATCAGCAGGGAGACCGCCAGGCTGGAGAGCAGCGACACCGAGATCGTGAAGCCCGCCTCGCCCAGGAAGATGGTGACGTCGTCGGCCTTCCCGACCACCAGGGGCAGGAACACGATCACGCTGGTGAGGGTGGAAGCGGTGATGGCTACGGCCACCTCGGCGGCGCCCACCGATGCCGAGCGCTTGGTGTCCGGGTCGATCCGGTGGCGGCGGTCGATGGACTCCAGCACCACGATCGCGTTGTCGACCAGCATCCCAACGCCCAGCATCAGGCCCATCACCGCCAGCACGTTCAGGTTGCGTCCCGTGAAGTACATCACCGAGGTGGTGGCCAGCAGCGAGATCGGGATCGAGGCCGAGACGATCAGGGTGGAGTCCCAGCGGCGCAGGAAGAAGTAGAGGACCAGGATCGCCAGGGCGCCGCCGATCAACCCCGAGTAGGTCAGGCCGTCGATTCCGGAGCGGATCTCCCGCGCCTGGTCCTCCCACATGAACAGGTTGATCCCCTGCAGCAGGGGGTCCAATGCGATCTCCTCCCGGACCACCCGCTGGACCGCCTCCGCGGTCTCCACGGTGTTGGCGGTGGATTCTTTGAACACATCCAGCGCGATCGCCATCTCCCGGTCGAGGTGGCGCCCGAAGTCGAGGGGCGGCTCCTCGTAGCGGAGGTCGGCGACGTCCGAGAGCCGCAGGCCCTGCTGGTTGACGGCGATCCGGCCGATCTCGTCGAGGCTGGAGACGGCGCCCACCGCCCGGGCCGAGTAGCGCCGGCCGTCGTCGGTGATCCGGCCCAGCGACAGGCTGGTGTTGACCGAGCGCAGGCGCCCGATCAACTGGCCGACGTCCACCCGGTGCGCCTTGATCTTGTCCAGCCGCAGGTCGACGAAGATCTCGCGGGGCTCGACGCCGTTGAGGTCGACCCGGGCCACCCCCGGCACCCGCCGGATCCGGTTCACGATCCGGGTCTCGAGCAGGTCGTAGTTCTCCGAGAGGTCCACTCCCTTGGCCGAGATCCGGCCCTGGATGATCGGGATGTCGTCGGTGTTGAAGGAGTAGATCTGCACGTCCAGGGTGCCGTTCGGGAGCTGGGGCCTGACCTGGTCGACCTTCTCCCTGACCAGCATCCGCAGCACGTCCAGGTCCAGCCCCCAGTCGAACTCCAGGATCACCGTGCAGTCGTCGGCGCTGGAGTGGGAGCGCATCTTCTTGATGTCCGGCAGGGTGGCCAGCGCCTCCTCCAGGGGGCGAGCCACGGTCTTCTCCACCTGGGTCGGGTTCGAGTTCGGGTAGGGGACCACCACCGCGACGAAGGGGATGGCCAGCTTCGGGTAGAACTCCAGCGGCAGGCGGAACAGGCTGATCACGCCCAGCACCAGCACGCACAGCAGCAGCATCAGCGTGCCGACCGGCCGCGAGACGGCGAGCTTGGGGATGCTCATGCGACCTCCCGACTCAGGACCCGGCCGGCGCCAGGCTGGACGACGGCGGGGTGGGCTCGACGGCGGCCTGGGTCGCGCCTTTCGGCTCCACGGACGCCTGTTGGTCCCGAGCCAGGTCCGGCCGCCGGTCGAGCAGCAGGTAGACGACGGGGATCACCACCAGCGTGAGCAGGGTGGCCATCGTGAGGCCGCCAATCACCGTGATCGCCAGCGGAGCCCGCAGCTCGGCCCCCTCACCCAGGCCGAGCGCCATCGGGAGCAGGCCCAGGACGGTGGTGCCGGTCGTCATCAGGATCGGCCGCAGCCGGCGCTGTCCCGCCTGGATCAGCGCCTCTCGCTTCGGAAGGCCTTCGGCGCGGAGCTGGTTGACGGCGTCCACCAGGACGATGGCGTTGTTGACCACGATGCCGCCCAGCATCACCACCCCGATCATCACCACCACGTTGACCGTCTGGCCGGTCAGGACCAGCGCGGCGACGGCGCCGATCGCTCCGAGCGGCACCGTGAACAGGATCACGAAGGGGTGGAGCAGCGACTCGAACTGTGCCGCCATCACCAGATAGACCAGGAACAGCGCCAGCCCCAGGGCCAGGAGCAGCGAGGCGAACGAGCGCTGGCGCTCCTGCTCCTGACCGCTCAAGCTCGCCACCACGCTGGTCGGGTAGCTGTATCCGGCCAGCACCTTCCGGATCTCCCGGGCGGCGGCGCCCAGGCTGGGCCCTTCCAGGTTGGCGCTGACGATGGCGGCGCGCCGTTGCCCGATGCGTCGGATCTCGCTGGGACCCAGCTCGCGGGAGATCCGGGCCACCGAGGAGAGGTAGACCGGCGTGCCGTCCTTCTGCGCTACGATCAGCCGCTCGACCTCCTCGGCGCTCACCTCCTCGCCGCTGCGGGACCGGACCAGGATGTCGATCTCGCGGTCCCCCTCGGTGAAGCGGGTGGCGACCTCGCCACGCACCTTGCGGCGCACCGTGGCGGCGACGTCGGCCAGGTCGAGGTCGAAGCGGGAGAGCGCCTCGCGATCGAAGATGACCTGCAGCTCGGGGTTGCCCAGCTCGGCCGACGACCGCACGTCCACCAGGCCGGGTAGCTGCGAAAGCTCTTGCCGCAGGTCCCCGGCCACCTCGTTGAGCGCGCCCAGATCCTCACCGTAGACCTCGACCTCGACCGGGGTCCGGAAAGAGAAGTAGGAGGGACGCTCGAACTTCACCCGCGCTTCCTTGAGCGTCACCAGCGACTCCCGTAGCCGGGCGATCACCGCCTCCTCGTCGTCGGGCGAGGTGGCGGGCTTCATCCTGACGTCGATGCGACCCACGTTCTCACCCTCGGTCCCCGTGGCCGAGAGCGACAGGCCGGCGCCGCCGATGATGGCCGAGCACGACTCCACGGTGGGCTGGTCGGCGAGCACGTCCTGTACGCCCAGAAGCGCCCGATCGGTGACCTGGAGCGGCGTCCCCTCGGGAAGCTCGACCTGGTAGGCGAACTCCCCCTGAGACAGGCTGGGGATCAGATCGAGGCCGAGCCGGGCCCCCGCCACCCAGGCCAGCACCGCCAGGAATAGGGCGGCCCCGAGCACGGTCAGGGGGCGCCGGAGGGCGGCCGCCAGGAGCCGCGGGTAGCGCTCGACCACCCCGGCCAGCACACGGTCGAAGGGTCGCGCGATGGGCCAGAGCAGAAGCCGGGAACCACGAGCAACCCATCCGAAGCCGAAGCGCAGCCAGCGCAACACGAAGGCCGGCGCGGTGCCGAAGGCCACCCGGCGCACCCTGGCCCAGCGGGTGGTCGGCGCGGCTGGCTCGGGCGCCGGGACGGGCTGCGAGCCCGGCGTGGCCCCGCCCCCGCCCCGGGCGGCCACCATCGGGATCAGCGTCAGGGCAACCACCAGCGAAGCGAGCAGGGACAGCGAGACGGTGATGGCCTGGTCCCGGAAGAGCTGGGCGGCGACCCCTTCCACGAAGACAACCGGGAGGAAGACGGCCACGGTGGTCAGCGTCGATGCGACCACCGCCTGGCCCACCTCGGAGGCGCCCCGCGACGCCGCCTCCAACGCCGGCTCGCCGGTCTCCTTGCGCCGGAAGATCGCCTCCAGCACCACGATCGCGTTGTCGACCAGCATGCCGACGCCGAGCGCCAGGCCGCCCAGTGACATCACGTTCAGGGTGACCCCCATCCGGTGCATCAGGAAGAAGGTGGCCACGATCGACACCGGGATCGACATGCCCACGATCAACGTGGAGAAGGCGTCCTTCAGGAAGAGATAGAGGACCAGCATCGCCAAGAGGCCGCCCATCACCGCGTTGCTCAGCACCTCGTCGATGGACCGCTCGATGTAGCGGGACTGGTCGATGCCGGTGCCGATCAGGACCCCCTCCGGGACCTCTTTCTGGAGCGCCCCCAGCCGGCTCCGCACCGCCCGGGCCACCCGCACCGTGTTGGCGTCCCCCTCCTTGTACAGGGCCAGCTCGACCGCCTCCTTGCCGTCGAAGCGGGTCACCACCTCACGCTGCTTGTGCCCGCGGACCACCGTGCCGACGTCGGCCAGGCGGATCACGCGGCCGTTCCTCTCGGCGACGATGGTGGCGAGGATGTCGTCCAGGGTGACGAACTCGTTGTTGGCCCGGACCAGGTAGCGGGCTTCCTCCTCGTAGAGGCTGCCGGCCGCCTGGTTCACGTTCTCGCGGGCCAGCACCCGCTGCACGTCGGCGGGGGAGAGGCCGACCAGGGCCAGCTTGGCCTCGTCCACCTCCACCTGGATCTCCTCCTCGAGCCCGCCGTTGACCTTGACCGCGGCCACTCCGTCCACCGACTCGAGGTCCTTCTTGAGCAGCTCCTCGGCCACGTACCGCAAGCGGAAGAGGTTGTCTCCACCGGTGAGGTAGAGGCGCATGATCGGGTCGTTGGCCGGATCGAAGCGGAGGATGGTGGGCTTCTCGGCTTCGTCGGGCAGGCGGACCAGGTCCACCTTCTGGCGCACGTCGAGTGAGGCCAGGCTCATCTCCCGGCCCCACTCGAACTCGAGCGTGACCTGGGACAGCCCGGGCCGCGAGCGCGAGTTGATCTGGCGCACACCGGACAGGATCCCGACCGCCTCCTCGATGCGGCGGGTGACCAGCGACTCCACCTCGGCGGGCGCCGCCCCCGGGAACCGGGTTTCGACGGTCAGCGAAGGGTAGGAGAGGTCCGGCAGGAGGTTGATGGGCAGCCGCTGGAAGGCCACCAGCCCGAACATGACCACGGCCACCGTGAACATCGAGACGGTGACCGGACGTCTGACGCTGAACTCGACCGAACGCACGTTTGGCCCCTCGCTAGTGTTGGTCGGACGACGGCGGCTTGAGTGTCGGCTTGGCGGGGCCGCCCGAGAGGGCCCCGCCAGGTCGGGCTTCAGGACTTGGCGGTGTCGCTCTCGACGACCTTGATCGGGGCATTGTCCTTGAGCGCCCCCTGCCCGCTGGTGACCACGTGATCGCCCGGCTCGAGGCCGCTCCTGACCTCCAGGCTGTTGCCCTCCTCGAGACCCAGCGTGACCACGCGCTTGTGGGCGACCTCACCATCGGCCACGAACACGAAGGTCTCCTGCAGCTCGCGGATCACGGCGGGGCGAGGGATCAGGAGGGCCGCCTTGTGGGTCTCCCGGACCACGCCCACGGTGACGAAAGCCCCGGGACGGACGTTGCTGGGGGGCGCAACCGCCTCCACCGTCACCTTGACGGTCCCCGAGGCGGTGTCCACCACCGGGCTGATCTGCCGGATCCGCCCCCGGAAGCGGACGTCCTCGCGGGCCTTGAGCGAGATCTGGGCTTCCTGACCCACCCGGAGGTCGAGCACCTCCCGCTCGGGCAGGAAGATGCGGGCCACCATCGGGTCGAAGTCGGCGATTCCGAAGAGCTCCTCGCCAGGCTTGACGGTCTGCCCGGTCTGCACCAGGCGCTGGGTGATGGTCCCGCTGAAGGGGGCCGCCACGGTGGTCTTGCTCAGGCGGAAGCGGGCCTCGTCGAGGGCGTGCTCGGCGGCGTCGCGCTCGTAGCGGATCTTGTCGAGGTCCTGGGGGCTGATCAGCTTGTCGGCCGCCATCTTCTCCGAGCGGGCCAGGGTTAGCGCCGTGCTTTCGAGCAGAAGCTCGGCCTTGCGCACGGCCAGTGCGGCGTCGCTCCGGTCGATCTGGAGCAGCTTCTGCCCCTTGCTCACGCGCGTGCCTTCCTCCACCAGCAGCTCGACCACCTTCCCCTCGGCTTCGGCGACGACCTTGACGTCGTTCTCGGCCACCAGGTTGGCGGTGGCCGTGATGTAGGCGGAGATCGAGCCTTGCTGGACCGGGGTGACGGCCACCGTGGCCGGGGGCTTCTCCTTGTCCTTCTTGTCCCCCTTCTCCCCGCTCTTCGCGTCGGCCGGCGCGGCCTCCGCTGCGGAGACGGTGGCGGTTCCGGGGAAGGTCTGGGTCCAGAAGCTGGTGCCGAGGACCAGGACCGCACCGGCGCCGAGCAGCGCTACCCACCGCCTGGTCCGTCCCTGGCTCTTCCGACTGATCTCCGTCATGGCTGGAACTCCCTGTTTCCGAGAGGATTGCACCGTACGCCCGAACGCCCCGACTCATCCTTATGAACGTTGGCCGGGGTCTCGAAGTTCCCACAATCTCCTGCGGGGCAAACGCCGAGCCGTCACCGAGTTGGACGCTGGAGGCAACCCCCTGGATCCCCGACTGGCCGGATCGGGCGCCCGCCACCACCGCGCGCGGAGCCGGTGCGCGCGATGAAGGCCGAGGCTAGGCGGCGGGCGCCGGCCCGCTTCGGTTCGGGGCCGGTCCAGACAGCAGCCGCTCCGTGGCCAGGCGCAGCCGACCCGATCGCCTCCGGCACCATGCCAGCGTCAGGCCGCTTCCCAGCAGCATCGCGAGGAGCCCGACCAGCCCGGCCTCGGGGCCGAAGGCGCCGCCAGTCCAGACCTCGGGGCCTCTCTGCTCGATCTTGAGGAAGCTGGTGCTGAGCAGGGTGACGCCACTGACCGGGAAGCCGAACACGTTGCCCTGGAAGAAGTTCCAGGTGACGTGCAGCCCGATCGACAAGGCCAGCCGCCCGGTCAACAGAAAGCCCAGCGCCAGGAAGACGCCGGCCACGCCGATGTTCACGGCACTGATCCAGGAAGCGTTCGGGTTGCCGGCGTGGCCGGCGGCGAACGCCGCCGACGCCAGCAGGCAAGCCAGCACCATCCCGCCGCGCCGCCCACCCAGACGATCGAAGCCGAGCCCCTCGGCGAGGTTGAGCAGCAGGTAGCCGCGGAAGAGCAGCTCCTCGTAGATCCCCACACACAGGAAGACGAAGGCCGGGGCCCAGATCGCTTGGGCGAAGGTCACGCCAGGGATGGCGCTGGACAGGGTGTCGGTGACGATCAGGAACCCGGCGCTCCACTCCCCGACGAAGACGAGGCCCATCAGCGTCGCCCCCAGCGCCAGGCCGAACCCGAGGTCGGACAGGAAGGCACGATCCAGGGTCAGGCCGAAACCGCGGAGACCACGCCGGTCGACGAGGCCACCCACCAGCCACAGGCCGAGGACGGTGACCAGCGCGCGGGACCCGGCCCATGCCACCAGGAAGCCCGGGCCGAAGCGGTGCGCGAAGAGGCCGCTGGCACGGAGCGCGATGCCGGCCCCGGCCAGCAACGCCAGGAGGGCCAGCAGCCGGAACAGCGCGCGCAGGCGCCGCTCGTCGGGGTTCCAGAAGAGCACCCAAGCCCATCTGAGGCGCGGGGTTCGCCGCTCTGGCCCCGTGTCGTCGGGGACGGCGTCCTCTCCGGCCGTCAGCGGGTCCGTTGCCAGTCGGACTCCTGGAAGTAGTCCTCGAGCTGCTTCCACATCGCCTGCAGGTCGCAGCGCATCAGGATCAGGTCCTGCTTCCGCCCGCTCCGGTCCTTGACGTACTCGGGCAGCAGCGCCTGATCACCGAAGCCGAGGCGCTTGAAGATGTCGTGGGCGGCGTACTGGGGACGCATCATCTTCACAACCACCTGCTCGACCTTCTCGGCCGCGGCCAGCAGGTAGAGCTCCCGCGCCATCAGCATGCCCAGCCCCTTGCGTCGGTAGTCGACGCCGACGATCAGCCGGATCTCGGCCACGTGCTGCTTCCAGCCGTGGCCCGACAGCTCGAGCGCGCCGTCGGCGACGATCCTGTCGCCGACCACGGCCACCAGGCGTCGGACCTGGCCGGCCTCCATCAGTCGGATCCTCTGCGCGACCATCTCGCGCCGGGTGACGTCGGCGCGGAGAAGACCGCGATCCTCTGTCGGGATGGCTTGAAAGAACTCGTACGACCGCTCCTGGTCGTCGCTCCGCATGGGGCGGAGGAGCACCTCGGAGCCGTCCTTGAGGGTGACTCGCTTCTCTTCCATGGCCCGCCTCCCGGTCTCGCCCGGTGTGGCGGCTCGGCCTCACCGGGTCGTGGACGAACCTCTGGATCTGCTCGACGCCCACAAGCTAGACGGAGCGAAAGCATCCGTCAACCGCGGCCCGAACCGGCGGGACCGGCGCGGAGCCCCGTCGGCGGCGGGTCAGGCCTTGCTGCCGAGGAACTCCATCACCGACAGCGACAGGATCTCCGCCAGGGATTCCAGGTAGGCTTCACCGTCTTCCGTCGAGGCGGCGGTCGGGTCACCGAAGTAGGCGTCCTCGCCTCCGGCCTCGGCGAAGGTCTTGGCCCCCTTCTTGAGCGCCGGGCGCAGGGAGTCGACCGGGGGCAGGTTGCGGCGCGCCGAGTTGTCGACCCGGTCGGGAGCCGCCGCCATCAGAAGCGAGGTCTCCCACGCCCCGGCGTGGTCCCCTTCCGCGAAGGCTTCACCCAGGGTGTCGGCCCAGCGCTTGCGAGTGATGTCCAGATAGCAGGCCTTGGCCCCCGCCTTGTTGGCGGCCTCGGTCGCCTGCTTCATCGCTTCGAGGTGGGCGGGCTCGACGTGGACCCCGACGAACGCCACCGCGCGGAACTTCCTGGACGCGGCCACCGCGACGTCGCGGAGCAGGGCCACCTCGGTCTCCGGCGTGACGCTGATCGTCCCGGGGAAGTCCGCTCCCAGCTCGGCCACCACGAACGGCACCGAGGGCAGGATCAGGGAGTGGACCCCATGCTCCTTGAGCTTGACCGCGCCCCGTTGGGCCAGCGCCTGGGCGATCAGGACGTCGGTCGAGACCGGGAGATGCGGCCCGTGGGCCTCGGTAGCGCCGACCGGAACCAGTGCCACTGGGCGCTCCTTGAGCACCTCTTCTATTTGTGTCCAACTCATCTCGGAGATCACGATGCTGTCGGCCATGACCGTTGAAGGAAGATCCTCCTCCGCTCCTTTCTCGAAATGGTTCTCGGGGGGTTGGTCGCGGGCTACTCTCGCCAATTCCGTGGGGTTCTCGCGCTCCGGACGTTATACCCGATTGGGGGCCGTTGCGCCAGCGACCCGGTCTCCGGCGGCGGCGCTGCCTCCACCCTGGAACAGGGCCACCTGCCCTCCCAGCAGGGCCAGCCGCAGGCCGATCCGCCCCAGCAGCATCGCCTGGCAGAGCCCCAGCGTGACCAACTGGGTCCGGAAGCCGGTGGGCTCGAACCAGCCGTCGAGGAGAGCAAATGCCACGATCAGGACCGCTCCCAGGAGCGGGAACCCCAGGTAGTGGCCGACGGTGCGCAGGGGGCGGGAAATGCAGAAGCCGATCGCGGAGAGATAGGCCATCCCGGCGCTCCGGCGCTCCTCCACCACGATCACGACCTTGGCGTACGAAGAGACCATGTGAACGGCCAGGATCGCGAGCAGCAGGGCCAGGTGGTGGCCGAGCAGGAAGCCCATGGCGGTGGTCTCGGAGACGGCCTCGGAGGCCTGTCGGTCGGCCCACTGCAGGAGCGGCACGTTCAGGCCGAAGACCAGAAGAAGCGCCAGGAGCTGGAAGAGGCCCGCCCGAAGGAGGCGCCCGAAGTAGAAGCCGGAAGCGTGCAACAGCCCGCGCACCGAGAAGCTTCCCTGGGCCGAGCGCAGCACCGCCAGGATGCCGCCGGTGAGGAAGACCTGGAAGACCAGGTACAGGACCCCCAGGCCTAGGAAGACCGGGTCGAGCGGCCGCGGGGCCCCGTGGCCCGAGGGCCACGGGGCGGTGAAGGAGAAGAGCCGCAGCGGCAGCTCGCCGCGCAGCAGAAAGTCGAGGTTCTTGACCGCGAAGCCCTTGCCCTGGATGTCAGGGCCGAAGCTCCGAACCCAGCCGGTCTGCTCCGACGACCAGTGGCTCCACCACGCGTAGTCGAAGCCCCGCAGCATGCCGGCGGCGCCGTCCCGATGACGGAGCCCCTGCTCCAGGGCGATGGCGAGCGGCACCGCCAGCATGGCGGCCGTCGCCACGTTGACCAGCCACACCGCCACCACCAGGCGGGGGCTTCGGGCCACCCGGCGAAGGCCCGCGATCCAAGCCTCGATCACCACCTCACCCCAGAAGCGCGTGGAGCTCCAGCAGGTCCTGGAGCCAGATCATGAAGCGCAGCGCACCCTTGGTCGCTGCGCGGGTGGAGTCCCCGGGCGTCTCGGTCCAGGCGTTGTTGGCCGGCACCAGGTCGATGGCCAGCCTTCGCCTCGGGTCGACCACCGCTCGCACCACCCGGGCCCTGCGGTGGTAGACGAAGCGCCGCCAGCGGTCCTGGCCGTCCCAGCGCTCCTCGACCCTCTCGCCGTTCTCGAACTGCACCAGCAGCTCGACCGGCATCCTCACGCCGCCCAGCCGCCTCACCGTCACCCGGGACTCGAATCCGCCTCGGGGTGCGGCCGGCTGCGGGGTGAGCTGCCCCTCCGCGTCCTCGACGTAACCCTCCGGCCCCAGCTCCTCCTCGACCTCCACGTCGACGGTGTAGTCGCAGGTCTCGCTCGAGAACCAGGTCTCGTCGAAGAACCATCCGTAGTCCTCCCCGGCGACCTCGCCTACGGTAGCGATGAAGTCGGCGGTGGTCGGATGCCGGAACCGGAAGCGGCGCGCGTAGGTGCGCAGGATCCTGGTCATGGTCGGCTCGCCCACCAGCCTCTCCAGGGTGATCAGGGTCAGGGCGGGCTTGTCGTAGGAGTTGTGCACGTAGGAATCCGACGTCCGGTACTCCCAGGAGCGTCGGGTCATCCGGTCGTCGGGCTCCGCCTCCTGCAGATCGTCGACCAGGTCCTGGCCGAACGGGATCACGACCCCCCGAGCGACGACCGGCACGCTGCCGGCTCGGCGTCCCGGCAGGCCGAAGTAGCGGCGTCCGAAGCGCGCCGGACCGAAGCGCAGCCACAGCGCCTTGGCCTCGTGGTAGGTGTTCATCCCCTCGTCGAGCCAGGCTTCCTCGAACTCGTCGTTGGCCACCAGGCCGTACCAGAACTGGTGGCCGGCCTCGTGGACCGTCACCGCCTCCGGGCTCTGCAGCGCGATCGGCGAGAGGATCGAGGCGCCCCCCGTGAACAGCGTCGGGTACTCCATGCCTCCGGAGGCCGAGCCCCAGGCCGGGTCCACCACGGTGAGCTGGGCGTAGGGGTAGGGAGTCGACCAGGCCCCGTAGGCCAGAAGCGCCGTGCGGGTGGCCTCGAGATAGCGCTCCGCCAGGTGGGCGTGCTCGGGCTGCAGCAGGAGACGGAGCTGGACTTCGGGGTACCCCCGCTCCACGAACCGGGCGGTGCGCTCCAGCAGGCGGCGGCTGGCCACCCAGACGAAGTCGTGCACGTCGTCCTGGACGAAGCGGAAGGTCTCGGTGCCGTCCGGGCCGGAGCGGCTCTCCTGGAGCGCGCCGGTCGCCCCCACCACGAAGCCGGCCGGCAGGGTGAGGCTCACGTCGTAGCGGCCGAAGTCGGCGAAAAACTCCGAGGTGGCGTGGAACTGGTGGCAGCTCCACTCGCCGTTACGGTAGACGCCGATCTTGGGGAACCACTGGGCGATGAAGTGGTAGTCGTGGACCCACCCGGCGCGGCCGACGCTGCCGTGGGGGATCCTGGACCGCCACTCGATCTGGAAGCGCGTCGTCCCTCCCGGGGGAAGCGGCGAGGGGGTGGCCACCTCCGCCACCGTTCGGTCGTCCGGGTTGCCGTCGTCGGGCTGGAGATAGCGCAGGCTCGGGAGCAGGTCGTGCTCTACCTCGCCGAGCTGCCGGATCGAGATCGGCTGGATGTAGCCGAAGCCCCGATAGCGGTCCTCGGCCGGCAGAGGCCGCGCCGCGCGACGGCCTTCGCCGAGCGCCGACGTCGAGTGGCTGTTGCGAAAGGCGTTCCAGTAGAGGTGGAACGGGAAGCAGTCCAGGGGCTGGTCGCTGGTGTTACGCCAGGTGAGCACCAGCTTTCCCTCGAGGGTGTGGGCCTCGGGATCGAGGCGGGCCTGGATCTGGTAGCTGGCGTTGCGCGGCGAGACCTCGGGGAGCGGCGGCAGCTCGCCGTCTGCGGCCAGCGGGGGTAGCCGTGACGTCCATTCCGGGCCAGGCGCGCCGGGTGGCGCACCCGCCGGCGCGCACGAGAGCAGGCAGCCGGCGCTGCCGATCAGGGTGGCCAGGGCGTGAGGTTTCCACATGGGGTCTTCGGCGCGGTCCGCCGGCCGCCATTCTACAGAAAAGCCGCTGGGTTGACCCCGACTCGCCGCGGGGAGTAGTGTCCTAGGCCGCCGATGCGCGACCGGATAGGAACCTCTCGCCGGGCCCTCGACTACTACGAGCCGTCCCGAACCGCCGGCTCGTTCCGCCGCGCGGCGGCGATGCGCGGCTTTCGCGGCCGGCTGGGCGTGGCCTACTTCGCGGTGCGCAAGCTCCTCGACTATGCCCTGGGCCTGATCGCCTACTTCGCACCGCTCAACGGGATCCGGGTGCGCTGCCACCGCCTTCGCGGGGTGAGCATCGGCCAGCGGGTGCTGATCGGCCTGCACTGCGTGCTGGACGAGTCGTTCCCCGACTTCATCACCATCGAGGACGACGTCTCCCTGGCCGGCAACGTCTACGTGCTCACCCACTCCAACCCGTACCGCTTCTTCGAGGGGAAGCTGCAGTCCTACGTGGCGCCGGTGGTGATCAAGCAGAACGCCTGGATCACCGTCAACGTCACGATCCTCCCGGGGGTGACGGTCGGCGCCGGCAGCGTGGTCACTGCCGGCTCGGTGGTCACCAGGGACGTGCCCGACGACGTGGTGGCCGGAGGCAACCCTGCCCAGGTGATCCGACAGCTCGGCCGCCTTTCTGCCGACCCGGGCACCGCAGGGGGCGCTCCGTCAGAGGCGCCGCCGATCGGGGACGCCGGGCCCCGTGGCTGAGCGGCGCGCCGTCCTCTCGGTGGACCTCGACGAGTGGTACCACTGCCGCTGGGCCACCGGCTCGCCCCGCTCTCGCTGGCCCGACACCGCCACCTTCTTCAGGGAGCAATACGGCGGCGAAGGTCCGAGCGGCGAGCTCCAGACCACCGGGCGCCGCACGCTGGACCTCTTCGACCGCCTCGGCATCCGCGGCACCTTCTTTGTCCTCGGCGAGATGGCGCGCTTCTACCCGAAGCTGGTGGCCGAGGTGGCGGCCCGGGGCCACGAGGTGGGCTGCCACGGCGATCACCACGTGGACATCGACGTGCTCGGGGAGACCGGATTCGCCCGCGAGCTGGAGGATGCGCGCCGACGTCTGGAGGACCTGGTGGGGGCTCGCGTCACCGGCTACCGTGCCCCCAACCTGCTGGTGCGCGACTGGATGATCCCGATCCTCCGCGATCAGGGGTTTCGCTATGATGCCTCGGTCTGCACCTCCCGCGGCCTGCTCGGCAAGGACTTCGGACACGACCACGTGGCCGTGAACCCGTACCGCTTCCGGGAGCGGTTCTCGCGTCCGGACCCGAGCGGCGACCTGGTGGAGGTCCCTCACCCGGTGTTCCCGTGGCTGCGCCTGCCCGCCGCCTCCGGCATCCTCACCCGGGTCGCCGGCCGCGCCTGGACGCTCTTGGCCCTGCGGCACGCCTGGCGTACCGGCGACGTCCAGTACTACTTCCACCCCTACGAGCTGGGCCCGGTCCCCGAGCTCGACCTGCGACTCAGGGAGCGGCTGTTCCTGCGCCGGCTCGGGCCCTGGATGGAGGATGCGGTGGAGCGGATCGCCCGCTCCCTGGCCGGGTGGGGCGTGCGCTTCGTGACCGCAGGGGAGCTGGCCGAGGGGCTCCTGAAAGGCTCCGGGGGCGCCGCTCCGCGCGCTCCAGCCTGATCAGCCGCTGGCTACTCCTCCGCCGCCAGGTCGCCGATCCGCTCCTCGAGCTCCAGGAGAACCCGCTCGCCGCTGGCCTTGGTGTAGGTCTCGGCGTGGAAGCTGGAGAGGTCCAGCGGCGGGTGGACGCGGATCGAGCATTCCTTGAGCAGCTTCCCCGGCAACTGGCCGTGGAGGAGCAGCTTTCGGAAGCCGTCCACCCGGACCGGCACCGCCACGGCGCGGGTGCTGTGGAGGATCCGCGCCACGCCGGAGCGGAGCGGTGCCCCGGGCTTGGTGGTGCCGGCGGGGAAGTGGAGCAGCCATCCGTTCTGGATGGCCTCCCTCAGCCGCCCCACACCGTCGAGGTCCACCGGCCGGCTCACCTCGTCACCGCCGTCGCGGAAGCTGCGCCTGAAGGTGACGCTTCCGGCCAGCCTCATCACCACCGTGAGGAGGTTCTTGCGCATGGTCTCCTCGGCGGCGGAGAAGCGCAGAAGCGGTCTCTCGAAGGGCATCTGCTGCCGGACGTACACCAGGTCGAAGAAGGCGATCGCCTCGAGGAAGTAGGTCTGGTGGTTGGAGAGGAAGACCACGTTGCGCCTGGGGAGCCGGCCGAGCAGCTCGTCCCCTTCGATGTGGACCTGGTTCAGCAGACGGAAGTAGGGGAGGGTGAAGCCGACCCCGAAGCCGGCGATGATGCCACGCCGGATCCAGCGCTCCGAGAAGGCCCGGGCCAGATCGACCCCGGGCAGCGACGCCTCGGCCAAGCCGAACGGCAATGCCTTCCTAAGCCCAACCTTGGCCATGACCTTGGGGCGTGTACTTACCTCGAAACGGGTTCGAAGTCCAGGCGCTCGATCGCCGCCACCGCCGGGCGACGGCTCTCCGCCAACGCCCGGCGGGAGAGCCGGAGGCCCATCGGCTACGTCTCCAGGTCGGCATCGTCCGCCTCGCTGCGCATCTCCGCCTCGATGCCGTGGTCGGCCAGCCGGCTGCGCAACGCGTCGAAGCCACGCCGATCGGGCGGGGGGGCTTCACGGAAGAGGCACAGGACCTCCTCCAGCCTTGCCACCCGCCGGGCCAACTGTCCGATCAGCTCGAGCGAAAGCTGCGCCTGGCCGGAGGCGGCGCGCCCGAAGCGCTCCTCGTCGCCGTAGTCGCCGAGGGCCTCGACCATCCGCGCGCAAAGGCTGTCGGCGGCCTCCACCAGCTCGCCTTGCAGCAGGCTGTCGTGGACCAGCGACAAGGCGTCGTTGATGTCCTCGTCGTCCCAGTCCTCCTGGAAGCGCAGCCGGTCCTCCGCGCTCAGAATCAAGCCGGTCGCCCCTTCGTCGGCGGCGGCCGCCACCTCGCCCAGAAGGTCCACGATCCTCCCCATCAGCGGCTCTCCTTGATCAGCTCGCGGGCGATCACCAGCTTCTGGATCTCGCTCGTCCCTTCATGGATGCGCAGCGATCGCACCTCGCGGTAGAGGCGCTCCACCGTGACGCCCCGCATCACCCCCTGCCCGCCGTGGATCTGCACCGCGCGATCGACCACGCGCTGGGCCATCTCGGTGGCGGCCAGCTTGGCGGCGGCTCCCTCATGGGGGATCCGGGCGGCGCCCCGGTCCCTGGCGAAGGCCGCCTGGTACACCAGAAGTCGTGCCCCCTTCAGGTCCACGTCCATCTCGGCCAGAGCCATCTGGACCCCCTGGAGCTGGCTCAGGTACTGGCCGAACTGCCGCCGCGTCAAGGCCCAGCGTAGCGCCTCGTCGAAGGCTCGCCTCGCGATCCCGCAGGCGGCCGCCCCGGCCGCGGGCCGGAAGAGGTCGAGGCAGGAGAGCGCCAGTCCGTACCCTTTGCCCTCCTCGCCGAGCAGCACCGCCGGCGTCGAGTCGAAGCGGAGCTCGCCGAGCGGCTGCGGGGCCAGCGTCTCCAGGCGTCGGGCACTGATCCCGGGGGCCTCGGCATCGACCAGGAACATCGAGAGCCCCTTGCGGCCTTCTGCCTCCGAGCTTCGGGCCAGGACCACATAGAGGCCGGCCGCCCCCGCATTGGAGACGAAGGTCTTCACCCCGGACAGGCGCCACAGCGAGCCATCGGGCTCGGCGCGGGTGCGTACCCCGGCCAGGTCGGATCCGCTCTCGGGCTCGGTCAGGGCCAGGCCGGAGAGCACCTCACCGTGGACGATCGCTGGCAGCCACCGCTTTCTCTGGGCCTCGGTGCCGGCGAGACTGATCGGGTGGGAGCCGAGACCCTGCATGCCGAAGGTGGACGAGGCGAGCAGCGAGAAGTAGGCCAGGCCCTCCCGCGCCACCACCAGTGACCGAGCGTCCATCGAGCCGTGGGGGGGCAGGACCGCGGCCTCGAAGAAGCCCTCCTGGGCCAGCGCCCGGGAGAGCTCGCGCACCTCCTCGAAGGGGTCCGCGTCCTCGCGAGGCTGGGTGCGCAGGTGCTGGTTGCCGAAGGCCTGGACGCGCCCGAGCAGCTCGCGGTGGCGCGGCTCCAGGAAGGGATCGACCTCCTCCACCCTCATGGCTCGGCCTGCCGCTTCCCGATCAATGGGGCTCCATGATCCTTGGAACTCTGGAGGATCCCTCCCGGCGAGTCAAGGGCGCGCCCGCCCGGACCTTCCGGGGTCGCCGAGCGTGACCCTGATCGAGCACATCGCCCGCGGGACGCTGGCCTTCGCGGTGGAGAACCGCCTCCGCGTGGAGGGCGAGCGGGGCCAGGAGAAGGGCGCCAGCCCCACCCAGGGCTGACCCTTGGTCGGCCCGGCGACCATCCCGGCGATAATGGCGCGTGGCGAACGGACCCGGTGAGCGGAGACGGCGGGAGCGCTGGGATGGTCTCGGGACCGGCCTGGCCGTCGGGGGCCTGGCGGGAGTGCTGGTCCGCGAGCTGAACCTCGCCAGCCTGGTTTCCTACTGGGAGGACCAGGCCCTCCTGGTGGTGGCGGTGGCCCTGGTCTTCGCGTTGGGATGGACCACGCGGCTCCGACGCCTGCTGGCGGTGGGGGCGTCGTTGCTGGCGGTCCTCTGGCTGTCGGTCGCCTTCACGCCGCTGACTTCCTGGATGGCTCGGGGCCTGGTGCGGAGCGATTCCGTCGGCCCAGCGGACGCCGTCTTCGTGTTCTCGTCCCGCATGCAGCGGGACGCCGACCCGACCAGCGACTCGCTGGCCCGGCTGCTGCGCGGCGTCGAGCTGGTGGCCGAGGGGCAGGCCACGACCCTGATCCTCTCGGAGCTGCCGCCTCCCGAGAGGTCGTTGCCCGAGTACGCCCGACCCTTGCTGGCTCGCCTGCACCTCTCACCCGAGGTCCTGGTGGTGGGGCCGGTCCGCAACACCCGCGACGAGGCCGTGGCGGTGGCCGAGGTCTTCCGGGCCCGTGGCTGGCGTCGGGTGCTGGCGGTCACCTCGCCGACCCACACCTCGCGCGCCAGCGCCACCCTGGAGGCGATGGGGCTCGAGGTGGTCTCGGTGCCCTCGCTGGAAACGCGCTTCGACCTCGAGACCCTGGACCGGCCCGTGGAACGCCTCGAGGCATTCGGCACGGTGATCCACGAGCGGCTGGGGCGCCTCGTCTACCGGCGGTGGGGCTGGGTTCGCTAGCCCGCGTCAGTCCAGGTCGAAGGGGTTGAGCGGGCGAGGGTTCGGATCGGCGGCGGCCCGCTTGCGGGCTTCCTCGAACTTCTTGTCGAGGATCTCGCGTTGGTGCTGGTTGCGCTTGACGGACTGGGCGAACTTCTCGTCCAGGACGCCCCTCTGCGAGCGCACCCGGTCGACCAGCTCGTCGAGGTCCTTGGCCTTCGATTTCTTCTGGTCGGCCCACACCACCGCGCCCGTCTCGGGATCCACTTTGAGGGCCGCCCCGCAACAGGGGCAGGTGACGTCCATGGCCTCCGGCACGAGGTCGATTCTAGCACCTGTCCGCTTCGCGCCGCGGTCTCGGCGTTTGAAGTTGAAAACAGTTTTCACTATACTGACCCGACATGGCCCGATCGGCGACGGCTATCCCTCTGGAGCGGCGTAAGGCGATCCCCCTCGAGCCGCGACGCATGACCCGCTGCGAGTGCGCCGAGCTTTCGTTCGAGGAGATCGCCCGGCGGGTGAGGACCGAAGGGCTCACGCTGGAGCAGGTGATGGCCCAGACGGGGTGCGGAGAGACCTGCACCGCCTGCCTGCCGGACCTGCACCACTACCTCGCCAGCCGCTGAGGCGGCTCGCCCGTCCGACGGGCTCGTCTCACTTGGGTTAAGATCGTCTCGGAGGTCCTGCATGAAGGGTAACGACGAGGTCATCCAGGTCCTGAACGACGTGCTCTGCGCCGAGCTTACTGCGATCAACCAGTACATGATTCACCACGCGATGTGCGACAACTGGGGGTACGCGAAGCTGGCCGCCAAGGCCCGCGAAGGCGCGATCGAGGAGATGAGGCACGCCGAGGCGGTGATCGAGCGCATTCTCTACCTCGAGGGGACACCCAACATGCAGAAGTACATGAAGGTGAACGTGGGCCCGACCGTTCCCGAGCAGCACCAGCTCGACCTCCAGCTCGAGAACGACGCGGTCTCCCGGCTCAACGCCGGGCTGGCGCTGTGCCGCGAGAAGGGCGACAACGGCACCCGTGCCCTGCTCGAGGGCGTCCTCAAGGACGAGGAGGCGCACGTGGACTTTCTCGAGTCCCAGCTCCAGCAGATCGAGGACGTGGGCGTAGAGAACTACCTGGCCCAGCAGATCGAGAAGGAGTAGGGGCGGCCGGCTCAGCCCATGGCACCCGACGCCGGGTCCGTGGAGTCGGGCAGCGCCCATCCTGTCCCCACGCGTCGTCCAGGGACCCTGGCGCGAGTCAGCCGTGCCCTGGCCGTCTACTCGGTCCTCACCATCGCCCTCACCTGGCCGCTCTCCCTCCGGCTACGGCAAATGGAGCCGGGGGACGGCGCCTTCTTCGCCTGGGTGATGGCCTGGGAGATCCACGCCCTCGAGACCGACCCTGTTCGCCTGCCCGACGCCAACATCTTCCACCCGGCCCGGTACACCCTGGGGATGGACGAGACGGTGCTGGGCACGACGCTGCTGGCGTTGCCGCTCTCGGTCTTCACCCACGACGCCGTGCTGCTGTTCAACCTGGCCCGCCTGCTCACCTTCCTGCTGTCCGCGCTGTTCGCCTACCTGCTGGCGCGTGAGCTGGGCTGCGGCGAGGCGGCGGCGCTGCTTGCCGGCGCCCTGTTCGCGTTCTCGCCGATCCGCACCGATCGCCTGGCCCACCTCAGCACCCTCGGCTCACAGTGGCTGCCGCTGGTCCTCCTCTTCCTGTTTCGCTTCGCCAAACGGGGGTGCGTCCGCGACGCGCTCCTCTCCGGCCTGTTTTTCGTCCTGACCTCGTACGCCTGCGGCTACTACGGGATGATCGGTCTGCTGGTGCTGCCGCTTGCTGCGGTCCCGTTGCTGGTCGGCCGCTCCCGTCTGCTGATCGGGGCGGTGCCTGCCGCGCTGCTGGTGGTCCTGGCGCTGCTGCCGCTGCGGGCCCTTCACCGCGCCGCCTTTGCCGCCGAGGGCTTCACCCGCAGCTACGACGAGACCGTGCTCTACTCGGCGCCGCTTCAGAGCTTCCTCGCCACCGGCTCCGGAAACCGGGTCTGGGGCGAGCTGACGGACTCGTTCCGGGCGCTGGGATCGAAGAACCTGTTCCCGGGCCTGGTTCCCTACGTCCTGGCGCTGGCGGGGGGGCTTTCCCTGCTCCGCCGCCGCCGTCCACCCCGTCGCGAGGTGGTGGCGCTGGGCCTGCTCCTTCTGGGGGCGGCGGCCGTCGCCGTCGGCCCCGAGGTGCGCCTCGGCCAGCACACCCTCGGGCCGGGGCCCTTCGCCTGGGTGCGGCAGGCGCTGCCGATGTTCCGGTCGATCCGGGTGACCAGCCGGGCCGGCATCTACCTGGCGCTCTCGTTGTCGATGCTGGCCGGCCTCGGGCTGCAGCGCCTGCGCCTGCCCCGCTGGCTCGCGGCCCTCGTCGCCGGGCTGGCGCTGGCCGAGACGCTGATCGTGCCGGTCCCCGAGTGGGTCACCGTGATCGACAGCTCCCTCCCTCCGCCCGCCGTCTATGCCTGGCTGGCGGAGCAGCCCGGCGAGTTCCCGATCGTCGAGCTGCCCATCATCCCGTCTGACGGTCGCTTCCGCCGGCCCGGGTTCGAGGAGACCGTCTACATGGTCCGCTCGACTCAGCACTGGAAGCGCCTCGTCAACGGCAACGCCGGCTTCGAGCCGGCCCGCTACCGGCGATTCCGCGAGCTGTGCCGCCGCTTCCCTTCCAGGGAGTCGATCGAGGCGCTCCGCGAGGTCGGGGTGCGCTACATCCTGCTGCACTGGGGCGGCCAGGGGCCCAACCGGCGGGCTCGGATCGAGCGGGACCTGCCCGCCTTCGACGGCTGTCTCCGGGAGGTGACCCGTCTGGAGGACGTCTCCGTCTACGAGATCACGGGGCCCCCACCACCGGCCTCCGCCAGCGCCGCACCGCCTAGGGGTCAGTAGCTCAGGTAACGCCAGGCCTTGCGCTGGCTGGGCCGGCTGACCTTCGCCCGGAAGAAGGGCAGGTACCGCTCCGGTACGCTGCCGCACTGCTCGCGGACCTTCTGCTCATGGTCGCGCCGGGCCAGCACCTTCCGGCACCGCCCATCGACCTTGTAGACGTAGGGGCCCTGGGTGGGCTGGCCCTCGACGTGGAGGGTGCGCTTGATGAAGACCTCGTAGTCCGGGCTGTACAGCCACGGCGCGTGGTCCAGGACGAATGCCGCCACCGGCGAGTGGCGTAGGTAGTCGTAGGGAGGAACGAACCCCCCGCGCGACCAGACCACGCCGAGCTGGACCAGCACCGCCAGGGTGGCAGTGACCAGCCACCCCCGGCCGCGGGCCTCGCCGATCAGGCCGAAGAAGATGATGGGCAGGAGCCAGATCACGTAGCGGCTCGGTCCGGAGGTGCCGTGGTTGTAGTTCCACTGCAGCGTGTTGGCGAGCAGGATGGCGGACAGCACGGCGAAGAGCTGTACGGTTGATGTCACACGCCGCTCCCGCCAGCCGGAACGTCCCACCGCCACCAGGTAGGCCAGAAGCGCCACCGGGATGTACGGAAGCAGGCCCAGGTTCAGGTCGAAGAGGAGGCCCAGGGCCCGAGACACCGACAGCTTGCCGAGCGACGTGGCCTCGTCGGCCACGATGCTGGGGGTGCCGAAGTGCCAGTAGTAGAAGAGCGGGTGGATCGTCACCACCAGGGCGGGCAGGGTCATCGCCAAGGCTCGCCGCCACGGCACCGCCGCGTTCACCAAGAGCCCGCCCCGCCAGCCCAGGCGAAGCTCCATGGCGCCCTTCGCCCAGAAGAAGGCCAGAAGCAACGAGAGCTGGGGGTTCTGCAGCGCGGCGACCGCCACGCACAGCACGGCGCCGCCGAAGCTCCGCCTCAAGAAGAGCACCAGGGCGATCGCGGTGAAGGCGAACGAGAAGACCTCGGGGTGGGGCCAGAGGATGAACCACAGCGCGGGCGAGAGGTAGAGCAGGGCATTGAGCAGCAGCTTGTGGGGCTCGCCGAGCGGCGCGAAGAGAAGCACCACCAGAAGCGTCGCCGCCATCAGCAGGGCGTTGGTGACCTGCGGCGCCTTGAGCGGGTCCAGGCCGAGCGGCGAGAGCAGCAACCGGACCGGGAGGGTGGCGGCCGAGTAGGCCCAGAAGTGGTACGAGAAGCGTTGCTCGTCCTCGCTCTTGTAGTAGCCGAGCAGCCTGCCGTGGGGCGGGAACTCGATCCCGTACCGCTCGAAGGCCCGGGTTACCGCGAAGAGGTCGCCCTCACGCAGCTCCGGGCTCCCGTGGCGGAAGAGCGACTCCGCCATCAGCAGGTACTCCGGGGCGTCGCCGTAGGGCTGTGGCGCGGTTCGGAAGGCGGCCAGCAGGGCGGCGGCCACCGCGACGCCGACCAGCAGGCGGTGGACCCAGGCGAGCCACCGTGGTCCGGGAGGCGGAGCTTCTGCGGTCGGCGTTGGGGGCGATTCGGGTGCGCTCAAGTCGACTTATCTTATACGCGGCGCCCGAAGTGAATTCGGTCGCCGCTATCAAGCGGGGGGCTCCCGCCCCCCGATCCCCCGGACCCGAACGCAGTGAATTCGGTCGCCGCTATCAAGCGGGGGGCTCCCGCCCC
>CAZNNH010000035.1:40713-45758 GCA_964574335.1 uncultured Acidobacteriota bacterium | reverse complement strand
CCTCCACCACCTCGCCGTCCGAGCGCAGCACCCGGTAGCGGACCGAGGGGGCGGTGGTGAGCAGCTCCAGGTCGAACTCCCGCTCCAGCCGCTCCTCGACGATCTCCATGTGCAGGAGCCCCAGGAAGCCGCAGCGGAAGCCGAAGCCCAGCGCGGCCGAGGTCTCCGGCTCGTAGAAGAAGGAGGCGTCGTTGAGGCGCAGCTTCTCCAGGGCGTCGCGCAGCTCGGCGTACTGGTCGGCGTTGACCGGGTAGAGCCCGGCGAAGACCATCGGCTTGACTTCCTTGAAGCCGGGCAGCGGCTCGTCGGCGGGGCGGGCCACGTCGGTCAGGGTGTCGCCGATCTTGGTGTCCGCGATCCGCTTGATGCCGGCGATCACGAAGCCGACCTCGCCGGCCCCGAGCCGGTCCACCACCACCGGCTTGGGCTTGAAGACCCCGACCTGCTCGACCAGGTAGGTCCCCCCCGAGGCCATCAGCCGCACCCGGGTCCCCGGGGCCAGCTCGCCGTCCACCACGTGGACCAGGATCACCACCCCCCGGTACTGGTCGAACCAGGAGTCGAAGACCAGGGCCCGTAGCGGGGCGTCGGGGTCGGCGTGCGGCGGCGGCAGCCGGGTGACGATCGCTTCCAGGATCTCGTCGATGCCCAGCCCCTGCTTGGCCGAGGCCAGGATCGCCTGGGAGGCGTCGATCCCCACCACGCTCTCGATCTGCTCCCGCACCCGCTCCGGCTCGGCCCCGGGCAGGTCGATCTTGTTCAGGACCGGGATCACCGAAAGCCCGCCGTCCACCGCCAGGTGGGCGTTGGCCAGGGTCTGCGCCTCCACCCCCTGGCTGGCGTCGACCAGCAGCACCGCCCCCTGGCAGGCCGCCAGGCTGCGGCTGACCTCGTAGGAGAAGTCCACGTGGCCGGGGGTGTCGATCAGGTTCAGGATGTAGTCGTGGCCGTCCCGGGCCCGGTACTCGAGACGCACCGAGTGCTGCTTGATGGTGATCCCGCGCTCCCGCTCCAGGTCCATCGAGTCCAGGAACTGCTCGGTCATCTCCCGCTGGCTGAGGGCACCGGTACGCTCCATCAGACGGTCGGAGAGCGTGGTCTTGCCGTGGTCGATGTGGGCGATGATGGCGAAGTTGCGGATGTGCTTCATGGACGGCCGAAACGGCAAGTCTATCCCAGGTCGAGGCGGTGTGCCGAGCCCAGCGGCCGGCTCAGGCCGCGCCGTCCCCCGCCGCCGGGGGCTCGATCACCACCGTGTCGAGGCGCGGGCTTCCGAACAGGAAGCCGAAGCCCTTCTCGTCGATCCGGTAGGACTGCCTGAGCCGGAGCAGGCGGTCGGCCAGGATCCGGAGGGGCTTGTCGACCCGCACCTCGACCGTGGCCGGCTCCGGGCAGGCCAGGACCAGCGCGACCCGCCCGTTCAGGACGGCCAGGAAGAACCCGTCCTCGGAGTTGGCGAAAAGGTCCTCGAACGGCTCCTCGGCCAGAAGCCGCCCCGGCAACGCCAGCAGCTCGCCGCGCCGGCGGTCCAGGAAGTCGCGCAGGCCCGAGACCGCCCCGCTCTCCCCGTCCGCGCACTCGAAAACGGTGGCGGTGGGCTCGATCACGCAGGCGTAGCGAGCCTGGGCCAGGTCGCGGATCACCTCGAGCAGGCGGGCGATCTCGTCGGTCAACTTCTCGGAGGACTCGAACACACCCCTCGCCCCGTCTCGGGCGGGCACTATAGCATGCCGGCAGGAGGCCCCGCCCCGGCGCCGCATCCTACGCGAGTTGAGCGACTTGCAAGGCGGACCCTTCGGTGGTAGAAACCCTTAACCGGCTCCGGCCGATCCCCGCAGGCGCCTCTTTGGAGTTCGCGGCCGGTCCCGCATCATCGCCACCGGCGCGATGTCCCGAGGCGCTTGAAGGGCCGGCGCGAGGGGAGTGGCAGACATGCTCAGGAAGATCCTAGCGGTCGATGACTCCGCGCTGATCCACCAGATGTACAAGCTCTTTCTCTCCCGCTACAAGAGCTGCAAGCTGGTCAGCGCCATGAACGGCCTCGAGGCCCTCGACAAGCTGGCCCAGGAAGAGGGGATCGACCTGATCCTGCTAGACATCAACATGCCGGTGATGAACGGCCTCGAGTTCCTGCAACGGGTCCAGAAGGAGACCGCCTACCAGTCGATCCCCGTGATCATCATTTCCACCGAGGGCAAGGAAGAGGACACTATCCGTGGCCTCAAGCTCGGGGCCAAAGGCTACGTCAAGAAGCCTTTCCAGGCTTCGGAGCTCCACGGCCTGATCGAGAAGGTCACTTCCTCCGGCTAGCTGGCTGGCTGCTGCCATGTCGGAATTCCAGGTCTCCGCCGAGCTGCTGGGCATCTATCTCGAGGACGCCCGCAGCCATCTAGAAGCTCTCGACCACTGCCTGCTCAACCTGGAGCACGAGGGGCTGGATGCCGCCGTCGTCTCCGCCGTCCTGGGCCCGCTCCATACGCTCAAGGGGAACAGCGGGATGATCGGCTTCTCCTCCATCAAGGAGTACGTCCACAAGCTCGAGGACGTGATGGCCCGGATCGCAGACGGGGCGCTGGAGCTGGCGCCCGCCGTCTTCGACCGCCTCTTCGAAGGCGCCGCCGCTCTCCGCGACGCCGTGGAGCGGGCCGCCGGTGCGCAGGCCGAGGTGCGGAGCCTGACCCCCGAGATCCAGAGCCTCGAGGCCCTGATGGCGCCGGCTCCGCTGGCCGCCGCGACCGCCCCGGGGCCGGCGCCTTTGGCCGCCGCCAAGCCAGCTCCGTCCGGCACCCGGACCGACGTCGCCCAGTACGTGACGGCGCGCTCCAGCACGGTGCGTGTCGACTTCGCCCAGCTCGACAACCTGCTCAACCTGGTGGGTGAGCTGATCATCTACCGCACCAAGCTGGAGCAGGTGGGGCACCAGATGGCGGAGGAGCTCAGCGGACGGGGCGAGGCGCCGCGTCAGCTCCTGGAGGCGGTCCAGCACGTCTCGGGCGTCTGTGCCAGCCTGCAGGAGACGGTGATGGACGTGCGGATGCTGCCCATCCGCCACGTCTTCGAGCGCTTCCCGCGCCTGGTGCGAGATCTCTCCCGCCAGCAGGGGAAGGAGATCGAGCTGATCCTCGAGGGTGAGGGGACGCGGGTCGACAAGGCCATCATCGACGAGATCGGCGAGCCGCTGGTCCACATGATCCGCAACTCGGTCGACCACGGGATCGAGAGACCGGAGGTGCGGGAGACCCGCGGCAAGACCCGCACCGGCACCATCCTGCTCTCGGCCTCTCAGGAGTCCAACCACGTGCTGGTGACGATCATGGACGACGGGGGGGGGATCGACGCCGACGCGGTGCGCCGCAAGGCGATGGAGCGCGGCCTGCTCAAGGGCGACGAGCATCTGAGCGATCGCGACGTGATCCAGCTCATCTTCTCCCAGGGATTCACCACCGCCAGCAGCGTCACCGAGGTCTCCGGCCGCGGGGTGGGCCTGGAGGTGGTGCTGCAGGCCATCGAGCGGCTCAATGGCCTGGTTGAGGTCGAGTCGGTGCCCAAGGTCGGCACCAAGTTCATCATTCAGCTACCGCTCACCCTGGCCATCATCTCCGCCCTGTTGGTCGAGGTGTCCGGGCAGGTCTACGCGGTGCCGTTGTCGGCGGTGGTCGAGAGCATCAAGTTCCAGACCAGCGAGATCCACCCGATCAATGGGCGGGACACCCTCCGGATCCGCGACCGGCTGGTCCCGCTCTTGTGGATGAGCCGCATGTTCGCCCTGCCGGAGCGCGAGACGCTGGAGCGGGAGTACGCGGTGATCCTCGGCCGGGGAGACAAGCGCGTCGGTTTGGTGGTCGATCACCTGCGCGGCCAGCAGGAGGTGGTGATCAAGGCCCTCGACCCGGCGGTTTCCGGTGGCGCATTCGGCGTGGCCGGCGCCACCATCATGGGCGATGGCCGGGTGGTGCTGATCCTGGACGTGGCGACGCTTTTCGAAGGCAAGCGGCTCGGGCTGGTGCACGGTCGGGAGGAGGCAAGGTCGTCGGTGGGCGGCTAGGCGGGGGCGATGTACGAGAGCTACTACGGCCTGCGTGAGAAGGCGTTTCGGAAGACACCGGATCCGCGCTACCTGTTCGTGAACGAGGTCTACGAGGAGGCCCTGGAGCAGCTCCTGTACGCCGTCGAAGAGGTGGAGCTGGCGCTGCTCACCGGCGAGGTCGGCAGCGGCAAGACGCTGCTGTCCCGCGCCCTGGTCGACCGGGTCGGGGACAAGTACGAGGTGGGGATGATCCTGAACCCCCGCCTGTCTCCGCGTCAGTTCCTGGCCGTGGTGGCGGCGGAGCTAGGCGTGGCCGAGCCGCGCTTCCACGCTGGAGACTTGCACGCCCAGATCCACGACCGCCTGCTGGAGCTGGACGAGGCGAACCGGGCCGCTCTGCTGATCATCGACGAGGCGCACCTGATCCCGGGCAAGCCCACCTTCGAGGAGATCCGGCTGCTCACCAACTTCCAGCTCGACGATCGCAACCTGATCGCGGTGGTGATGGTCGGCCAGCCGGAGCTGCGGCAACGCCTCAAGCACCGGGCCTATCGCGCTCTCACCCAGAGGATCGGGGCGCAGTTCCACCTGACCCCCCTGGGCCTCGCGGACACCCGGGCGTACGTTGCCCATCGGCTCCGGGTGGCGGGGGCGGAGCGGGAGGTCTTCACCCCGGGGGCGGTGGCGCGCCTGCACGCCGCCACCGGTGGGATCCCGCGGGTGGTGAACCACCTGGCCACCCAGGCCCTGCTCGAGGGGATGGGACGAGGAGTCTCGGTGATCGACGAGGAGATCGTGGCGGCTGCCATGGCCGGCCAGTTGTTCCTGGAGGAGGCGGGCTGATGGGACGCATGGCGGAGGCCCGCAAGCGGGCCCAGCGTAAGGACCGGTCGCGCGGCGAGGGGGTGGGGCCGTCGGCCTCTGCCGCTCCATCGACGCCGCCGGCCGCGGCGCCGCAGCCTTCGCCGCCGGCGGAGAAGCCGCGCGCGCCCGAAGGTGAGCAGCGCTCACCCGAAGG
>CAZNNH010000035.1:0-40613 GCA_964574335.1 uncultured Acidobacteriota bacterium | reverse complement strand
CGCCGCCGGCGGAGAAGCCGCGCGCGCCCGAAGGTGAGCAGCGCTCACCCGAAGGCCAGCGACGCTCGGCCCAAAGCGGGGCGGCGCCCGCCCACACGGCCAGGGATGTCGATGAGCTGGTCTTCCCGTCCGAGGTCGATGCCGCCGATTCGCCCCGCCCCGCGAGGATCGCCCTGCCCGCCTCGGGTCTGGCCTCCGAGATCCTGACCCGGGCCGACGTGGCCGGGGTCACGCCGGCGGCTCCGGCAGCCCGGGAGCCGGCGCCCGAGAAACCGGCCGCTCCCGAGGTCGTGGCACCGGCAGAGGCGGCCGCCAGGAGCCACAACATCTCCTTCTTCGCGGCGCCGCAGCGGGAGGAGCGGAAGGCCGCCGAGGCCACCGAGCACCTGGTCACGTTCCTGCTGGCATCCGAAGAGTACGGTGTCGACGTCCGGGCGGTGCAGGAGATCATCCGAGTCACCGAGATCACCCAGGTCCCTCGCGCCCCGGGCTTCATCAAGGGCGTGATCAACCTGAGGGGTCGGATCATCCCGGTGGTGGACCTGAAGCGCAAGCTGAACCTGGGCGAGGTCGACTCTTCCCGGCAGGCCCGGATCGTGGTCGTGAAGCTCAAGGACCGGTTGATCGGGCTGCTGGTCGACGGCGCTTCGCAGGTGCTCCGGGTGCCGGTGTCCAGCATCGAGGCGGCACCCGAAGAGGTGGTCGAGGTCGACGCCCACTACGTGAGGGGAGTGGCCAAGCTCGAGTCGAGGCTGGTCATCCTACTGGACCTGCAGGCCGTGCTGTCTCTCGAGCTGGGCGAGGGGGCACACGAGTCGGCGGGATGAGTCGCCAGGGAGGTGTCATGGTGCGGGGTGCGCGTTTCGGGGGCGTCCGGACCGGTTGGCTGGCGTCGCTTCTTCTTCTATCCCTGCCACCGGTTGTCTCACCCGCCGAGGTGGCTGTTCTCAAGAGCAGCAACGCGGCGTCGTGGCAGCCGACCTTGCAGGCGTTCCGTCAGGCTTCGAGCGGTCACACGGTGACCGAGCTCGACCTCCACGGCAGCCGCGAGGAGGCCACGCGGATCCTGGCGACGCTCAAGGACCGCCCGGTGATCGTGGTGGCGATGGGCCCGCTGGCGGCGGAGCTGACGCGGGAGGTGGCCCCCGGTCTTCCGACGGTCTTCTCCATGGTCGCCAACCCCGAGAAGCTGGGACTGATCGGGCCCCCGAACGTGGTGGGCGTGGCGTTCTCGATCCCGGTTATCAGCCAGTTCGCGGCCTTCCGTTCCGTCAACCCGCGGGCGGTGCGAATCGGCATCATCTACAACCCCGCGAACACCGGGGCCCTGATCGAAGAGGCGCGGGTCGCCACCCGGGTGGTGCGGACCGTGGTCGTCGAGCGTCCGGTTCCCTCCGAGCGGGAGGTGCCGCAGGCGCTTCGCGAGCTTCTCCAAGGCGGCGACGCCGTGGACGCCCTCTGGCTCCCGCCCGACCCGGTGCTGCTAGGTGACGAGGCGCGTCGCCACATCCTGAACGAGACGCTCAAGGCCCGCAAGGGCGTCTACGCCTTCGCCCGTGCCCTGGTTCCGGAGGGGGCCCTGGCCAGCGACGGCCCCAACTACGAGTCGATCGGTCAGTTGATGGGCCTGCTGGTCAATCGGATCGCCAACGGGGAGTCGCCCGGCTCGATCGGGATGCAGGTGCCCCAGGCGGAGCTGGTGATCAACAAGAAGGTCGCCGACCGGCTCAAGATCGAGATCCCTCGAGACACACTGAAGGCTGCCACCGTGGTGGACTAGGAGAGATCCCATGGACCTCGGCGCACTCAGGCCACAATCCATCCGCACCAAGCTGCTGCTGCTGGTGGCGGGCGTGTCGCTGCTGGTGGCCTCCGGCTCGTCGCTCTTCCAGCGGCTCCGGATCGGCAACGTGCTCGAGGCGCAGCTCGCCAAGCGCGGCCGCTACATCGCCGCCAACCTCGCCAACAACAGTAAGTACGGCGTGTTGACCGAAGACAAGCCGCTGTTGACCCAGTTCCTCGAGAGCGCGGTCGCCTCCGGCGGTGAGGGGGATTCCGACGTGATCGGCGCCCTGATCCGGGATGCGCGCGGTGTGGTGCTGGTCCAGGTCGGCACTTCCGGCCGTGAGGTCCCCGAGGCGCCGGCCAAGCAGGTCGAGGAACTCCCGACCACCACCGAAGACGGCACACCGGTCAAGGTATTTCGAGCTCCGGTGATCGCTTCCGGCAGCAGCGGGGGAGAGCTGGCCTCCGAGTTCGGGCTTTCTACCTCGAGCGGCCCGGCCCAGGAGGAGATCAAGGGCACGGCGGAGGTGACCATCAGCCTCAAGGCGATGGACCGTCAGCGGGGCAACATCTTCATGTGGACGCTGCTGGTGGCGCTGGCCCTGTTCGCGGGGGGGTCGGTCGTCGGCTGGTGGCTGGTGGGGCGCTGGTTCAAGCCCATCGACGAGATGGTGGAGGTGGCCTCCGCCGTCGCCAAGGGCGACCTGACCGAGGGCCTGCGCATCGAGTCGGAGGACGAGATCGGCATCCTGGCCCGCAGCCTCAACGGGATGGTCGGGAACCTGCGCGAGGTAGTGGACAACATCCAGGAGACGTCGGTGCAGGTGGCCTCGTCCGCCGGTGAGATCTCGGCCAACGCCAAGCTGATCACCCAGGGGGCCCAGAGCCAGGCCCAGGCCGCCGAGGAGACCTCGACCTCGATGGAGGAGATGGCGGCCTCCATCCAGACCGTGGCTGGCAACGCCCAGAGCCTGGCCACCCACGTCGAGGAGACCAGTAGCTCGATCACCCAGATGGGGGTCTCGATCCAGGAGGTGGCTCGGTCCAGCGAGACGCTGGCCACCACCGTGGCCGAGGCGTCGGCGACCATCGAGGAGATGACCGTCTCCACCGACCAGACCGCCAAGAACCTGGAGAACCTGGCCGGGACGGTCAGCGAGGCCTCCGCCACCATCGAGCAGATGGCCTCCTCGATCGAGGCGGTGGCGCGCAACGCCGAGGTCCTGAGCGTGGCCGCCTCGCGGGGGAGCCAGACCGTCTCGGAGATGGCCGAGGCCGTCACCCAGGTGGCCCGGATCGCCGAGGAGGCCGACCGTATCAGCCGCCAGGCCTCCGAGGACGCGCGCACCGGGGACGAAGCCGTGGCCAAGACCGTCACCGGGATGAAGAAGATCTCGGACACCATGGAGAACACCGCCCGCGTGATCACCGGCCTCGGCAAGCGTTCCCAGGAGATCGGCAAGATCCTCGAGGTGATCGAGGAGATCGCCGACCAGACCAACCTGCTGGCGCTCAACGCCGCCATCGAGGCGGCCCGCGCCGGTGAGGCGGGGCGAGGGTTCGCGGTGGTCGCCGACGAGGTGCGCAAGCTGGCCGAGCGCTCGGTGGAAGCCACCAAGGAGATCGGGGAGGTGATCCGCCAGGTCCAGCGCGAGACCACCGACGCGGTGGACACCGCCAAGGCCGGGGCCGACGAGACCAAGGAGGGGATCCAGCTCGCGGACCGCGCCGGGCTGGCGCTGCGGCGGATCATCGAGTCGGTCACCCGCTCCAGCCAGCTGATGGCGGAGATCGCGGCCTCCACCGGCAAGCAGTCCGCAGCCTCCGCCGAGGTGCTGCGCACGGTGGCCGACATGAACTCCGCCACTGAGCAGGTGACCACGGCGGTGCGCGAGCAGGCGGCCGGCTCCAAGCAGATCCGCCAGGCGGTCGAGAGCATCAACCAGGTGATGAGCGAGGTGGCCAACTCCACCAAGGAGCAGTCCGCGGGCGGCCGGCAGGTGCGGCAGGCGGTCGAGAACATGAACAAGATCGCCAGCCAGGTGAACCTGGCCACCAAGGAGCAGGCCGACGGGAGCCGGCAGATCGTGCAAGCGGTCGACAACATGAACCGGATGACCCAGCAGGTCTCCTACGCCACCTCCGAGCAGAAGCGGGGCGGCGAGCTGGTGGTCAAGGCGATGGAGAACATCTCGGAGATCGCCCGCGACAACCTCTCCACGGTGGAGGAGATGTCGAAGGCCACCGTCAACCTGGCCCAGCAGGCGGAAAACCTGGCCAAGCTCATCGCCACCTTCCGGTCGCGCTAGTGAGCCGTACTCGCGGGAGCGCCGGCACGCGAAGGGGCGCCCCGAGCCAGCGGTCCGTCTGGACGTGTCGCTGGCGTGGAGCCCGGCCCGCCCCGGAGGCCGTCTCCTAGATGGGCCTCGACATCAGCGCTGCTCTCGAGTCGCTCCGCTACGCGGAGGAGGCTGCCCGTCGCGAGACGGTCGAGCAGCTCGGGCGCTCCCGTCGCTCCGAAGCGGTCCCGGCGCTCCTTCTGGCGGTGGCCGACGAGAGCTGGCCGGTGCGCCAAGCCGCCATCGAGCACCTCACCGGTTTCGAGCCCGGGACGCTGCTGGGCCCGCTGGAGGGCGCGCTGCGAAACGGCGAGGACGCCGCGCTTCGCAACGCGGCGATGGAGATCTTCGTCAAGCTGGGCGCGACGGCGGTGGACGCGCTGCTGGCCTTGCTGGACGACGCCGACGAGGAGATCCGCAACTTCGCCGCGGCGATGCTGGGCGCGGTGGGGGACCCTCGCGCCATCGCCCCTCTGATCAGGAGCCTCGAGGACCAGGACGTCAACGTGCGGCACTCCGCGGCGACCAGCCTGGGCCAGCTCCGAGCCGCCCAGGCGGTCTCTTCGCTCACCGAGGCCCTGGCCGGCGAGCCCTGGCTCCAGTATCCGGCGATCCACGCCCTGGCCGAGATCGGCGACCCGGCCGCAGTGCCCGCCCTGCTGAGGCTCCTCGACGAGCCGATGCTCTGTGGTCCGGTGATGGACGCGCTGGGACAGCTGGCGGGTCGCGAGGCGTTGCCGCGGCTGATCCCCCACCTCCGCGACCCCGACCCGGTCACCCGCAACATGGCGATCCGGGCGGTGGTCGCCATCGAGCAGCGTGCCACCGCGTCCGGTGACAGCCTGGATCCCGAGGTGCAGGCCGCCCTCCGCGGGGAGGAGCTGGTGGACCACCTGCTGGAGAGCCTGGCCGACGACGACCCCCAGAACCGCCGCACCGCCGCCATCACCCTCGGCTGGCTGAAGGAGCCCCGCGCCGAGCGGCCGCTGATCGAGCGGTTCGGTGAGGCCCCGCTGCAGGGCTACCTGACCCACGCGCTGGTGTCGATCGGCTTCCGCGACCCGTCGGCCTACGCCTACGGCCTGTCCCACCCCGAGGATGCGATCCGGCAGGGGACGCTGCGGTGCCTGGCCTGGATCGCCCCACCGGAGGGGACCGACCTGGTGGCCCCGATGATCCACGACCCGTCACCCGAGGTGCGGGCTGAGGCGATCACGGCGATCGGCCGGCTCGCCCACGAGGACGCGGCCATGCTCCTCTTCGAGCTGCTGGGCGACGAGAACGAGCTGATCCAGGAGAGCGCGATGAGCGCGCTCACCCAGCTCCCCCGCGAGCAGACCGTGCCGCTCCTGACCCAGGCGCTACGGGCCGCCGACGACCAGGTGCGGATCCGGGCCGCCGAGACCCTCGGCCTGCTCGGAGACCCGGCCTCGGCCGAGGCGCTGACGACCCTGTCGAGCGATCCGAGAGAGGGGGTCCGGCGAGCGGCGGTGAAGGCGCTGGGGGAGATCGACGCCCCCGGCGTGGCCGACCTGCTGAGGCGCGCCCTGGAGGACCAGAGCAGCCTGGTACGGCAGCAGGCGGTGCTGTCGCTGGGCAAGCTCGAAGACCCGGACGCCGCCCGGGACCTCCTGCCGCTGCTCGAGGATCCGGACCCCAAGATGCGGTTCGTGGCGCTGCGAGCCCTCGGCCAGGTTCGCAACCCCGAGGCGGTGCCCCGCCTGATCCGGTTCCTCGCCGACGAGCGCAAGGAGCTGTGCTTCGCCGCAGTGGCGGCGCTCGGCTCGATCCGGGCCCCGACCGCGGCAGCGCCGCTCTTCCCGATCCTCAACGACCCCGACCGGAACCTGCGTCGGGCCGCGGCCGAAAGCCTGGGGAGCATCGGGGATCCCCAGGCGGTGGCCCCGCTGACGATCACCCTGGAGGACGAGCACTGGAGCGTACGCTGCGCGGCGGCGACCGCGCTGGGACGGATTGGCAGCGCCCGGGCTACCCCGGGCCTGCTCGATCGGCTGCACGATGCCGACGCCACCGTCCAGCGGGCGGCGCTGTCCGCTCTGGGAGAGATCGGCGACCCGCGGGCGGCCGCCCGGCTGGCCGAATGCCTCGACGATCCCGGCCTCCAGGCCACCGCCCTCGAGGCCCTTCGCCACATGGGAGTGGCCGCCCTGCCGGAGTTGGAGCGCCTCTACCCCCAGCTCACCGGCGCCGCCCGCTGCCTGCTGGTGGACCTGGCGGGCAAGCTCGAGGACCGGCGTGCCCTACGTCTGCTGCTCCTGGCCTTGGCCGACGCCACCGGGTCGGTCCGGGTCGAGGCGGCGCTGGCGCTCGGCGACAGCGGCTTCCTCGACGCCCTACGCCCGCTGATGGCGGCCAAGTCGCACGATCCCGATCCGGAGGTGCGGCGCGCATCGGCGATCGCCCTCAAGAAGCTGACCCCACGCTAGAGACCCGTGTTCCACCCCTCCGACCACGACGTCGAGCTCTCTGAGGAGGCGTTTCGTCTGCTGCGCGACTTCATCCACGAGCGGGTCGGCATCTACTTCGAGGACGGCCAGCGCCCCATGCTACGCTCGCGCCTGGTGGGCCGCCTGTTGAACCTCGATCTGTGGTCGTTCCAGGACTACTACCACTACCTCCGGTTCGGGCCTCAGCGGACCGAGGAGCTGGGTCGCATGGTGAGCCACATCACCAACAACGAGACCTACTTCTACCGCGAGCCCGCCCAGCTCAAGGTCTTCGCCGAGAACGTGCTGGGCGCGCTGCGGGAGCGCAAGAGCGCCGCCTCCGACCGGACCCTCCAGATTCTCTCGGCCGGCTGCTCCACCGGCGAGGAGCCGTACACGACGGCGATGATCGTCTACGACAGCGGCCAGTTCTTCTGGAACTGGGACGTCGAGATCCACGGCATGGACGTCGACGAGGTGGCGCTCGAGAAGGCGGGCAAGGCCGTCTACTATCACAATGCCTTTCGCGCCATGAGCCGAGAGCTGCGCCAGCGGCACTTCACGGAAGCCGGGCAGGGTGCCCAGGTCAAGGAGGCGATCCGGCGCATGGTACACCTGCGGCTCGGTAACATCGTGGACGTCGCCAGCTACGACGGAGGCGCCCCCCTGGACGTGATCTTCTGCCGGAACGTGCTGATCTACTTCTCCGACGTGACGATCCAGAAGGCGGTCCACCTGTTCTACGAGGCGCTCGCCCCCGGCGGCTATCTCCTGCTGGGCCACGCCGAGTCGCTGTCGCGGATCACGGACCGGTTCACGCCGATCCGCTTCCCGGGGGCCATGATCTATCAGAAGCCGGTAGGCGGGACAGCACCATGAGCCAGCGTTCAGCGATTCGGGTCTTGATAGTCGACGACTCGCTCTTCGTGCGGCGCGCCCTGACTCGGATGCTCAGCTCCGAGCCGGACATCGAGGTGGTCGGCGAGGCCGTGGACGGCCAGGACTGTCTCGACAAGGTCGAGCAGCTTGCCCCCGACGTGGTCACCCTCGACGTGCACATGCCCCGGATGGGAGGGCTCGAGGCGCTGGAGCGAATCATGGCCCGCAAGCCGGTGCCGGTGCTGCTGCTCTCCTCGCTCACCCGGAGGGGCGGAGAGGTCACGCTGCGCGGCCTCGAGCTGGGCGCCATGGACTTCGTGGACAAGTCCAGCGTCCAGGGCAGCATGGACCTGCTCAACCTGGGTGACGAGCTGCGCTCCAAGGTCCGGGCCATCGCCCGTGTCCCGCGCCGGCGCCTCCAGGGCCTCGGCCTGGCCGGCTCCGCCGAGCGGCTGGCAGCCCAGCCCGGCGCCCGCCCCTCGCGGGTCGAGGCGGTGGCGATCGGGACCTCCACCGGAGGGCCGCCGGCGCTGCAGGCGATCATCCCCCGGCTTCCGGAGGCCCTCGGCACGGCGCTTCTGGTGGTCCAGCACATGCCGGTGGGCTTCACACGCTCGCTGGCCGACCGCCTGGCAGGGATGAGCGCCGTCCCGGTCCGTGAGGCCGAGGACGGTGAGGCCGTGGTGCAGGGGACCGTGCTGATCGCGCCCGCGGGCCGCCACATGAAGGTCCGGAGACGAGGCTCCACCGTGCGGGTGGTGCTCGACGACGAGCCCAGGACGGCTCTGCACAAGCCGTCAGCCGACGTCCTGATGGCCGCCGTGGCCCAGGCCTACGGTCCCCGCTCGTTGGGGGTGGTGCTGACCGGCATGGGCTCCGATGGCGTGTTCGGCCTGCGAGCCATCCGCGATGCCGGTGGTCGCACGCTGGCGGAGGCCGAGGAGTCCTGCGTCATCTACGGGATGCCCAAGGCGGCGGTGGAGGCGGGGGTGGTGGACCGTACCGTGCCGCTTCTGCGGATGGCCGATGAGATCCTGGCGGCGGTGTAGAATCGCGACGGCTTGTCAGATGGCTGAAACTGCGCCCGAGGTGAACGTTTGAGCCTCACCGGGAATCTCGAGGACCTCCCGCTCCTCGACATCATCCAGATCGTGTCGTTCAGCAAGAAGACGGGGTACCTCACCATCCGTACCGGTGAGGGCGAGAGCGCGATCGTCTTCCGGGACGGGTTCGTCGTCTCCAGCTTCGCCTGGAACAGCCCGGACCTCGACCCGCGCGCCGCCACGTTGCCCAAGGACAAGCGAGAGACCCTGATCCGCAACCGGATGGCGATGGCGCTGGAGCACCTGATCCGCCTCCGCGAGGGGCAGTTCAGTTTCAGCCTGACCGCCCAGCTTCCCGAGTCGATCGGGTCCCGCCGCATCGCGGAGGAGACCCTCGAGGTCGGGATCAACGCCCAGGAGCTGCTGCTCGACCTGGCCCGTGGCATGGACGAGGACCGGCGGGACTCCTCCGCGGCGCTCGAGGCGTCGTTCGTCCAGCCAGGGGAAGGCCTGGAGGAAGAGCCGGCCGAAGCAGAAGCCCCCGAGGAGGCCGTGCTCGAGGAGGTGCCTCCCGAAGAGGCCGAGGGGGCGGGAGCTGCCGACGAGGCAGCCACACCGGAGCCTGCGCCCCCAGCGGCCCCCGCCGCGCCCGAGACGCCGTCGGCGCCTCCCTCGACGCCCGGGACCCTGCTGCTGGTGGACGACGAGATGGACATCAGGCGGACCCTCGCCGCGCGGTTTCGCGAAGCGGGATACGAGGTGGTCCTCGCCGGTGACCCGAACGCCGCCGTCAAGGCGGCCCAGGCGCTCCGCGATGACCAGATCCCGTTCAGCCTGATCACGGATCTGGGTATGCCGACGTCAGGGGGGTCGTCGTTCCAGGGCGGGTTCGAGGTGGTCAAGCGGCTGGCCAAGATGAAGGTGTTCCCGCCGATCCTGATGATGACCGACACCCTGAGCGCGTCGCTGCGGTCGCGGGCCCGCCAGATGGGGGTCTCGCACCTGGTGTTCAAGCCCGGGCTCTCCAAGCTGGACACCGATCAGTACGTGGCCGATCTCCAGGCCTTCGCCACCAAGCTCGCCTCGGACGTGCTGCCCCGGCTCTCGCGGCGGCCGCCGGCCCGGCCCCGACCCGTCAAGCCGCCGCCGGCGCCGCCGGCAGCGCCTTCAGGGCGCGCCGCCTCCGACCTCAGGGCCCTGCAGCAGCACCTCGAGGCGCTTCGGGCCCCTGCCGACGCCTCCCAGGTCTCGAGGCTGGTGATGCGGTTCGCCCGCGAGTTCTTCGAGCGCGGCGTCCTCTTCCTGATCAAGGACGAGGAGGTGCGAGGGCTGGGGGGCTTCGGCGCCGCGCCCAAGGGCGAGGAGCTGGGGCTCCTGGCCCGCGAGCTCATCATCCCGCTCTCCGAGCCGTCGGTGTTCCAGCGGGTCGTCACCGAGCGCAAGGGCATGAGCGGCGTCTTGCCCGACGAGAAGTGGTGTCGCCATCTGCTGGGGCGTATCGGCCGGTTCAAGTCCAACGCGGCGGCGCTGCTTCCGCTGCAGACGCATCGCCAGGTGACGGCGCTCCTTTACGGCGACAACCCCGAGTCGGGCCAGGAGCTGGGAAGCCTGGAGGCCCTCGAGGTGTTCATCGACCAGTCCGGAGTGGCCATCGAAAAGGTCTTCCTGCAGCGCAAGCTGCAAGCGTTGCACACATCCGGTACCGGTGAGGGCTGAGACGATGACCTGCCGGGCGCACCGGGGTACAATACCCCCCTTCCGAGGTTCGAGGCCCCATGGCGACTACTGAGGATCCCAAAACCCGAGGCCAAGAATTCTTCCAGATGTTCATGAAGGCCAAGGAGTTCACCGAGGACCTTCTGAAGGAGAACGAGCGCCTCCGGTTCAAGATCGCGCGCCTCGAGAGCGGTGGCGGCCCCTCCGAGGACCGGGCCAACGAGCTGGCGCGGCATATCCGCGAGCTGGAAGAGCGGCTGGCCGAGATGGAGGCGCGCTACCGCAAGGTCGAGGAGGAGAACAAAGAGTTCGCCGATCGGTACATCGAGATCGAGGAGCAGAACAACAACCTGGCCAACCTGTACGTGGCCTCCTACCAGCTCCACTCCACCCTCGACTACAAGGAGGTCGTTCGCATCGTCCAGGAGATCATCATCAACCTGATCGGTGCGGAGGTCTTCCACATCCTGATGGTCAGCGAGAAGACCAGCGCCCTGTACATCGAGACGTCGGAGGGCCAGGAGTGCCCGGTGGCCTCGGTCCCGCTCGGTGAAGGGTTCATCGGCAGGGCCGCCAAGACCGGCGACAACTTCTTTGCCGACCAGGTGGCCCACCGAGAGCCCACCCCGTTCGACCAGCCGATCGCGGTGATCCCCCTGAAGATCAAGGAGACGGTGATCGGCGTCATCTCGATCAACAAGCTGCTGGTCCAGAAGACGGCCTTCACCACCATGGACTACGAGCTGTTCACCCTGCTCGCCGGCCACGCCGCCACCGCCATCTTCTCCGCCAAGCTCTACTCCACCTCGGCCCGCAAGCTCACCACGCTGCAGGGCTTCCTCGACATGCTCAAGACCCAGCCCTGACCGGGCTCGGTAAGACCAAAAACCGGGGACACAATACGGATTATTTGTACTAGGCGGAGCCCCGGGGTCCGGCCGCGGCCCGTGTCCTTTCGGGGGACACGATCCGGATTTCCCGTCCTCTCCGAAGAAATCCGGTCATGTCCCCCGAGACCGGTCATGTCCCCAGAGGCCCGCTGACGGCCACGTCTCCGGATGGTGCGTATAATGCTTTTGGAGGATTTCCCACATGACTCGCTGTCGCACCCTAGGTGAGCTCCGGCGTGTCGCTCCCGTCCGGAGCGGCTTGGTTCGGGACGAGATGCGCCGCAACCTGCTGTCCAAGCTCGACGGGCACGAACCCCTCTTTCCCGGGATCCTGGGCTACGAGGACTCCGTCGTTCCCCAACTGGTCAACGCGGTGCTGTCCCGTCACCACATGATCCTGCTCGGGCTGCGGGGCCAGGCCAAGAGCCGGCTGCTGCGGGCCCTGACCGGCCTGCTCGACCCGGAGCTGCCCGTGGTCTCGGGCTGCGAGATCCACGACGACCCGCTGCAGCCGTTGTGCCGGCCGTGCCGGGACCGGATCGCGGAGCAGGGCGACGACACCCCGATCGCCTACCTCACGCCCGACGAGCGCTACGTCGAGAAGCTGGCCACCCCTGACGTGACCATCGCCGACATCATCGGGGACATCGACCCGATCCGGGCCGCCCGAGGCGGCCACGACCTGGCCAGCGAGCACACCATCCACTACGGCCTGCTGCCGCGGGCGCACCGGGGGATCTTCGCCCTCAACGAGCTGCCGGACCTGGCGGGGCGGATCCAGGTCGGCCTCTTCAACATCCTTCAGGAGGGCGATGTCCAGATCAAGGGATACCCGGTGCGGCTGCCGCTCGACCTGTGCCTGGTGTTCACGGCCAACCCCGAGGACTACACCGCCCGCGGCAAGATCATCACCCCTTTGAAGGACCGGATCGGGAGCGAGATCCGTACCCACTACCCGACCACCCTGGAGCAGGGGGTCGCCATCACCCGCCAGGAGGCATGGACCGACCGCGGCAGCGAGATCCAGATCCCGATCTACGTCCGGGAGATCGTGGAGGCGGTGGCGTTCGTGGCTCGTCGGGACAAGCGGATCGATCGTCGCAGTGGGGTCAGCCAGCGCCTGTCGATCAGCGCCCTCGAGAACGTGGTCTCGAACGCTGAGCGGCGGGCGCTGCGCCACGGCGAGACGCCGGTGGTGCCGCGGGTGGCCGACGTCTACGCCGCCCTGCCGGCGCTGACCGGCAAGCTCGAGCTCGAGTACGAGGGGGAGATGGTGGGCGCCGAGGCGCTGGCTCGGGACCTTGTCCGCCGCGCGATCGCCGAGGTCTTCTCGGTTCACCTGGGGGCGGTGGACCTCCGGGCGGTGGTCGGTCACTTCGAGGCGGGCGGCAGCATCCGGCTGGAGGCCGACGCCCCCGCCACCCGGATCGTCGAGCTGCTGGGCACCGTACCGACCCTCCTCGACAACGTGGCGCCGCTGGGGGTGAAGCCCGGCGATCCGCCGCCGCTCCTGGCGGCGGCGGGCGAGCTGGTCCTGGAAGGTCTCCACTCCCACAAGAAGATCGGCCGCAGCGAGGACCGCGGCTTCGTGCCGGTCGAGCGGCGAGCCGAGTCCCCGCTGGACCTGGAGCGCCTCCACCAGATGCGCCAGACCCGGCGCCAGGTCAACTGAGGAAGGTGGAGGCGGCCCGCTCCAGGAGGCGCCCTTGAGGTCCATCCGCTACCACCAGTACGTCCCCCAGCTCTGGGAGGACCTCGACCTGGAGGACCTGGTGGGCGAGCTGGCCGACTTCCTGCTCCAGAGTGGGTTCGGCCGTCACCCCGGCGACGGCGAGCCGGCCGACCTCGAGGCGCTTCGCGAGGCAATCCTGGACGCCCTGATCCGCCGCGAGCTGCTCCCCGACGAGGACCTCCAGAAGCTCTTCGACTCGCCCGACGACCTCGACCAGTTCCTCGACAAGGTGATCGAGCGGCTGCTGCGGGAGGGTTATCTCCGCGCCAGCGAGGCGCAGCCGTTCCAGGACCCGACCGGCGAGGGTGAGGAGGGGCCGACCGGGCCCCCGGTCCGCTTCGAGCTCACCGAGAAGGGGGCCGACTTCCTCGGCTATCGCTCGCTGCGCGACCTGCTCGGCTCGCTCGGCAAGTCGTCGTTCGGCCGACACGACACCCGCGACCTGGCCACCGGGGTCGAGGCCTCCGGGGCATCCAAGCCGTACGAGTTCGGCGACACCTTGAACCTCGACGTCAGCGGCACGCTGCTCTCTGCGGTGGCCCGAGAGGGGCTGCGGGTGCCCCTGCCCGTCGACTACCAGGACCTGCAGGTCCGACAGTCCGAGTACGAGTCCTCCTGCGCCACGGTGGTCATGCTCGACTGCTCGCACAGCATGATCCTCTACGGCGAGGATCGCTTCACGCCGGCCAAGCGGGTGGCACTCGCGCTCGCCCACCTGCTGCGCTCCCAGTACCCCGGCGACAGCCTCCGGCTGGTGCTGTTCCACGACTCCGCCGAGGAGGTGCCGCTGTCGCAGCTCGCCAAGGTCCAGGTGGGCCCGCACTACACCAACACCTGCGAGGGGCTGCGCCTGGCGCAGCGGATCCTGGCCAGCGAACGCAGGGACATGAAGCAGATCGTGATGATCACGGACGGCAAGCCCACCGCCCTCACCGTCCGTGAGGGCACCATCTACCGCAACCCCTTCGGCCTCGACCCGAAGGTGATCTCCGCCACCCTCCGCGAGGTCGCCAACTGCCGTCGCCAAGGGATCCTGATCAACACCTTCATGGTGGCCCAGGACTACGAGCTGGTGGCCTTCGTCAAGCGGGTCACCGAGATCTGCCGCGGCAAGGCCTACTTCACCAGCCCCTTCGATCTCGGCCGCTTCGTGCTCATGGACTACCTCAACAAGAAGGTGCGCACCATTCACTGAGGGCGTCCGCCAACCCGCCCAATTCGGCGTCCCGAGCCTCGCCTGGAGCGCTTCTCCAAGCATCTGCTAGGCTTCCCGACGTGGGCAGCCTGCCAAGACGTCTCCCCGGGGCCGGCCTGCTGCTGGCGCTGCTGCTGGCGGCGGCGGCGGGGTACCGGCACCACCAGGAGACCCGGCAGTCGCCGCACACCCGCTTCGACCTCCCCGGCTACGACGCCCACGTCTACGTGGCGATGGCGGAGCACCCGGCCTTCTTCACGGTGGCCCCCTGGGGCTACCGGGCCCTGACCCCCTGGGTGGTGCACGCTTTCCCCGTCGCCAAGGTGATCCGCGGCTTCCGCCTGGTGAACCTGGCCGCGCTGGCGCTGGCCTCGGTCGTCCTCTGCCTCTTCCTGCGTCGGCTCGGCTTCGCCTGGTGGGCGTCCCTCTCGGGCTTGGCGGCCTTCTCCCTCTCGGGGCCCACGGCCGAGGCGCTCCGGTACGGCTTCCTGGCCGACCCGCTCACCGTCTTGCTCTTCATCGGCTTCCTGCTGGCGGTGGAGGCCGGGGCCAGCCTGCCGATCCTCTGCCTCCTCATGGCGCTCGGCTCGTTCTCCAAGGAGCTCTTCCTGGTCCTCCTACCCCTGGTCTTCCTGGAGGCCCTGCCGCGAATCGGCCCGGCGCGGTCCCTGCTGCGGGCCGGCGTGGTGGCGCTGGTGGCGGCCCTGGTGACCTGGCTGCTGCGCGGGTGGTGGGCGCCACAGCTCGCCAGCTCAGGAGGATCGGGTCTTGGCGACCTGCCCGGGGCGGTTACCAGCATCGCCACCAGCTCCCGTCGCTGGATCCGCCCGCTGCTGCTCGGCGGCATCCTACCCCTGGGCCTGGTGGGGGCCCTGCGCCGCGTCTCCCGCCCCTACCTGGCCCGCTACGGCTATCTGCTGCTGGCCATGACCGGCCTGCCGTTCGCGGCCGGCGTCTACACCGGGGAGTCCCAGGTCGCCCACTTCTTCGCCGGCGACGTCGGGCGGCTGCTGATCTACGCGCTGCCGCTGTGGATTCCCCTCGCGCTCCTGGCGCTGGCCCCCTGGACCCAGGGGGCGCCTCCGCCACGCGCCCATCCGGGTCGGGCGGTGGCCGGGCTGGCCGCGGTCGCCAACCTGCTGTTCCTGATCTGGATCCCGCTCGCCCTCGACCGATACCATCGCCTCGACCTCCGCGGGTCGCGCGATGGCCCTCTAGTGCTGGGCCTGGTCCGGGAGAGCCTGCGCACCGCCAGCCGCCTCGAGCGGGGCCTGGCCGTGACCTTCACCCCCGAGAGCCATCGCTACTCCTGGGGGGTCTCCGATCCCGGCCAGCTCGGCTCCCTGCGCTGGTTCCTGCGAGAGGGATGGGGGACGCGCCCACACTACGGCCTCGACGACATCGTGATGGAGGGAGAGACGGCCCGGCTGCTGCTCCCCTGCCTGACTCCCCGCGACCTGGAGCTGGTGCTGGCCCTCGGGGCGGCCGAGAGCCAGCGCCTGCGGGTGCTGGTGAACGGGCGCGTCGTGGGATCGGCCGAAGCCGGTCCGGAGCCGGCCGAGTCGGTGCTTTCGGTCCCGCGCGGGCTGCTGTTCCGCGGGGACAACCAGGTCACGTTGATCAGGACCGACGGGACGGGGCCCGTGCGCCTGCTGGAGCTCGGCTATCGCCCCCCCGCCGCCGTGTCCCAGGTCACAGCGGGTCTGGGCTAAGCTGTGGATCATCGGCTTGCAGGGAAAGGGAGGGGGATGAGCAGCTTCGGGGCACGCCTGCTGGGCGCCGCGCGGCTCGACGCCGCGACCTACGAGGAGGTGGAGGCAGATCGCTCCGCCAACCTGCAGGCGATGACGGTGGTGCTGCTGGCGAGCCTGGCGGCCGGGATCGGATCGATTCGGACCGACGGCGTGAGCGGCCTGGTCTTCCACGCCGTCACCGCGCTCGTGGCCTGGGGCGTCTGGGCGGCCGTCACCTACTTCTTGGGCGTCCACCTGCTGCCGGAGCCGGAGACGCGCGCCGACGTCGGCGAGCTGCTCCGCACCATCGGCTTCTCCTCCTCGCCGGGCCTCTTGCGCGTCCTCGGCAACCTGCCCCTGCTCAGCTTGCCGATCTCTCTGCTGGCCGAGGCCTGGATGCTGGTGGCGATGGTGGTGGCGGTGCGGCAGGCCCTCGACTACCGGAGCACCCTACGGGCGGTGGCCGTGTGCCTGATCGGGTTCCTCGCCTACATGGCCCTGACCCGCGGCCTGATGCTGATCCTGTTCGTGCTCGGGGCGCTGGGCACCGTGCTCTTCTGACGCCCACCCAGGGCCCGGGAACGGGCCACCGTCCGATGCGGGTGGCACAATCAGCGCGACACCCCCCCGAGACGCAGGATGGAGACGCTGGAGTCGGCTCCGGCCCCGGCGGTGACGGCGCCTCCCAAGAAGCGGGCCAAGAAGGGCTGCTGAGGAGGACGACGCGACTCAGTCCTTCAGGCGGCCCAGGAGCCGGAGCAGACCGTCCAGGACCGTCACGGGGTGGGGAGGGCAGCCGGGGATGTAGAGATCGACCGGCAGCAGCGTATCCGCTCCGCCCGCCACCTCCTCGTGTCCGACGTAGGGCCCACCGGAGATCGCGCACGCGCCCAGCGCGATGACGAGCCGTGGCGAGGGCACGGCCTGGTAGGTCTTCATCAGCGCGAGCCGCATGTTGTGACTCACCGGGCCCGTGATGAGCAGGCCGTCGGCATGGCGCGGCGAGGCCACGAACTGGATGCCCAAGCGTCCGAGGTCGAAGACCACAGTCGAGAGCACATTGGTGTCGGCCTCGCAGGCGTTGCAGCCGCCGGCGCTCACCTGGCGCAGCTTGAGCGAGCGCCCGAACAGCCGCCGCGCCTGAGGGTCGAGCGCCTCCGCCAGACGGTGACCCTCGGCGCTCGCGATCAGGTCGAGCCGCCGGCGTGCCGCTAGGCGATGGTCGCGCGAGAAGCTGATGGATCCCACCGGGCAGGCGGCGGCGCAATCACCACAGAACAGGCAGCGTCCCAGATCGACGGTGAGGCGAGGGCCGACGCGGATGGCCTCCGTCGGGCAGGCCTGGGCACACGTCTCACAGCCAGGCGGGCACTGGCCCGCCGCGATCACGGGACGGCCACGGAAGCGGTCGGGGAGCTGCGGCGGTCGCTTCGGATAGCCGACGGTCCGGTGTCCCTGGCGCAGGCGGGCGAGGAGGATGTCCCACATCGTTCGCCAGCCCCTCAGAGATCCTGTCCACAGTAGGACAGGTTGAAGCTCTTGTTACAGAGCGGGAAGTCCGAGATCTGCTGGTCGCGCAGGGCGAGTGCCAGGCCGGCCCAGTTGTGGAAGGACGGATCGACGACCTTGTAGTGGGCGAAGCGTCCCTCCACGTCGGTCAGCGCGACGTGACAGATCTCGCCGCGCCAGCCCTCGACCAGAGAAACGGCCAGCCGCCCGCCGTGTAGCGGGCCCACGGCCGCGCACCGCGACCCGTCCGGCAGCCGCGAGACACACTCGCGGACAAACGCCAGCGAGGCCTGGATCTCCAGCCAGCGGACTCGCGCGCGAGCCATCACGTCGCCGGTCTCCGCCCCGGCAACGGAGATCGCGCGCAGCGGATCGTCGCCCGCCGGGAAGTCGCGGCGCACGTCCCGGTCGAGGCCGCTGGCCCGCGCCGCGACCCCCACCAGACCCATCTGGCGTGCGATGTCCTGCGGCAGGGCCCCGGTGCCCTCGAAGCGTGAAAGGACGGAAGGCGTCTTCCAGAGCAAGTCGACCGCGGACTTCACGTCGGCCTCGGCGGAGGCCAGCCGTTGCGCCAGATCGGCCGCCCGGACGCTCTCGAGCTCGACGGCCGTCCCGCCGGGCACGACCAGGCCGCGTCCGAATCGGCTGCCGCAGAGAAGCGCGGTCATGTTGAGGAAGTCGCCCCGAATACGACCGCAGTACGAAGATGTCGGCAAGAAGGCCACGTCGCCCGCCAGCGCGCCCAGGTCGCCGGTGTGGTTGGCGAGCCGCTCCAGCTCCAGGGACACGGCACGCAGCACCCGCCCCCGGGATGTGGCTTCGCTACCGGTCAGGGCCTCGACGATCTGCGCGTAGGCCAGGGCGTGCCCGACGCTGGTGTCACCCGCCAGCGTCTCGACATAGTGGCGCGTTCGCTTGTCGGGCCCAGCCCGGAGGGCGCGCTCGACGCCACGATGCTGGTAGCCGAGGGCGATCTCGAGGTGGTAGACGTGCTCCCCGAGGCACTGGAAGCGAAAGTGGCCAGGCTCGATGATGCCCGCATGCACGGGGCCGACGGCGACCTCATGGACCTCGCTGCCGCCGACGCGGAAGAAGTCGACCGTACCGATCGCTGGCGCCTCGGCCGGCACAGTGCCCCTGCTGCGGAACGGCCTCTGGAAGCGTACCGGCTTGAGCCAGGGGTGGCCGGTCGGCTCGACGCCCCACTGCTCAAAGACCTCGCGCTCGAAGCGGTGAAGCTGCGGCAGGTCGGGGGTCAGCGACGGGAAGGCCCCCTCCGCGATGGCCGAGACGAGGCCCAGCCGATGGTTCCGCTCGTCGGCGGTGACGGCGATGAGACGTAGCGCGCCTCCGCCCGTCGCCCGCCCGACCACCTCCTCCGGGACCCCGAAGAAGGCGGCCACGCGGCCACCCTCCGCGAGCGCGCTTCGAATGGTGTCCAAGAAGCTCGGCAAATCGAGGCGCGGCAGGCTCGCGATCTCGATGGCCTGGGCATTCTCCAACGAAAGCGCCGCGCTCATCGGAGGATCCCCGTGAGCGCCACCTCAGGCCCGCCCGCCACGACCCTCGCCGCATCGGCGATGAGCCTCGCCAGCGGCACGGGTAGCCAGAGACCGAGGACGAGCAGCGCCAGCAGCGGCACGGCCACGAGCATCAGGTCCCCGGCATGCCGAGCCGCGGGAGCGCTGGCCTCGGCCGGACGGCCCCACACCAGAGGGATGAGGTGGCGCAGCATCCCGACGAAGGCCAGGCTCAGACCGGCCAGGAGCATGGCCAGCAGCCATCCGTGGCGCGTCTCGAAGGCGGCGCGCGCGAGCTGCAGCTCCGAGATGAAGGTCGCAAGCGGGGCCGCACCCACCAGGCCCAGCAGGCCGCCGAGGAGCCCGAGGCCCCAGAGAGGCGAGCGGCTCAGGGCGCCGGCGAGGCGCGCGATCTCGTGCCCGCCGGTTGTCTTCTCCAGGCGGCCCACCGCGAAGAAGGCCAGGCTCTTGGCCAGCGAGTGGTTGAGGCTGTGAAAGAGGGCCGCGAAGGTCCCGAGGCCGCCCAGCCCGACGCCCAGCGCGACCAGCCCGATGTGCTCGACGCTGCAGTAGGCCAGCAGGCGCTTGGCGTCGCGCTGGAAAAGGATGAAGCCGGCGCCGACGAACAGCGACACCAAGCCGAACCCGACCATCAGCCCCTGGCCCCAGCCGGCGTTTCCAGGCACGCGGTCCAGAACGGGGAGGAAGCGCATGATGCAGTAGAGGGCGCCGTTGAGCATGAAGCCCGAGAAGAGCGCCGAGACCGGCGCGGGCGCCTGGCTGTGGGCGTCCGGCAGCCAGTTGTGCATGGGCGCCAGGCCCGCCTTGGTGCCGTAGCCCACGATCAGGAAGACGAACGCCGCGCGGGCCAGGCGCGGGTCGAGGTGCGGCGCAGCGGCCAGCAGGTGCGTCCAGAACAGCGCCTCGGGGGTGGCGCCGCGAGGGGCGGCCGCGGCGATCAGGAGCGTCCCCATGAACGCCAGCGCCACGGCGACCGAGCAGATGAGGACGTACTTCCACATCGCCTCCAGCGACTCGCGCGAGACGTGGATCGTGATCAGGAAGGCCGTCAGCAGGGTGGTGGCCTCCATCCCGACCCACATCACGCCGACGTTGTCGGAGATGACCAGCAGCGTCATGCTCGCGAGCGAGGCGCACCACAGGCCGCCGAAGGTGCGCGCCTGGCGACGCGTCATCTGGCTGGCGGCCAGATCACCGCCGAAATAGGAGATCGCGAAGACGCTCGAGAGGCCGTGGACGACACCGAGCAGGCCGAGGTGGAACGCGGACAGCGCGTCGACGCGTAGCCAGCCGCCGGCCGCGCTCAGTGGCATCGCGCTGCCAGCCGCCGCCACCACCACCGCCATGTCGACCCCGAACGTGACCAGCGATCCAGCGACAGCAGCCCGCAGCGCCGAGCGCGGGTCTGGCATCAGGGCGGCGGCGATGGCCGCGAGGGCGGGGAGCAGGAGGGAGACGACGACCAGGACATCGGTCCGCATTCCACTCACCCGCGCAAGGACGTCAGCTGGTCGGTGTCCATGTGATCGAAGGCCGTGGTGAGGCGGTACATGGCGATGCTCATGACCAGGATCGCCACGAACAGGTCGAGTAGCACGCCCAGCTCGACCAGCGCCGGGACTTCGCCCACCGCGGCCACCCCGAAGGCGTAGATGCCGTTCTCGAGCACCAGGTAGCCGAGGCACTGGGTGAGGGCCTTGCGCCGCGCGACCACCAGGAAGATGCCGGAGAAGATGGTGAAGAGCGCCGCGGGAACGATCAGGCCGGAGGCCGAAGGCCCGCGCAGCGAGAGACGCAGCCCGAGGCTCATCGCTCCTCCGAGCATGGCGATCCCGAGCAGGACCGACGCGGCCTGTCCGACGATCGGATCCAGCTCCTCGCGCACGCCGGCCCGGCGCTTGGCCTTGAGCATGAGCCAGGGGAAGAGCAGGCCGCGGATGCCGAAGCCGGCGGCAGCCAGGAAGAGGGCACGTCCGCTCGAGGGGCCGGAAGGCGCCAGGACCGCCAGCAACCCGAGCAGCACACCCTGCAGCGCCGCCAGGCGGATGGCGGTCTTGATGCGGGATGCTGCCAGCAGCGACACGTCCGTGAGGATGAGCAGGAGCATCAGTCGATCGATGCCGTTCTCCATCTAACGCACCACCAGGATGAAGGCGATGGCGGCCAGGGCAGTGGCCATCGCCAGCAGGTGCGAGACGCGCAGCAGCCGCAGGCGCGCCACGGTCGACTCCACCAGGCCGACACCGGCCGCCAGCAGGGCGATCCCCAAGAGCGTCCCCAGGCTCGCCGCCGGACCCCGCAGCTGCGGGGCCGGGGCCAACAGGCCCGCGAGCAGCGCACACCAAAGCCAGAGCTTGAGGCTGGCGGCGTACTGGATGAACGCGAGGTCCGGCCCGCCGTGGTCGAGGACCATCACCTCGTGGACCATGGTCAGCTCCAGGTGGGTGTTGGGGTCGTCGAAGGGGACGCGGGCGTTCTCGCACAGCAGGACCACCGCGAGCGCCCCAACCACGAGCGCCACCTCGAGCGAGCGCGGCGAGGCGGCCGGCCAGATCGTCGACAGGGAGTCGGCGCCGGTCTTACGCGCCAGGGTCGCCAGCGCCAACAGCAGCGTGGGCTCGGCCAACGCGGAGAAGTGGACCTCGCGCGAGGCCCCCATGCCCTCGAAGCTCGAGCCCGTGTCGAGAGCGGCGACGACGGTGAAGAAGCGGCCCAGCCCCAGCAGGTAGGCCAGCAGGACGAAGTCCCCGCTGAAGCCCACCAGGCTGGAGCGCGCGCCGTAGGGCACGAGCACGAGCGCGCTGGCCATCGCCGCCAGCGTCACGATTGGTCCCGCGCGGAAGACCCAGGTCGTGGTGCGGCTGTAGACCGCCCCCTTGCGCAGCAGCTTGGCGAGGTCGAAGTAGGGCTGTAGCAGGGGCGGACCGCTGCGGCCCGCAACCAAGGCCTTGACCCGTGCGATGAGGCTCGGGAGGAGCGGTGCGCAGGCGAAGGCGGCGAGCGTCTCGAGCCAGGCGAGGTCACGCATCGGCTACTGGACCTGCCAGAGCAAGAGGGCGAGCAGGGTCAAGACCACGCCCAGGACGTAGACCTGAACCCGCCCCTGCTGCAGGACGTGGATGCGGCGAAGCGCCTGCTCGATGCCCTCGAAGAGCGGCTCGTAGAGGCCCTCGCGTCCCAGGTCGGGCGTCTCGGTGGCGACGTGGGCCGCGGCCGGGAAGTGGATGTCCGGTGGCGTGACGCGCTTGCGCGTCCTGAGCAGCGAGACGTAGAGATCGACGATCGGCTGCGCGAAGGACGAGGCCGTGTACTGCATCCTCCCGGAGGGCGCCGCGTAGCCGCAGTCCCAGGTGACCGCCGCGCGCACGTCGCGACCGCGCAGGAGCAGGCGTCGCACCAGGGAGAGAACGGCGACCAGCCCGAGCATGCCGGCCGCGACCAGGGCGACGCGCCCCGTGACGAAGCCCCCCTGCGCCAGGGCCTGGCGAGCGCCCGGCCCTGCGAAGACGGTGACGAGCCCGCCGAGCGCCGGGACCACGAGCCCGCCGCCCAGGCCCAGGGCGAGGCAGAGCGCGGCCAGGACCAGCATCGGCACCCTCATCGAGAGCGGCACCTCGGACGCGTCCAGGCCCTTCCCGTGTCGCGGCTCGCCCAGGAACACGATGCCGAAGGCCTTCGTGAAGCAGGCCAGCGCCAGCCCGCCCACGGCGGCGAGCAGCGCTACCGTGGCACCCAGGGGAATGGCCGCGGGAGCGCCGAGGGTCGCGGCCCCCGAGATACCAGCCCAGTAAATGAGCAGCTCGCTGACGAAGCCGTTCAATGGTGGCAGCCCCGAGATGGCCACCGCGCCGACCAGAAACGTCGCGGCAGTGACTGGCAGCCGTCGTATCAAGCCGCCCAGCCCGTCCAGCTCGGCCGAGCCGGTGGCGCGCAGCACGGAACCTGCGCCGAAGAAGAGCAGGCTCTTGAAGAGGGCATGGTTCAGGACGTGCAGGAAGGCTCCGGCAAAGCCCAGCGCGGCGACGGCAGGCGCCCCGATCGCCACCCCCGTCACGCCGGCACCCAGACCCAGGACGATGATGCCCACGTTCTCGACGCTGTGATAGGCCAGCAGGCGCTTGAGGTCGTGCTGCGCCAGAGCGAAGAGCACGCCCAAGAGCGCCGAGACGCCGCCCAGGAAGAGCAGCAGCAGGCCCCAGGAGAGTGGCGGCGGGCCGAGCATCGTGAGCACGCGGGCGAGGCCGTAGATGCCGGTCTTGATCATGACGCCGGACATCAAGGCCGAGACGTGGCTGGGCGCGGCGGGATGGGCCTCCGGCAGCCAGACGTGAAACGGCATCAGGCCGGCCTTGGTGCCGAAGGCCACGATGGCGAGCAAGAAGCAGGCGGAGGCGGTGCCTGGCGCGATGCCTTGTCCGAGGTTCGCGAAGTCCAAAGAGCCGGCCGCTCGCCCCAGCAGGAAGAACATCGGGATCAGGAAGACGCTCCCGAGGTGCGTGGCGACCGCATAGGTGAACGCCGCCTGGCGGACCTCGCGCCGCTCGTGCTCGTAGATGACGAGGAAGAAGGACGCCAGGGCCATCGTCTCCCAGGCCACCAGGAAGAGGACCGCGTGACGGGCCAGGACGACCACGAGCATGCTCGCGACCAGCACGTTGAACGAGAACCAAGAGACCGAGGTCCGTCTGCCCGCATGGCGGCTCATGTAGCCGACACCGAAGACGGCCGCCAGGGCCGCGATGCCGAGGATCGTGATGCCGAACAGGGCCGAGAGGGGATCCAGTGCCAGGCGCTGCGTCCCGAGCGGTGAAGGGCACCGCAGCACGACCTCGGGCGCGCGTCCGCCCAGCAGGACGTGCAGCGCGCACGGCGAGCCGAGGGCGAGGGCGGCGACCGGGCCGGCCGCGCCGATGGCGGCGGCCGCGCGTGCGCGGCCAGCCAGAGCGAGAGCCCCCAGCGCGCTCGCTCCGAGCACGCCCAGGGCCGCGATCAGCGAGGTCATCGGGAGGGCGCCGGCTGCGAGAGCATCATGCGCGACCGCAGACCAGTTCGACCCCTTCCTCCGCCAACGCTTTGACCTCCTTGATCACCCGTCGTGTGACGAATGCCGACGCCGAGGAGGGAGATTCTCGCACAGTGCGACCAGCGCCGTACGCGGAAGGCCCGGGCCCGTCAGCGCGGGCGCAGGCCAAGTGCCGAAACGGCACGCTGAACCGACCTTCTGGGGCCGGAGCTGCCGTTTCGGCACGCGGTCAACGGCGCCCGCGCAGGCCGTACTGCCTGAGCTTGGTGTGGAGCGTCCGTAGCCCGATGCCCAGCACGCGCGCCGCGTCCTTGACCGTGGTCTGGGCCTCGAGCGTGCGCACGATGAGGCGGCGCTCCGCCTCGGCCAAGGGCGTGCCCAAGGGGATCACCACGGCGGTCGGCCGCGCCCGCCGCACGTTCTCCGGCAGGTCGTCCACGTCGAGCATCTCCGCCGTGCCGAGCAGGGAGAGGTCCTCGATGACGTGGCGTAGCTCACGGACGTTCCCGGGCCAGTCGTAGCGCAGGAGTTGCGCCAGGGCGGCCGGCGTGAGGCGCTTCTGGGACTGGCCACTGGCGCGCGCCACGTCCTCCAGGAAACGCAGGGCCAGGATCGGGATCGCCTCTTGGCGCTCGCGAAGCGGGGGCAGGACGAGGGTCAGCACCTTCAGACGGTAGTAGAGATCGGCGCGGAAGCGCTTCTGGTTGACCCAGTCCTCGAGGTCGACGTTCGCGGTGGCGATCAGGCGCACATCCACCTTGGTCTTGTGGGCTCCGCCCACCCGCCGGAACTCCCGCCGCTCGACCGCCCGCAGCAGCTTGGCCTGGCAGGCGAGACCCATCTCCTGCACCTGATCGAGGAACAGGGTCCCCGTGTCCGCAGCCTCCATCATGCCGACTCGGGGGGCGCCTTCCGCGGTTCCACTGTCGCCCTCGCGGCCGACGATCTCGCTCTCGAGCCAGGCCTCGGAGAGCGTTGCGCAGTTCACCGCCACGAAAGGCCGATCCACGCCCGGTCCCAGCGCGTGGAGCGCGCGCGCGATCAACTCCTTGCCGGTGCCGCTCTCGCCCAGGACGAGGACGGTCCGGTAGTGGGGGGCGATGCGCAAGACGCGCTCGAAGACGCCGCGCATCAGGGCGGACCGTCCGAGGATGCCGAGGCGCTCCATCTGCTGCGTCGGGTCTGGCTGCCTTCGTCGTGGCGCCTCCCCGTCTGAGCTGGGCACCAGTCGGTCGAGGGCGTCGAGGATGGCCGCGGGCTCGAGTGGCTTGGCGAGAACGTCGGCGGCCCCACGCTTCATCGATGCCACGATCAGGGCGACCGGGAGCGGCGAGCCCATCCCGATCACTCGCAGGCCAGGCTGGCGGGCGATCAGGCCGTCGAGGATCGCCAGGCCGTCGCCACCCAGTGCCAGGTCGAGGACCGCGGCGTGCAGGGGGTATCGGCGTGCGAGCCTCAGGGCACCGTTGCCGGTCGCAGCGCTCACAGGACGATAGCCTGCGCCCTTGAGCGCTTCGCCGAGCTCACGGCGTGTCTCCTCGTGACTCTCGGCGAGGAGGACGCGCTGCGCCCCGGACTTCCCCCTGCGGCTCGGCGCGGACGGGCCCATGACGATGGCATTCTGACACCCGACCTAGGCGCAGTGCACACCGACGGCGGATGAGACCGGGGGGCCCCGCTCGATCGAGCGTCCGGCGGCTCGACAACCGCCGGCGCTATCATAGGCCACCGAGACGAAAGGAGTTCCGCCCGTGCCGAGCTGCAAGAGGACCCTAGTCGCGGCGGCTGGACACAGACCGAAGGAGAATCGATGATGCAACGGACTCCACTGCTGCTGGCCCTGATCGCGCTGGCCCCTGCAGCGGCCCCAGCCCAGAGTGTGGAGGACCTGGCCGCCCAGGTGCGGGGACGCGAGACTGCGTTCGCGAAGGCCATGGCCGACCGGGACCACGCCGCCTTCGCCACCTTCGTTTCGGAGCAGGCCGTGTTCCTGGGAGACACGGTGCGCCGCGGGCGCGCCGAGGTCGCCCTCGGCTGGAAGGCCTACTTCGACGGGCCCCAGGCCCCGTTCTCGTGGGCGCCGGAGCGCGTCGAGGTGATCGGGGACGGGACCCTCGCCGTCAGCACCGGCCCGGTGTTCGTGTCCACCTGGCGGCTGGAGACGGACGGCCAGTGGCGGGTGGTTCTCGACGGCGGTTGCCCGCCCTGTGCCTGCCCCTGAGGTGCCTTCTCACTGCGCGAGGGAGGGGTCGCCCTCCGCGCCGGCGCCACCGCCTCCGCGGCTGGCCTTTGCTGGCGCCTCGTGGACAACCATCGCGAGTGGGCAGGCGCCGAGTTTGGGCCAAACCGGGTGCTTCGGCGACACTGCGGCCAGGAGGTACCGTGAAGACCATCATCTTCGACGTCGGGGGCGTCCTGATCGAGTTCGACTTCGCCCGTCTCGCCCGCGAGCTCTCCCGCCGGACGGGACAAGAGCCGGAGAGGTTGGTCCCCTACTTCCGGGCCCCGGTCGTGCACGACGTCGAGACCGGGAAGGTCGCCGGAGAGGAGTTCTTCGGCCGGACCATGGCGCCGCTGCTGCCAGGGTTGGACTACGAGGACTGGATCGGTGCCTGGATGGACAACTACAGCATCAACCCACCCGGCTGGGCCCTGCTCGAGCGGGCGCGGCAGCAACGGAGGACCGTCTGCGTCCTCAGCAACCTGGCCCCCTACAACCAGCTCGCGATCGAGCGCAAGTTCCCTCACTTCTTCCGGGCCACCGACCACAACTTCTTCTCCTACGAGCTTGGCCTTCACAAGCCCTCACCCGAGATCTTCCTGACGGCAGCCGAGCTGATCGGAAGCGAGCCCAGCGACTGCCTCTTCCTCGACGACGTGGCCGAGAACGTCGACGGCGCTCGACGGGCCGGGATGGTCGGCCGGCTCTTCGACAACGACCGCGTCGAGACGATCCGTGAGGCGATGGACCTGGTCCCCGCTCCAACCGCCATCGCCTAGTGGCTGGCGGCTGGGCGGCGGGCTAGCGGCAGGAGACGAAGCGGATCCCGCTGCTGGTGTCGCGGACGATCTCGGAGAGGCAGGCGAGCGTGTAGTCGACGTCCTCGGCCGTGGTATCGGCCGAGAACGAGAGGCGGACCGAGCAGTGGGCCTCCTCGTCGCTGAGGCCGATCGCCTTCAGCACGTGCGAGGGCTCGGGGTGGCCGGATCGGCAGGCGGAGCCCGAAGAGAACGCCACCCCGCGCCGATCCATCGCGAAGACCAGCGACTCGCCGCGGATGCCGGGGAGCGTCATGTTGAGGACGTTGGGGAGGCGCTCTTCCGGGTGACCGTTGCGGTGGGCGCCGGCCACGATCTCGATCACGCCCTGCTCCAGGCGGTCACGCAGCCGGAGAACCGCTGCCATTGCACCGTGGCGGAGGCGGTGGTCGGCGAGCTCGGCGGCCTTGGCCAGGCCGACGATGCCAGGGACGTTCTCGGTCCCCGCCCGCAGCCCCCGCTCGTGGCCTCCGCCGTCGGTCTGGCGGACCAGGTCCACGCCGCTCCGCACGTAGAGGACGCCGACTCCCTTGGGGCCGTGGATCTTGTGGGCCGAGATCGAGAGCAGGTCGACTCCCAGCTCGACGACGTCGATCGGCACCTTGGCGAAGGCCTGGACCGCGTCGGTGTGGAAGAGCGCGCCCCGCTCCCGGGCCAGGCGGCAAAGCTCGGCGATCGGCTGCAGCGTCCCGAGCTCGTTGTTGGCCATCATGATCGAGACCAGCACCGTGTCGTCCCGCAGGACCCGCCGCAGCCGCTCGGGGTCGACCCGGCCGTCGCCATCCACCTCCAGGACGGTCAGCTCGAAGCCCTGGGCCTGGAGCGCCCGACAGGTCGCGAGCACGGCCGGGTGCTCGATGGCGGAGGTCACGAGGTGCCGTCCCCGCTCGCGCCCGGCCAGGGCCGCGCCCTTGATCGCCAGGTTGTCCGACTCGGAGCCGCTGCCGGTGAACACGATCCGTCGTGCGGTGCAGTTGAGCAGGTGGGCGAGGGTGCGCCGGGCTGCCTCCACCGCGTCGCGGGCCCGACCCCCCTGGGTGTGGATGCTCGAGGGGTTGCCGTAGGCCTCTTCGAAGAAGGGTCGCATCGCCTCCACCACCGCCGAGGCGACCGGCGTGGTGGCGCTGTTGTCGAGATACACCCGACGTGCCGGCGGCGCGGGCGCCGGCGCCACCCGCGGTGTCTCCTCCACGGCGCCGGCGGGCCGGGCCTCACCGCCTTCGCGGGCCTCGACCTTCTCCACCTGGCACAGCAGCGTCTTGTAGACGGGGAATCCCGAGATCGGGTCGAAGCGCTGGATGTCGGTGAGCTCGTTGACGTTGCACTCCTTCCAGGCCTTCGACCCCAGTGGACCACCGCCGCCCATGGCGGCGTCCACCGCCCCGCGGACGATGTCTTCGGTGACCCGCGCGGCGAACCTCTGCCGGCCGCGCGACGTGCTCACCTCGACCAGATCCCCGTCGCTGATCGCTCGCTCCGCGGCGTCCTGGGTGTTCATCACCACGAACGGCTCTGGCAGGTGCCGGGCCAGGCCCGGCACACCGTGGTGCTGGGACCGGAAGTCGTAGTGGGTGCGGCTGCCGGAGTTGAAGACCAGGGGGAAGCGCTCGGCCAGCGCCGGCTGGCTCAAGGGGCCCTCGCCCGGCTCGGTATAGGCCGGGAGCGGCTGGTAGCCGTGCTCGGCCAGGACCGTCGAGGCGATCTCGAGCTTGCCGGTGGGAGTGCTGAACCCGGCCTGCCCGTCCCGCCGGAGCAGCCCCTTCTCCCACTTCCGGTACTGCATCATGGCCGAGTCGACCTGGACCGAGCCGCCGGCGGCGCGGACCTCCTCGAGCGTGAACGGTGTCCCGGCCAGGGCGTGGCGTAGGACCTGCTCCTCCGTCTGGGGGTAGAGATGGCCATACCCCAGCCGCGCTGCCAGCTCGGCCAGGATCAGAAAGTCGTTGCGGGCCTCCCCTTGCGGCTCGACCAGCCGCTCGCGGATCTTGAACAGCGGCCCGTAGCGCATGTACGAGGTGATCTCGTAGCCGGTGGCGGCGGGCAGCAGGATGTCGGCGTAGGCGGCCTCGGCGGTGGGATAGCGGTCGATGCAGACCAGCAGATCCAGGGCGGCCAGGGTCCGTTTCCACAGCTCCGGCTGCGGCCACGAGGTGATGATCGAGCCCCCCAGGATCAGGAGCCCGCGGATCCGGTAGGGGTCGCCTTCGAGCACCGCCTTGGGGAGGGCGATGGCGTGCGACTCGCCCCGATACATGGAGTAGACGGGGAACCGGTCGCGTCCGAGAGCCCGCCGCAGGTCCGGGTTGGCGATCAGCCCGGATCGGTTCTGCGGGAACACGTTCTCGCGCATTCGGATCACCAGGCCGCCAGGGACGTCGAGCTGGCCCGCCAGCGCCCACAGGATCAGGACCGCCCGGATCGCCTGGACCCCGGAGTCCGAGTACTCGAGCCCGGAGTACATCACCGGACAGGCGCCGCGCGCCGAGGCGATCCGCCGCGCCAGCGACCGGACCTTGGAGGCCGGAACGCCGGTGATCCGCTCCACCACCTCCGGCCGATAGTGCTGGACCATCTGTGAAAGCCCGTCGAAGCCGACGGTCCAGTCCCTGGCGAACCGTTCGTCGTGGAGCTCCTCCTCGAGCAGCACGTGGATCAGACCGAGCGCCAGTGCTCCGTCGGTGCCGGGCCGCAGCGGGATCCACTCGGCGTCCGCCTGGACGCAGGTCTCGGTTCGGCGTGGGTCGATCACCACCACCTCGGCACCGCGCTGGCGTGCCGCCAGGATCTGTCGGTGGGACAGCGGCGGCGAATCGGTGGCGGGGTTGGCCCCCCACACCACGATCAGCTCGGCGGAGTCGATCTCGGTGTCCATGGTGATGTACATCTCGCCCAGCGTCACGTGGGGCGCGATCATCGCAAACGAGACGTAGCACAGCGCGCCGACCCCGAGCGTGTTGGGCGAGCCGAACGGGAACAGCACGCTGGACGCCGAGGAGACGGCCACCCCTTCCGGCTGGAAGAGGTCGCACATCGCCATGTCGAAGCTGCCGCGACCGGTGTAGATGGCGGTGCTCTCCGGACCGCTCTCCCGCTTCAGCGTCCGTAGCCGATCCACGATGATGCCGAAGGCCTCGTCCCAGGAGATCCTCTCGAACTGGTAGCTCCCCTTGGGTCCGACCCGCTTCTGGGGGTAGAGCAGGCGCTTTGGGTCGTGGACCACCTCGGCCGAGCGTTGCCCGATCCGGCAGATGGTCCCGAGCGGGTGCCCTGGCTGCGCCTGCACCGCCCCGAGACGCCCGTCCTCGATCTCGGCCCGGACCCAGCAGCCGGCCGGGCAGATGCCGCACAGGCCGTCGCGGAGCTCCGTCGAGCTCAACGCCCGTGCCTTCCGGCCGGACCGCTCCGCTGCAGCAACAGCAGCGCGAACCAGTCCCGCTCGTCCGTGAACACGCGGCGGACGGCAAAGCCGTGGCCCGCCAGTCGATCGGTCAGCGCAGGGAGCTGGTACTTGCGGCTGATCTCGAGCAGCACCGGCTCGCCGGCGGCGATCCGAAAGCGCCGCCGCAGCGGTAGAACCGAGAGGGTCTGCGCTCGCTCGAAGCGGGCGTGGATCTCGACCCTCTGGCGCTCCGGGACGTAGCGGGCCTGGTGTCGGATCGCCCGGGTGTCGAGACCCGAGCCGAGCTCGCGGTTCATCCGCACGAACAGGTTCCGTGTGAAGGCGGCCGTGATCCCGGCGGCGTCGTTGTAGGCGGCGTTCAGCAGCTCCGGGTCCTTGACCAGGTCCACCCCGAGCAGGAAGAAGCTCCCCTCCGGCATCTCGCGGGCCACCGCGTTCCAGAACCGCCGCTCCTCGGCATTGGAGAAGTTGCCGATCGAGCTGCCCAGGAACACCACCAGCGCCGGTGCGGCGCGTCCCAGCAGCCGCATCGCCATCTCGTAGGTGCCGTGGACGCTCACCACCTGGACGCCCGTGTGGCGGCGGCCCACCTCGGCGGCCGCCTGGCGGAGCGCCGCCTCGCTCACGTCCACCGGCACGTAGCACTGCTCCTCGTCACGGGCCAGATAGGCCTCGATCAGGTGGTGGGTCTTGTCCGAGCTTCCCGAGCCCAGCTCGAGCAGGGTGACGGGACCGGTCTCGCTACGGATCTCGTGGGAGAAGCGGCGCAGGATCGACGCCTCGGTGCGGGTCGGGTAGTACTCGGGCTGCTCGGTGATCTGCTCGAACAGCGCGCTGCCCCGGGCATCGTAAAGGAAGCGGTACTCGAGCCTGCGTGGCCGTCGGGCGAGGCCCTGGGCGACGCTCTGGGCGAGCTCGAGGGTGGCGCCGGACCGCCACGAGGTCCGGATCAGGACGCTCTGGTCCATCTCCACCGCACTCTCGAAGCCCGCGACCAGTCTCTTCCCGGCGCTGATCTCGGCTAGCTGCAAGAGTCACCTCCCGGTGCGTGTCGAATCAGTGTATTCGCCCCCGAACGCAGACAAGGATCCGCCGATCGGCCCTCTGGCTATGATTCTCTGCAGCCTAGTGGGCCGGGCGGCCGCGGTCAACCCACCCCATGACAGCGCCGTGTCCCGCGCAACCGATACCTGTGGTGCCTGGCGCTAGACGTCGGCGAACGGGCTGCGGAGCACGAAGGCCGGGATCTCGTCGTTGCCGCGTCCGGCGCGCACGTCGAGGGTGCAGCCCCGGAGCTCGGAGGCGATCTCGACGTCCACGACCAGCAGCGGCTTTTCGGCGCTCGGCACGGTGAGGTCCCCAGGTCGTACCGCCGCCAGCATCAGTGCCAGCTCCCCACGCGTGCCCTTGATCAGCTTCAGGCCCACGCCGTCCGGCGCTTCTCGCTTGAGCCGGATCCGCTCGATCACCTCCTGCGCCTGAGCGCTCAGCCGGATCATGAGCAGCCTCCTTCGAGACCGTGGCGGCTCGCGGTCCCGCTTTGTCGGGGATCGGGTGCCGCCCCAAGGATGAATTTACATCGTACTCAAATCAAGTGGACGTGGGAAGCCTGCGGGAGGTGCAACCGCAACCTCTTGCATGGGCGCAGTTTGGACCTGCAGGATGCTGGTTCTCTGGGAGTGTCGGCCGTGGACAATGCAATCGGCTCAATGTATATTCTGGGTTGGCCATGTGGCCACATGTCGTCGCAACACCCCCACAGCCCAAGGAGTCACCCATGGAAACGCCTGTCCCTCAACCCGTCTGGCGCGACCGCCTGTCGCAGATCCGCTGTCAGGTGGAATCGATTCGCCTGCCCGAAGCGAAGCGGCGTCTGTCGCAGGACCAGGAGTGGTGCGAGGTGACGGTGGACGGGCGACCACGCCGGATCCGGTTCCACGACTATGGGGAGATCTACGACCTGCCCGGCCTGTACGAGCAGATCTTCTACGAGCAGCTCCACTGTTGCTCGCCGTCCCGGGTGGTCGGGCAGCTCGCCGGGGTCCTTCGGGACCATGGGGTCTCGGCTTCGGAGCTGAGGGTGCTCGACCTGGGGGCCGGCAACGGCATGGTGGCCGACGAGCTGCGAGCCCGAGGGATCGGCGCGGTGGTCGGCGTCGACATCATTCCCCAGGCGCGCAAGGCGGCCTTTCGGGATCGACCCGGCATCTACACCGACTATATCGTGGCCGACATGACCCGTCTGGATCAGCCCACCACGAACCGGCTACGGGCCGCCGGGCTCAACTGCCTGACCGCCGTGGCCACCCTAGGGTTCGGCGACACTCCGCCGGGTGCCTTCACGGCTGCGCTGGGCCTGCTCCACACCCCCGGCTGGGTGGCCTTCAACATCAAGGAGACCTTCCTGGACGAGCGGGACAAGAGCGGGTTCGCGGGGCTCGTTCGAAAGCTCACCCAGCTCGGTGTGATCCGGATCGAGGCCTACCGTCGCTATCGGCACCGCCGGTCCATCGCCGGCGAGCCCCTGCACTACGTGGCGGTGGCGGCGAGCTTGCTGCGCGCGGTTCCCGACGACCGGGAGCTCGGGATCTGAGCCTCGCCCTCCGGCGGCCTCGATGCGACAATAGGCCGGGCTGGGAGATGGGCTCGAGGGTCGAGGGGCTGGCGCAGGCGAAAGACCCCGGGGCAGTGGTTTCGGCCGGCTCGGCGAGCAGCGAGGCGACGCTCAGCCGGGAAGACGAGATCCTGATCGCGCTCCGGCGGATCATCAGGGCCATCGACCTGCACTCCCGCTTCCTGGCTCAGGCGCACGGCCTGACCGGCCCCCAGTTGCTGCTCCTACGGGAGACCGTTCGCTGCCCGGCGCTCCCCACCGGCGATCTGGCCCGCCGGGTCAGCCTCGGCCAGGCGACCGTTTCGACCATCCTCGAGCGGCTGGAGCGGAAGGGGTTGGTGCGGCGGGAGCGCAGCGAGGTCGACAAGCGGCGGGTGATCAACGTGGCCACCGACGAGGGGCACGCGGTGCTGCGCCAGGGCCCCTCCCTCCTTCAGGACACCTTCATCCACGAGCTCGGCCAGCTCGAGGACTGGGAGCAGTCGCTCCTGCTGTCGAGCCTGCAGCGGCTGGCCCGGATGATGCACGCCGAGCAGCTCCCGGCGGCTCCGGTTCTGGTGTCGGGCCCGGTGGACGTCTCGGTCGCCGACACCGCCACCTACCTCTCCCAGGGCGACCCCCAGAAGCCGGACCAGGGCTAGTTGGCCACCGCCGGGTGGTGGGGAGGCCGCCTTTCCCGATGATCGAGGCCCAGCGTCTGGCCAAGCGATACGGCGAGGCCTCTGCGGTGGAGGACGTCTCCTTCGTGGTCGAGGAGGCGAGCCTGCTGATCCTGCTGGGTGCCTCCGGGTCCGGGAAGACCACCACCCTGAAGATGATCAACCGCCTGATCGAGCCCTCGTCGGGCCGGGTGCTGGTGGGCGGCCAGGACGTCGCCGAGATCGAGCCGCACCAGCTCCGCCGCCAGATCGGCTACGTCTTCCAGAGGATCGGCCTGTTCCCCCACATGACAGTGGCCCAGAACATCGGGATCACGCCGTCGCTCCTGGGCTGGGAGGCGGATCGGATCGCGACCCGCGTCGACGAGCTGCTGGAGCTGGTGGAGCTCGATCCCCGTTCGGTGCGTGAGCGGAGCCCGGACGGCCTGTCCGGGGGCGAGAAGCAGCGGGTGGCGGTGGCGCGGGCACTGGCCGCCCGGCCCAGGCTGATGCTGCTCGACGAGCCGTTCGGCGCCCTCGATCCCATCACCCGCGATCGGCTGCAACGCTCGTTCCAGCGGATCCGGAGGCAGCTTCGGCTGACGGCCGTCTTCGTGACCCACGACATGGCGGAAGCGCTGCTGCTCGGCGACCGGATCGCGGTGATGAAGGGGGGCCGTGTGGTCCAGGTGGGCACCCCGCGGGAGCTGATCCAGAAGCCGGCCGACGAGTACGTGGAGCAGCTCATGGACACGCCGCGCCGACAGTCGCGGGCCATCGAGGATCTGTGGGAGGGGCGTTGACCGAGCAGCTCGCGCTGCTGCCGGAGTACCTGACGGCCCACCTCCAGCTCACCCTGGCGGCGCTCCTGGTCGGCACCGCCCTCAGCGTCCCGCTGGGGGTTCTGGTCAGCCGTGTCGCCTGGCTCGAGGCGCCGGTGCTGGGGGTGGCCAGCATCGTCCAGACCGTTCCCAGCCTGGCCCTCTTGGCCATCATGGTGCCGCTGCTGGCCAGCCTCGGCCTTCAGAGCATCGGTTACCTCCCCGCCTTCCTCGGTCTGGTGCTGTACAGCGTGCTCCCGATCCTGCGGAACACAGTCACCGGTCTTGCCGGGGTGGACGCGGCCCTCGTCGAGGCGGCGCGCGGAGTGGGGATGACGCCCACCCAGCGGCTTTGGCGGGTGGAGCTGCCGCTGGCGGCGCCGATCGTGATCGCCGGTGTCCGCACCTCCACCGTCTGGACGGTGGGGATCGCCACCCTGTCGACGCCGGTGGGTGCCCCCAGCCTCGGGAACTTCATCTTCAGCGGGCTGCAGACCCGCAACTTCGCCGCCGTCCTGGTGGGCTGCGTGGGGGCGGCCGCCCTGGCCCTGCTTCTCGACGGCCTGGTGCGGATGCTCCACCTCGGGGTCGAGACCCGCCGTCGATGGCTGGTGATCTCCGCCCTCGGGATGGCCGGCCTGCTCTACGCCTACGCCGGGGCCACCGCGGCCCGGGCCTGGCTCCAGACCGATGTTACCCCGATCAAGATCGGGGCCAAGACCTTCACCGAGCAGTACATCCTGAGCGAGATCCTGGCCCGTCAGGTGGCGCGGGTCGCCGGCCTCGGGTCGGAGACGGTGCCGTCGCTCGGATCCACCGTCGCCTTCGACGCCCTCTGCTCCGGCGAGATCGACGTGTACGTGGACTACTCGGGGACCATCTGGGCCACGATCATGAAGCGGGACTCGGTGCCCCACGACCGCGGGCGGGTGCTGCGGGAGGTCGAGCGGTACCTGATGAGCCAGCACCGCGTGACCCTGATCGGGGCGCTCGGCTTCGAGAACGCCTACGTCTTCGCCATGCCCCGCCGCCGGGCGGAGTCCCTCGGGATCCGGAACATCAGCGACCTGGTGCCTCACGCTCCCCGGTGGTCCATAGGCGGCGACTACGAGTTCTTCGCCCGCGGGGAGTGGAAGGCGGTGAAGGCCGTCTACGGCCTCGCCTTCCGGGAGCGCCGCAGCATGGACTCCGCCCTCATGTACCAGGCGGCGGCCCTCGGCGACGTCGACGTGATCAGCGCCTTCTCCACCGATGGACGGATCGCCGCCTTCGACCTCTCGACGCTGGAGGACGACCGCGGCGCCATCCCTCCCTACGACGCCGTGGTCCTGGCGCGCCCCGGCCTGGCCGAGGACCACCCGGCCGTCCTGGCCGCCCTTCGGAAGCTGTCGGGCACCATCAGCGTCGAGCGGATGCGCCGGATGAACCTGGCCGTGGACCAGGAGGGGCGGACCCCGGCGGCAGTGGCCGAGGAGTTCCTGGAGTCGTTGCCGTCCCTCACTCGACGGAGATGACGGTCACCGACTTCGGCTCCAGCCTCAGCGTCAGCGTGTCCCTTTCCAGCCTAGGCGACACCGGCCGTGGCCGGACCGTCTCCGGTGCCTCGAAGGTATTCACGCTGTCGACCTTGGGTGCGGTCAGGGTGGCGCCGGACGCCGCCCGTGCCGCGATGCCGGTCAGGCTCGCCCGGATGTCCACCGGCGGGCGACGTCACCGTTGGTGTGGTGGACGCGAGTCAGATGTCAAAGAGGATCGACACCTGATCGGCGCGAGGCTCAGGGCCCGCGAGGTTGCCCTGGTCTGCATGTCGGCCGAAACGGGCGCCCGCTGACCGCCCGCGGCCCGGGTCCGGGTCGCGCCGGTGTGCCAAGGCGCAGTCAGGCGTGGCCCGCGCCGCCGTAGGCCCCCAAGCGCGGCCTGCGAGGGCGGGGTTGACACCCAAACCGCCCTCGCATTACCCACGCTCGGCCGCTAGGGGGAGGCGAGCCAGTCGCAGACCGGTTCGCGCAGCTTTTTCCTGGCGACGGGGCCGTCATTGGTGAACTCGAGATAGGGCCGGGCTTCGAGATCGTAGACCGGCCATTCAGGCAGACCTTCGCCATTGGGGTCGCCGGTCTTGGCGAAGTTCGTCCAGTAGGCCTGTAGGGGGCCCGTGTCCATGTGCGGGCCCGGCTGATAGCCGAAGACGAAGCCGAGCTCCGCTGCGTGGGAGACCTGCCCCCCCGGCGGGTCATGGTCGAAGTGATACTGATAGACCCTCTCTCCGCCGCGCACGCCGGACTTGGAGACCGCGACCACGGGGCAGCGGAAGGAGATGTCCGTGGCGATCTGGAACCCGGCGTCGCCGAGGCGCGCGTCGGTCACGGGCGTTCCTCCTTTGTCGAGGCCGTAGTAGGCGAGGGCCTCGTCCGCAGCCGAGCCGAAGGCCGCGCGGACTGCGCCGCGCGCCACATCGGCGTTGGGATAGAACGGAATCTCTCTCGCGTTCGCCCCGATGATCAGCGGGACCTGAACCGCCTCGCCGCGGGCGTAGAGATCGAGCGGGTCTTCTCTGAGAAAGACGCCGTCGAATTCCGCGACGGTGAAGAGGCCCTTGCCGTCCGGTGCCTGGGTCGACGTCTGCGCGGCGAGCAACTTCTCGAGCGGCAGGGCGCGGATCTCCTCGGCCGAGGCATCGGGGCCGAGCCCGGCGTTCTCGACGATCAGCCGCCCGATCGCCTCCGAGTCCCCGAGCGAGCGCGTCGCCGCGCCGAAATTGGAGGTGCCGCTCTCCTCGATGGCGCGCTGAAAGAGACCGCGCGAGCCGGGCGACAGCAAGTGCATGCCCACATGCTGCCCGCCAGCGGACTCGCCGAAGATCGTGACGTTGTGGGGATCGCCGCCGAACGCCGCGATGTTCTTCTCCACCCAGCGCAGCGCCGCCTGGTCGTCCATGAAGGCGTAGTTGCCGGACGCGCCTTGGGCGGATTCTGCCGTGAAGGCCGGGTGCGCCATGAAGCCGAGCGCGCCGAGACGGTACTGCGAGGAGACCAATACCACCCCCCGCCTGTGAAGGGTGCCCTCGATCACGTCCGCGGCGCCGCCGGCGACGTTGCCGCCCCCATGTATCCAGACCATGACCGGCAGGGGTTTGTCGGGTGAGAGCTCGGGCGTGCGGACATTGAGATAGAGGCAGTCCTCGGACGTCGACTTCATCGCAAACGCGTTCCAGCCCTGGTCCGACTGTGGGCAGGTCGCAGCCTCCTCGACGGCCACGAGCACGTCGTCCCACGGCTCGACCGGCTGCGGCGGCTTCCAACGCAGGTCGCCCACCGGGGGCGCCGCGAACGGAATGCCGCGGAAGACGATGGAGCCGTCGTCGGTCACGGCGCCGCGGACCTTGCCGGCGTCAGTTGCAACGACGGGATCTTCGGCGTTGGCTGACTGTTCGGAACGGGCTGTGGGGCCCGATAGGACGAGGGCCGCCCCGGCCAGAATGATCAAGTGGATCCTCATCTTTCTTCCCTTCCGTGGCATAAGGCGGCCAGTCTGACGTCAGCTCCCGACGTTACTGGCCCCTCAGGTTGTTCAGCGAAGGTGGTGGTTTCCCGGCGGGCCCCAGTCACTCACCGCACCCGGGTCACTTCTGCAGAGCGATTTCCAGTTGGGTGAGGGAATGGGCCGGGAAGGTGTGGCCGACCCGGTTGCCCGCGAATGTCACATCGCTGGTCACGATGTGTACCTGCTCCTCCGTGGCGGTGTTGGTGGCTTCGATGGACTCGGCGTTGACGAGATGGACCTGCCCGTTGCCGGTGTAGGCGCCGGATTGCAGCTCGATCTCGGCTGGCATGGCGTCGGTTGCGCTGCGGTTCACCACGTTCACGATCAGCTTGCCGTCGGACTCGTTCAACACCGCCGTGACGTCCAGGTAAGGGATCTCTTTGAAGACCTGGTTGCTGTAGGTCTCGCAACGCACGTAGACGTCGAGCGCCGTGCCCCGGCTGTGGTTCGAATACAGGTAGAACGGGTAATAGAGAGAGGTCTTGTAGTCCCCCTCGGGGGTGATACCGACGAGGCTGCTCAGGAAGGTCAGGTTCGCCATCTTGACGATGTCGGCGTGGCGAATGAAGGCGTTGAGGTGCTGGGCCAGCAGCAGAGGACCAGCCAGGTTGTTGCCCCGCGCGCCGTATTCGTCGAACGAGATGTAGATCGGTCGCTCCGTTCCGGACTTGACCATCGTCGTCTCGATCTGGCCCTGGACGATCTCGATGATGCGATCGATCTCCCGGCCCAGGGACATCTGGTCGGTGAAACCCGGGTCGTCGATTCCGCGCAAGACCTGGAAGACGTAGCGGTGGAGGGAGATGTAGTCGATGTAGCCGGCCATCTGATCGAGCACATAGCCGTTCCAATCGGTCCAGCCGTCCTTGGGATCGTAGCGTTCCGTGACCAACGGATAGTTCGACGAGCCGGCGGCGACCAGCAGAATGCCCTTGTCGGCAGCGCGCATCATCTTGGCAGCCTCGATGGCGAACTTGGTGTAGTCCTCCTTGTTCTTGTGCCCGAGCTGCCAAGGGCCATCGGGCTCGTTCCCAAGCGCCCAGTACTTCACGCCGTAGGGTTCGGGATGGCCGTACTGCGCCCGGAGGTCGGCATAGCGGGTGCCGACCGGGGCGTTCGTGTATTCCACCCAGTGGGCGGCGTCCTCGATCGTTCCGGTGCCGGCGTTGATGCAGATGAAGTTCTCCGCCCCGACGAGGTTGCTGAAGGCCACGTACTCATCCGTGCCCATCTGGTTGGATTCCACGCGGGTGCGAGAAAGGTCCAGCGTGGCGGAACGCTTCTCCTTCGGCCCGATGGCGTCTTCCCAGTGATGGCCGGAAACGAAGTTGCCCCCGGGCCACCGGATGGCGGAGACCTTCAGCTCCCTGATCTGTCGGACGTAGTCCTTGCGGAAGCCGTTCTTTTCGGAGAGAGGTGAGTCCGGGTCGTACAAGGGGCCGTAGACGATGCCCCGGCCGAAGGCGCGCCCGAGGGGCTCGAGAAAGCTGCCGTAGATGTTGGGGTCGATCGCACCGATGGTGCGGTCGAGGTCGACCTTGATCAGGGCGGGCTGCCGGTCCGCAGGGCTCGCGAGGGTCGGGCCGGCAAGGATCAGGGTGGAAAGCAACAAGCTCAGTCTCTTTGTCGGTCGCATGGGCAGAGTATATCCGGTGCGACCGCGCCCTCGAGTAGCGTCTTGCGGGGCGGGGTCCGCTCGACCGCTTGCAGTCTGGTCGCCTTCTCCCTGTCCCATTGCTTGTGCATTTCGTCAGCGAGTCGCTGACGCTGGGCCTGCTCAGCTTCGGGGGCCACCTGGGACCCCGTAGGAGAGGAGGACTGGGCCGGCCACGGCGGTGGGGGAGACGACGTGGCGTAGCGTCGAGGGGGTCGCGGGGTTCAGGGCCCGGGTCGCGCCGGTCTGGCTGCCGCCGTGATGTCCTCGCTGAGTGGTAGACTTGGCCCGTGCACACGACTGTGGAAGCTGAAGTCGATGAGCAGGGCAACATCAAGCCCAGAGAGCCAGTCGTGTTGGCGCCGGGTTCTCGTGTCCTGGTCACGGTGCTAGAGCCTGCCGAGGCTGAGACCGCTCTCCTCAGTGAAGCCGCCCTTGCGGCCGACTGGCTGCGTCCAGAGGAGGATGCTGCGTGGTCACACCTCGAGCCGGAGCCGTAGTCCTCGTCCGCTTTCCGTTCTCGGACCTCTCCTCATCGAAGCTACGGCCGGCTATCGTGTTGGCCGGGGCTGGCCACGGGGACTACCGGAGGGCTCCTTCGCGTCGGGGAGTCTCGGGCGCGAGAGCTATGCGCGGCCGGGCAAGCTGTTCACGGCTCACCAGTCGCTCGTGGTCAGGACGGCTGGCATCCTGACAGGCGAGGCCCACAGACAGATCGTCGGGGCTGTCGTGAGCGTCCTGCAGGGACGATAGGCGCGGCGTCGAAGAGCCGGTTTCAGCAGACGAACGCTCGATGGCGCCGTCGGCGCGTTCGCGAGGCAGCCGCAGTGGAGACAGCTCGACCTTCCGCGAGGTCGGCAAAGAGGTCGGCTTCCACTTCGCTGCGGACGGGCTGGCCTCTGGGCCGTCACCGGAGATGCCCGGTGTTCGGGCGAGCCGCGGCGCCATCCCACCCTACGACGGCATGATCCTGGCGCGCCCCGGCCTGGCCGAGGATCACCCGGCCGCCCTCGGGAAGCTGTGGCGTAGCGTCGAGGGGGGCGCCGGGCTCAGGGCCCGCGAGGTCGCCGTGGTC
>CAZNNH010000034.1:0-46227 GCA_964574335.1 uncultured Acidobacteriota bacterium | reverse complement strand
GTCTTCACGGTTCCTCCGTGGGCTCGCCCATATCGGGAGCGGACAGTGGGATCGATCGTCAGCGGCGCTCGAGGCCCGGCCCCGAGCGGGAAGGATTCTACCGTAGTAGTGGGTGCCTGTTGGGTTGGCGAGCTCCTTCTTGACGCATTCGAGGCACCTGGTGCCGTCCGTCTCGACGTAGTGGCTGGATTCCTCTCGCGCGAGCACGGCCTTGCCGCGAATCCATCGGTGCTTCCCTTCCCCAGCTTCCCTTCGCCGCAGACGGGCTCGGGACGGATCGCCCTCCGTGCTACGCTAGCCGGTGTGCTGGGGTAGCGGCGTGAGGCTCACGACCGATCTCGACAGTCCGGACTCGATCCCCTACTTCACGTGGGACGACCCGATGACGGTCTCGGAGATCCAGGGGCGCCTGCGAGAGGCCTCGAATCCCGAGCGCATCCCCTTGCTGGCCCGCATCCTCCGAGAGGCGCGCGACACGGATGTATGGCACTTCACGTCGCCGGAGGAGGTGGTGCGGCTCTGGCCCCAGCTCAGCCCGCGCCTTGGGCGCCGGCGGCTGTTCTGGGAGTTCCTCCTGGACCGGTGGCAGGCGCTGGGGCTGGTCGATGCCCGCTAGCCGACTCAGCCCGCTGCAGGTCGAGGTTCTCGAGGCGTTCTTTCGGCGCGAGCGCGGCTACTTCCTGACGGGGGGCGCCGCGCTGGCAGGCTACCATCTCGGCCATCGGGAGACACACGACCTCGACCTGTTCTCGCTGGCGGGACCACTGACCGCCGGCGTCTCCGCCCTGCGGGACCTGGCCCGCGAGATTGGCGCGCGGTGCGAGGAGACTCAGACCGCCCCGGAGTTCCGGCGCCTCCTGCTCTCCCGCGATGACGAGTCGGTGGTCGTGGACCTCGTCGTGGACAGGGCTCCGCAGCTCGTGCTCGACAAGCCGACGGTGGGCTCCATCCGTGTGGATCCCCCCCAGGAGATCTTCGCCAACAAGCTGTGCGCGCTGCTGGGCCGCGCCGAGATCCGCGACTTGGTCGACGTGCGCGCCCTCGAACAGGCGGGACTCCCGCTGGAGGATGCACTAGAGGCGGCCCAGCGGAAGGATGGGGGCCTGACCCCCGGTCAGCTGGCCTGGGTGCTCTCGCAGATCGTGATCGGTGACGAAGCCCGCCTCCCAGGGGACGCCACGGCATCCGAGCTGCGTCGCTATCTCGCCGAGCTCATCGACCGCCTCGTCGCTCTGGCTCGCCCCTAGCGGGTACCGCGGTCCGACAGCCATCTCGACAGCACGAGGTTGGTCGGCAAGTAGACGACCGCGATCAGCGTGGCCACGGCGATGGCCACGTGGAGGGCCCCCGGCTGCCAGGACCACCCGGGTTGATGGACGGCGTTGAGGTTCATCTCCGGCGGTGCCAGGAGACTGGCCGACATCACGAACACGGAGACGGCCGATTGAAGCCACACCGCACGCCGGTCGTAGCCGACACGCCACACACACCAGAGCAACAGCAGCGGCCAGACGACGTGGTAGAGCGAGACGGCCCGGTAGAACAGCGGGATGTCAGGGTTCAGCATCCAGCCGGCGATCAGCGTCCCCGGCGACAGGCCTCGGCGCAGGTAGAGGAGCATCAGCAGGTCGAGCGTCCAGCCCCCTTGCACGAGGAACGAGAAGAGGGCCTGGCTCGAGAGCGGGAGCGCGCTTCCGGTCCAGATGCCCGCGCAGGTCAGGATCACGGCGACGTCGCAGAAGAAGAGCAGGTTCCAGGGACCGTGCACCGACCAGTTGTAGGGAAGGAAGAAGACCAGCCACGCCAGAGCCAGCCACCGCGCGACCGGAAACGGGTGCGGCGAGCGGAGCGCTTTCGCTTGGGCAGCCACCAGCCGGATCATAGACCAGGAGGACGGGACGACCTGCCGAATGGACGCCAGCCCGTGTAGCATCAACGCCAGGCCCGGGAGAACGATACGGGTCAGGCCGGGGGAGGTGAGACGATGAGGCGCAGGAGCTTCGTGGCCGCAGGCATGGTGCTGGCCAGCCGGCCGGTCCTCGGCGCCGTCGACGAGCCGCCGAAGGATCACCGGCCAGGAGGCGAAGGTGGCTCGGGCGCGGTGCGGGTCGGGATGGCCCAAATCCTGGTGCGTACCGGAGCGGCGGACGAGAACCTGGCCCGGGCCGAGGCCGCGATCGGGAAGGCCAAGGCGCTCGGCTGCGACGTTGTGGTGCTGCCAGAATGCCTCGACCTGGGCTGGACCAACCCCGACGCACGACGGCGGGCGGCCCGCATCCCCGGTCCACCGTGCGACCGCCTGGCGGACGCGGCACGCCGGCATGCCATCCACGTCGTGGCCGGCCTTCACGAGCGCGCCGGCGAGCGGCTGTACAACGCCTCCGTGCTCCTGGACGACCGCGGCCGCCTGGTCCTGAAGCACCACAAGATCAACGAGCTGGACATCGCCTGGGACCTCTACGCGCGTGGCGACTCGCTGGCCGTGGCCCAGACTCGACTCGGGCCGGTCGCGATTCCGATCTGCGCCGACAACTCGCCCGCATCGATCGCGCTGGGACATGCCGCCGGCCTGATGGGCGCCCGGATGATCCTCTCGCCCTGCGCCTGGGCGGTGAAACCGGACTACGACCCCCAGAAGGAGCCGTACGGGTGGGACGTCTGGGACGTCTCCTATCCGGCCATCGCCAGGAAGCACCAGATGACGGTGATCGGGGTCTCCAGCGTCGGCCTCATGGAGGCCGGCCCCTGGAAGGGCCGGCTATGCATCGGCAGCTCGCTCGCCGTCGGTCGCCACGGGAACGTCCTGGTCCGCGGCCCCTACGGCGTGGACGCCGAGGCTCTGCTCACCGCCGACATCCCGGCCGAGATGGACGGCTGACACAGGCCGCGCCTGGACAGGATCGTCACTTCTCTGCGGCGTAGCCGCCGAAGCGACGGCCAGTTTCGAGGGAGGCAGGAATGCGAGCGCCGAGACGAAGCGCGGGTGGAGATGCGGAACCGATCCGCGTGAGGTTCCTGGGCTGCGGCGAGATCCGGATGGGATCGCCGTACAGCACCTGCCGAGTCCGCTTGACCGGTGAGTGGGTCCCCGAGCTGCCGGGCCAGGGCGATGACTTCCAGAACCTCAAGGCGTGGTCCCCGGACCGGAGGTTCCTGGCTCTCGTTCGTTGGGCAACCGGGTCGAATCTACCTGGGTTCAAGGTCGTGATCATCTCACTCGAGAGCCGGTCGGTGACACAGTCCAGACGTCGGAAGGGCTGCTGCCAGTCGATTCGCTGGGAGGACGGAGCGTTCCGGTTCCAGGCCTTTGCCCTCATCGACGGATCGATCAAGCCACAGCCCTGACTGGAGGGGAGCCCGGCTTCTCACTCCTCCGGGCTTCGCCGCCCCTTGCTGGTGCCGCGGGAGGCGAAGTTGCGGCCGACGTGCGCCACCGACTCTCCGCCATCCACGAAGAGCACCTGCCCGGTCATGAAGGTGTTCCGCTGCAGGAACAGGAGCGCCTCACCGACCCGGGCCACATCACCGGTCTGACGCAGCGGGATCCCCTCGCGGCGCCACGCCAGGTACTCCGGGGAGCGTGACGAGGCCGGCAGCACCACGCCGGGCGCGATGGCGTTGACCCGGATCCGGGGCGCCAGCTCCATGGCCGCCATTCGGGTCAGCTCGGCGAGCGCCTTCTTGGCAAGGAGGTAGGCGGCGTACGGGAACTGGTTGAAGGCGACCTTGTTGTCGAGCACGTTGACGACGTGACCGCTGTCGCAGTGGCGGGCGAAGGCCTGGATCAGGAAGAACGGGGCGCGCAGGTTCACGGCCACCTGCTCGTCGAAGACCGCCGGCGTGGTCTCGCCGATCGTCCCCTCAGCGTAGGCCGAGGCGCTGTTCACCAGCACCCCCAGGTGCGGGAGCTCCTGCCGTGCTCGGGCCACCAGCCCTTCCAGCCCGTCCACCGCGCGCAGGTCCTGCTGGAGCACCTGGCAGGAGACCCCGCGGGCACGGATCTCGGCGCACGTCTGCTCCGCCGCCTCGGCCGAGCTCCCATAGTGGAGGGCGATGTCGTGGCCGGCGTCGGCCAGGGCCAGCGCCAGCTCGCGTCCCAGACGGACGGCGGCTCCCGTCACCAGCGCGGCCGCCGCCCTCACGCTCGGCGTCTCGCTCATCCGATCGATCCTCCTTTCCGCCGATCGGCGCGCACCGGCCCGCCGGTCGCAGGGTCGAGGGTGAGCGTGGCCGGAGCGTCGCCCACCCACAGGCCGCCGACGTCCAGCTCCACCCCTCGAGACAGGACCGCAGCGGGAACCGGGCAGGACAGGCCCAGGTACTCCAGGAGCTCCAGGACCACCGGGCGGGCATACGGCTCCCCCGGGATCCGCTCGGCGGCGACGCTCGTCCCCTCGGCATCGATCTCGAAGAGGATGTCCAGGTCCAGCGGCCGCGGCCTGCGCTTGCGCTCCGGATCATCCCGGTCCCGGCCGAAGGCCTCCTCGTAGCCCACCAGCTCCCGCTTGAGCCTGGCCCCGTCGAGGTCGACCTGGAAGCCGACCGCCAGGTTCAGGAAGCGGCCTCCCTCCTCGACGCCCACCGACTCGGTCTCGATGACCCGGCTCAGGTGAAGCGTCCCGGCGAGGCTCAGCAAGAAGCGCAGCGCGCAGGCCAGGTTGCCCGCCGGCTGGATGTTGCTGCCCATGCTGACCACGTAGAAGCCCATGCCCACGCTCCACGACCCCGCCTCATCATGGTACCAGCGGCAGCGGGTTCGCCGACGACGGGCACGGAGCCCCGCGCCTGGTCAGGGCTCCAGCGTGTAGAAGAGGTACCGCAACGTCCAGCGGGTCTCCTGGCCCGGCGCCACCTCGAGGTCGATGTAGGGCTCCGGGCAGAGCGTGGTGCGGATCGACCAGAAGACGATCTTGGAGATCGGCCGGTCGCCGACGATGCGCACCCCGGCCCCGGTCCTCCGGTTCTCGATGCGCAGGTCGTAGTCGGCGGACGTCTGCCCGAAGCCCTCGATCTCGGTCATCGCCGTCTCGCCCTCGCGGAGCTCTCGAAGATAGCGGAGCCCCCTGCCGCGCAGCTCGGCCATGCCCTTGAGATCGCCGACCGCCCGGGCCTCGAACGGGAACGTGACCACCAGGTCAGGACCGGTGGGCTGGGCGTCGATGACGAAGAAGTTGTGGTCGTACGCCGAGACCGCGAGCGGCCGAGTGCCGGTATTCTCGAGGCGATGCTCGATGACCATCTCCGGCCGATCGGGCGCGAGGCGCACCACCTTGGTGTACCGGTAGGCGTAGCCGGCGGGATGGTGCAGAACGTGTGTGAGCTCGACGCGATCGGGACCGGTGACGATCGTCCACTTGCCGGGATCGACGATCTCGTAGGTGTCGAACCGTCGGTAGCCCGGCTCATCCGGCCGGCGCAGCGTGCCCACGCCGATCTGCAGGAAGGTCTCGCCGGGCCTCGCCTCCTGATAGCCCACCGTCGCCTCGCCGACCCGGAACTCCTCCACCGGACCGGTGATGCCATCGTGCAGCGTGGGATCGTGGCGTGCGAACCATTCACCGAAGTACTGGTGACCGCGGTACCTCAAGCTGGCGATCACCCCCGACCAGTCGAAGCGTGTCCCCCGGTAGTACCCCTTCTCCGCGTCCGGAAGGTAGAGCCGGGCCTGGAGCGTCGGGCTCGAGATCTCCACCTGGGGAAAACCCTCGGCCTCGGGTCGTGTCACGGTAGCCTCCTTGCCCGCATCCCCGGGGTCGACCGCTCCGCCTGCGACGGAGCCGCCAGCCGCGAGAAGGGCGAGGACTCCCGTCAGGACGAGGGCGGACCGCACCCGACGGCGTGGCGCCGTCACCGGCGGCCACCGCTCACGAAACGGGGCCCTGCTGAGCCTGGGCGGACAGCCGCTCCAGCTCGGCGCGACGCTCGGCAGCGGGGAGCGCCGCCAGCGCCTCGGGCCACTTGGTGAGCGGCTGACCGAACAGCTCGGCCAGGGCCCGAAGCGCCGGCAGCCGCCGCGGCGTCTCCGGGCCAGCCGCGGTCTCGACCAGTCGCGGCAGCGCCAGCCGTCCGAGGTTGGCGAGGGCGTTCTCGGCGCTGGTCATGACCGTGTAGGAGGTATCCTCCAGGGCCCCCAGCAGCGGCTCGACCGAGCTCTCGTCGTCGATGCGGCCGAGCGCCCGCGCCGCTTCGGCCCGGACCTCCCAAGAAGCGTCCGACAGCGCCTGCTGGAACGCCGCCGTCGCCCGTGGACCGCGCGCCCATGGGGCACGCAGCGCCACCGCCGCCTCGTGCCGTACCTGGGCGTCCTCGTCGGATTCCAGGGCCCGCAGCAGCCCCTCGACGGCGCTTTCGTCGCCCAGCTTTCCCAGCGCGCGAGCGGCTTCGGTGCGGACGTACTCGGAGTGGTCCCCGAGCGCCTCGATCAGGGCCGGCACCGGGCGTCGCGAGCCGGTGCCGCCCAAGACGATCACCGCGCCGTATCGAGCCCAGGCGGCCAACCCGATCTTGGACAGGGCCTCCTGGGTGGCGCCGATCACCTCCCGATCCCGCTCCAGCATCAGCCGCCGCAGCGGCTTGATGGCGGCCGCGTTCTTGATCTCGCCCAGCGCCCGTACCGCGCGCAAGCGCAGCCGCTTGTTCTGCTGCTCGTCGAGCTCCCGCAGCAGGCTCTCGATCGGCACCTCGCTGTTCTCGACCATCGCGATCAGGTCGTCGACGATGGTGTCGCCGTACGCCGAGAGCGCGGCCTGGGCCGCCCGGCGCACGACGTAGTAGGTGCTGGAGAGCGAGTTGAGCAGCGGGATCACCGCCCGCCGGTCCCGGATCCCGCCCAGGGTCAGGATCACGGCCCGTCGATGGTGCTTGGCGAGGGGGTGCTCGAGGGCCGTGCACAGGGCGGACACCGCGGGCTCGCCGATCCGGATGAGGGCCCGGACCGCCGCCTGGGCCGCGGCGGCGTCCGAGTCACCCAGCAGCACCACCAGCGCCTCCACCGCCGCGGCGTCGCCGAGCCGGCCGAGCCCCTGAGCCGCCTGCCTCCGCACCGCCGCCACAGAGTCACGGGTGGCCTCGACCAGGGGCTCGACGGCCCGGGGGTCCTGGCTCAGGCCCAGCGCCTCGGCCACGCCCGCCCGCACCACCGCGCTCTTGAGCTTGAGCGCGTCGACCATCTCGTCGAGGCCCAGCGTGCTGCGGCGCGCCAGGGCCTCCACCACCAGGCCGTGGACCTCGTCGTCGGGGATCGCCAGCAGGCGGATCAGTCCCTTGATCTGCTCACCGTCGACCGAGTCGGGGACCCGGCGGATGAAGTCGGAGATGGCCAAGAGCGCCTGGTTGCGCACCACCCAGTCGGGGTCGTCGAGCGCCCGGGAGACCTCGTTGGCGTTCCTGAGCGAGCCGAGCTGGCCGAGGGCGGTGACGGTAGCCCAGCGGATCTCCGGGGTGGGGTCCTCGAGCAGCATCGGCCGGCACAGTAGCTCGATCGCTCGGGGGTCGCGGATCCGGGCCAGCGAGAGCACCGCGGCCTGACGGACGTCGGCGTCGCGATCAGTGAGCGCGGCGGCCAGCGCCTCGAAGCCGTCGCGGCCGCCCTGCCGCCCCAGGGCCAGCGCGGCATGCCGCCGGGCGGTCCAGTCGTCCGCCGAGCGCAGCTCCTGGATCAGCGTCTCGATGCCGGCCTGGGCCATGCTCGCTCTCCTTCCCCTGGCGGTGCTCAGCGGTGCTCGACGTAGCCCTCGCAGGGCCGGTCGGCGGCGAAGCCGGTCACCTCGAACTTGCAGGGGATGCCGGAGAGGATCTCGGCCGCGGCACGGAAGCAGCCGATCCGGGCACAGGTCAGGTCGCGGATGGTGAAGCCCGTCTCCAGCAGGTTGACGCAGGTGGTGCGGTACGGGCACTCCAGCACCTTGATCTCGACCCGGTGCGGGTTGACCTGGACCAGCTCGAACTGCGAGGCGTCGCGGAACAACCCGGAGCGGACCCCCACCTCGATGTGGCTCTCGATCGCCTCCTTGACGCTCGAAGCCTTCGGCACGGTGATCCCGTACTGCTCCTCGAGCAGCTCCAGCCAGCGCATCGGGGCGTGCTCGTAACCCCGCTCGCAGACCGCGCGCGGGCGGGTGCCGTGAAAGTCCCGAGCCGTCTCCTCGAGCGCCGCCAGCCAGCAGCGCGCGATGTCCCAACCACCGTTCTCCCGGTTCAAGGGTTCCATACCGACTCCATCTTCAATGGGGGGTGGGCTCTCGCCCATCCCACAGCAGGCCCAGCCGATGAAGCTCGGTCCTCAACGCCGCCGGGCTGAACTTCTTCTTCAGCTTGTGCGACAGCCGTTGCGCCAGCCGCTCCAGGTCCCCCTCCGGGTGGGCCGCCCACAGCAGCACCAGCTCGCGCCGGGCATTCGCGTCCAGGGCGGCCAGCTCGCGATCGATGGCCTCCTCGCTGGGAGCGGCCGCGCTCTTGGCGGCCGCCTCGAGGACACCCTTGGTGTCGCGGGCGATCGCCAGCTCCTCGTTGGTGGGGACCACGAGCGCCTGGGTGGGTCCCCGCGAGATCCGGGTGGCGCTCTTGCGGTTGGCCTCATCGTCGAGCTCGATGCCCAGGAAGCCCAGACCTCGCAGACACTCGGCCCGCGTCTGGGCCGAGTTCTCGCCGATGCCGGCGGTGAACACCACCGCGTCCAGCCCCCCCAGCACCGCCGCGTAGGCGCCGATGTACTTGCGCACCCGGTGACAGAACATCAGGAACGCCAGCCGATGCCGCTCGTCGCCCGCCTCCATCGCCTCGACGATCTCGCGCATGTCGTTCGAGGCCTCGGAGATCCCCAGCATGCCGCTGCGCTTGTTGAGCAGGGCGTCGACCTCCTTGGGGGAGAGGTGCTCGCGCTCCATCAGGTAGGGGGCCACCGCCGGGTCCAGGTCCCCCGAGCGGGTCCCCATCATCAGGCCCTCGAGAGGGGTGAAGCCCATCGAGGTGTCCACCGACCAGCCTTCGCGGACTGCGGCCACCGAGGAGCCGTTCCCCAGGTGGCACGTGATCAGGAGCAGCTCCGTAAGCGGCCGGCCCAGCTCGGCCGCGGCGCGCTGGGCGACGATCCGGTGCGAGGTGCCGTGGAAGCCGTAGCGACGGATGCCAAGCTTGCGGTAGAGGCCGTAGGGGATCGGGTAGAGGTAGCTCTCCTTCGGCATCTTCTGGTGAAACGCGGTGTCGAAAGCGGCCACCTGGGGCTTGCCCTTCAGGAGCTGGGCGCAGACGTCGATCCCCTTGAGGTTGTGGGGGTTGTGCAGCGGCGCGAACTGGCAGCAGCGCTCGATGGCGGCGCGTACCTGCTCGTCCACCAGCACCGACTCGGAGAACTCCTCGCCGCCGTGCACCACCCGGTGGCCGATGCCGTCGATCTCGTCGACGGCGGCGATCACGCCGTCGCGCGGGTGCATCAGCGTGGACAGCACCAGGTTGACCGCCGCGTCGTGGTGGGGGATCTCGGCGACCTCACGGATCTCCTTGGCCTCGCCGCGCTTGTAGCGGAGCAGCGCGCCGGTGCTGCCGATCTTCTCGACCAGGCCGCGGGCCAGCACCTGCTCGCCTTCCATCTCCAGGAACTGGAACTTGACCGACGAGGAGCCGCAGTTGAGGACCAGGATCTTCATGACACCGCCATGATAGCCAGGCCGCCTGGGGGCCCGACATGGTTCCTTTGATCTATGGTTGTATTGGGGCCGGCAACGGGGGATCCTTCCGGGGTGCCGCCTCGAAGAAGCACTCAGGATGACGGGCGCCTGACCGGCGGCTACGGGCGCCAGACGAGGGAGGACGAGAGCGGTGGGTGAGACGAGCGACGGGCGACAGGACGTGGCCCGCCAGGCGGGCCTGATGGCCCGCGCCAAGGCCAGCGGCTGAGCGGCCAAGATCGGTCCAGGGGACCTGGACCTGGCCTTGTGTGGGCTGGATCTGCCCGCGGACCCACGGCTGCTGCGGGGCCTCGAGGGCAGCGAGGACGCCGGTGTCTTTCTCCTCGACGAGAACCGCGCCCTGGTCCAGACCGTCGACGTGCTGACGCCGATCGTCGACGACCCATACACCTTCGGGAGGGTGGCGGCGGTCAACGCCCTGAGCGACGTCTACGCGATGGGCGGCCAGCCGATCACCGCCCTCAACATCGTCGCCTTCCCGATCAAGGAACTGGGCGTCGCCGTGCTGCGAAGGATCCTCGAAGGCGGGGTCAGCGCCCTGCGCGAGGCCGGTGCCGTGCTGGTCGGCGGCCACAGCATCAAGGACGAGGAGCCCAAGTACGGGCTCGCCGTCACCGGTCTGGTCGACCCCAGGCGGATGATCACCAACGATGCCCTACGGCCGGGTCAGCGGCTGCTGCTCAGCAAGCCGATCGGCACCGGCGTTGTCTCCAGCGCCGACAAGCGCTCGCTGGCCACGCCCGAGCAGGCGGCGGCGATGGTCGCCTCGATGGGACGGCTCAACCGCCAGGCCTCGGAGCGGGCGGTGGCGCACGGCATTCGGGCCGGCACGGACGTGACGGGCTTCGGCCTGGCCGGCCACCTGGTCGAGATGGCCCGCGCCTCCCGCTGCTCGGTGCGGCTATGGGCGCACGCCGTGCCCCTGCTGCCGGGCGCACTGGAGCACGCCGAGGCAGATCGTTTTCCCGGCGGCTCCCGGGCCAACCGGTCCTTCTTCTCGCGCTGGACGCGGAGCAGCACGGAGCTGACCGAGGCCCTGCTCGGGCTGATGTTCGACGCTCAGACCTCGGGCGGCCTGCTGCTGGGCGTCGAGTCGGCGGATGCCGAGCCGCTGCTCCAGGGGCTGCTCGAGACCGGCCACACGGCCGCGGTGATCGGCGAGGTGGTGGGAAAGAGCCAGGACGGCGAGCTGGAGCTGGCCGGCGAACGGGGCTGAACCTCGCCAGCCTCGCGGCGCCTGAGCGCCTGGCGTCCCTGATGGTACCGGTGAAACGACTACCAGAGGGTCCGGATCAGTGTGCTGTCCTGCATCCGCTGGTCCTTGGTCACCAGCGGGATGCCGTGGGCCCGTGCCGTCGCAGCGATGAGCCGGTCGGCCGAGTCCTTGGGGAACGACGGCGGGAACTGGGTGGCCAGCACCGCCACCTCAGCCGTGATCCCGAGAACGCTCAGGCTGGGCTGGTTGCATATCTGGTTCAGGAAGGCCTCGGTGGGACCGTCCAGCCGGATCCGGTCGGCGGCCACCAGAAGCGCCAGCTCGAGAAGCGTGATCGACGCGATGGCCAGCGCCCCCTTCGCCTCCGCCTTCTCGATCGCCCGGGCCGCAGCCCGGGACAGCCGCTCCGGCCTCAGGATCAGCATCGCCAGGACGTGGGTGTCGAGAAGGATCACGAGGCCCGGCTCCGGGTGCGCCGCTTCTTCTTGGGCGCTCGGGAGAGTCGGCCCTGGCCCACGAGCCGGTCCCACTTGGTCACCGTCCCCCCATCCCCCGCCGGCAGCACCGGGCTGATGATGTCCCCCTCGATGCGGCCTCGCTCCCGCAGGCAGCCGAAGATGCTTCCCTCCGAGTCGGGCGCCACCGGGACCAGCTTGGCCACCGGCTTGCCCCGCTTGGTGATCACGTAGGTCTCGTGCCGCTCGGCCACCCGGTCCATCAGCGAGAGGCATCGGGCCTTGAACTCGGCTGCCGCCACCTTGCCGGTCATCGCTCCTCCCTCAAGTGGTCATATTCTACTGACCACTCAGCGGGAAAGCCAGTCTGGGAAGCTCCGGTAGCGTGGCTCCCAGCCGAGGCGTCTTCGGGTGGCGGCCCCGTCGCAGCGCCGTCCCAGCGGCCCGCCGCTACCCGTGAACACGCAGCCTCCTTCGAAGCGTCCCGAGAGGGCCGCGGCCTCGGCCAGCTCCCGCCGGGCGATCGGCCGGTCGTCGCTACCCAGGTAGACGGCCCCGGCCTCGCCCCGCTCGAGGGCCAGTCGGCAGAGCTCGGCGGCATCGTCGTAGTGGATCAGGTTGAGGAGGCCGTCTCCCCGGCGGGGCGAACGCCCCTGACGCATGAAAACACGGTGCGGGCCGCGTTCCTGGTCGTACAGCCCCGCCAGCCGGACCACGATCCCGCCCGCCCCCCGCACCGTCTCCTCGGCGGCGAGCAGGCGGAGCGCCCGTTCGGTGCCGGCGAGCGGTGAGCCCTCGTCACACACGCCGCCGTCCTCCTCGGCGTAGACCGCCGTGCTGGACGTCATCACCAGCCGCCCCCGGCCCTCCCACAACTGCACCGCCCGCCGCGCCTCGGCCACGTAGTCCTCGGCCGACGAGGGCGGCACGCAGAACAGCACGTGGGAGCGAGGTGGGGGCGCCTCATCGCCACGGCACCGGCAAGCCGCCCCGAGCGCCCGCAGCTCAGGGTGGCGGCGATCGGAACGGGTCTCGGCCAGCACGTCCGACGGGCCGTGAGCCAAACACCACAGGCGGACCACCCGCAGCCCGAGGTGACCCGCCCCGATCACCAGCAAGTCGTGAGTCGGATCGTCCACCGAGCTAGCGCGATGGATAAACCGGGTTGACCAGGTTCGGGGTCTCGGCGTGACGGCTGTCGCTGGCCCAGAGGATCCCGCGCTGCATGAGGGTGAGCGCCTCCGGGATGGCGAACACGTCGGCGGTGTGGCCGAGGGACGTGTAGAAGACCCGTCCCTGGCCGTAGACCCGCTTCCAGGCGATCGGCATGGTAGCTCCTTCGATCCACGGCGCGTGCTCCCCCGAGAAGCGGGTGGTGGCGAGCACGGTGTTGTTGGGGTCGACGTGCATGTAGTACTGCTCGCTGTGCACGGCGAAGCTGCCGAGGCCGAGCGTGATCGGGTCCTCGGAGTCGACGATCTCCACCGTGTAATCAATGATGTTGCCGGGATGGGCCACCCACTGGCCGCCGACCATGAACTGGTACTCGGTCTCCTGCCGGAAGGCGTCGCCCAGGCCCCCGTGCCAGCCGGCCAGGCCCACCCCTCCCTTGACCGCCGCCAGCAGGCCCTGCAAGCTGGGCTTGTCGATCGCGTCCATGGTCCAGGTCTGGATGATCAGGTCGAGCGAGCCCATCAGCTTCTCGTCCGCGTAGCTGGCGAGCGTGTCGGAGACCGTCACCTCCCAGCCCAGCGACCTCATCCAGGGGACGAACAGGTCGCGGCACGGGACCGGCTCGTGCCCCTCCCACCCGCCGTAGACGAACAGCGCCTTCTTCTGCTTCGGGCCGGCGGCGCCGAGCGCCGGGCCAGGCGGCGCCAGCGGCGTCTCGGCGGCGGCCAGCGAGCGCGCGACCCCGAGGGCGCCCAGCCCGGCCCCAAGCGAGGCGCGGAGGAAGTGGCGCCGGTCTGGCACCAGGTCGCCTGGGTGTTTGGGGCCCTTCGGCTCTTTCTTCATGGCCGCAATGCTACAACAGGGCCGCCGGAAGAGCCGTGAAGGATTGTCCCCCTCGGGCGTAGAAAACGGGTAGAGGAGGTCGTCATGAAACGAGTCACGTGCCTGGCATGCATCGGCGCCGGGATGCTTCTTGTCGGCTGCGGGCGCGCTCCCCGCCCATCTCAGAGCGAGGAGCTGATCCTGCAGAGCTATCCCGGCGGAGACCAGGCCCAGGAGCTGGCGGGCAAGCTGGGCTCGATGCTCAGGATGGGCGAGAGCACGATCGGAACCGCCTCAGCCACGGCGGACGGGCAGGTCCTGGTGCTGGCCCCGCGGTCGGTCCAAGATGGGCTGGCCGAGGCCATCCTGGCCCGCGGGCGGGAGAGCTCGGGCGGTGTACGCGAGATCGTGACCACCTACTGGCTGGTGACCGCCAAACCGGCGGTGGGAGAGGGAAGCCACGGAGAGCGGCTCGGTGTCATCCAGGCGGTCCTGGACGAGGTCGCGGCCGCTGACGGCCCACAGAGATTCCGGCTGCTCGAGCGCGTCGAGCTCAGCCAGGCCGACGGCGCCTGGGCCCAGACCATCAGCCCAAAGGCGAGGATCGAGCAGAAGGCCTCGGTCTCGCAGGGCCGGATCATCCTCTGGGTTCGCAGTCGAGAGGGGCAGGCAAGCCCGCAGGAGAGGTCCCTCGAGACGACCCTGAACCTGGAGGACGGCCAGTTCGTGGTGGTGGGCCAGGCCTCCTTCTCGGCGGAAGGGACCACGCTCTACACCATCGTTCGGGCCAGGGCGCTCACTTCGTCGTGAGCCCATGGCGGGTTCCGAGCCACCTCTGGACGGCGAAACCCTGGAGGGGCTCTACCTCCGGCTCGAGCGTTCTCTCTTCAACGTGGTCTACCGCATGCTGTGGAGGGCGGAAGACGCGCAGGAGGTGGTCCAGGAGGCGTTCGTTCGTCTCTGGCGCATGCGGGCGCGCGTGCGGCTGAGCACCGTGGAGCCGCTGGTGTACCGCATCGCCATCAACCTGGCCACCAGCCGGCTGCGGAGCCGACGCCTCTGGCGCTTCGTCTCCCTGGGCGTCTCGTGGGATCGGGCCTCGCCGGACCCCGGCCCCGAGGACCGGCTGGCGGAGGCCCAGGAGCAGGAGCGGCTCCGGTCGGCCATCGACGGGCTGCCGCCGGAGCTGCGGAGCGTGGTCCTGCTCTCTGAGCTCTCGGAGCTCGGCTACGTCGGCGTGGCCCGGGCGCTCGGCATCCCCGAAGGGACCGTGGGCTCGCGCCGGCACCGGGCGCTCGAGCGGCTGCGTACCGCCCTGGGAGAGGAGGCGAGCCATGAATGACCTCGAGCCTCTGTTCCGCATGATCGAGCCCCCCGCCGAAGGGATCCACGGGCTCCGTGCCCGCCTGGAGCGGGATCGCCGGCGTCGGGACCGGGCGCGGGCCGGCGGCGCCGTCCTTGTCGTCGGCGCGCTGGCGGCAGTCGTGGGGCTCCTGGTGACTCCCCCACCACCCTCGGCCCTGGTGCTCGATCGAGCCGATGCGTCCGCGATTCCGGCGCTGGTGAGCCTCGGTCTGCGCGAGGCGCCGAGCGAGCCAGCCGAGATCCCCCCGGGGCAACGGGACCGGATGGCGCTGCTGCGGGTCCCGACGAAGGATCCCCGAGTGGTCTTCTACCGCCTGGTCGCGCTCGAGGGTCCGGATCCGGAGGTGCCCTCCACCAACTGACGGACCCCGTCCACCAACCGATCCACCTCCTCGGTGGTCGTGTAGGCGGCGCAGCCGGCGCGCACCAGGCCGTCCTGGGCGTGCCCCAGCCGCTCGGCCACGGTGGTGGCGTAGAAGTCGCCGTGCGAGACGAAGACGCCTCGGGCGGCCAGGGCCTCGGCCACCCGCTCCGAGTCGTGGCCCGGCACCACGAACGAGATGGTCGGCGTGCGCCGCGCGTCCGGCGGAGGCCCATAGATGCGCACGCCGTCGATCGCGCCGAGACCGTCGAAGAGGCGCGTGATCAGCTCCTGGCCCCGGGCGTGGAGGGCGCCGAGGACCTCGGCCAGCCGCTGGCGTCGCGTCCCCGCGCCGGACGACAGGCCGGCCAGGAAGTCGATGGCGGTCCCGGCCCCCACGATCCCCTCGTGGCACTGGGTACCGGTCTCCAGGCGGTCGGGGGCCGTGTCGGGAGCCGGCCGCAGCTTCGGCACGTCCAGCTTCTCGAGCAGCGCGCGCCGGCCCCAGAGGACGCCGACGTGGGGGCCGTAGAACTTGTAGGCCGAGCAGACCAGGAAGTCGGCGCCCAGCTCCGCCACGTCGACCCGGGCGTGGGCCGCGTAGTGGACGGCATCCACGAAGGCGAGGGCCCCGTGAGCGTGGGCCCGGTCGGCGGCGCGGCGGACATCGTTGATGGTCCCGAGGGCGTTGGAGGCGGCCCCGATCGCCAGCAGCCGGGTCCGCGGCCCGATCGCGCGCTCCAGGTCCTCGTGGTCGAGCTGGCCGGTCTCGGGCACCATCCGGACCGCCCGTACCACCACCCCCCGCTCGCGCTCCAGGGCCCGCCAGGGATCGACGTTGGCGTGATGGTCGAGCTCGGTCACCACCACTTCGTCGCCCTCCCGCCACCCGCGCGCCAGCGCCCGACCGAGGTGAAAGGTGAGCGTGGTCATGTTGGCGCCGAAGACGATCTCATCGGCGGCGCCGTTCAGGAAGTCGGCCAGTGCGGCTCGCGCCCCCAGCAGCGCCTGGTCGGTCTCGCGGCTGGTCGGGTAGGCCCAGTGGGTGTTGGCGTTGTGATGGAGTAGGTAGTCCAGGACCACACCCGCCACCGCAACCGGGACCTGCGTACCGCCGGGACCGTCGAAGTAGGCCACAGGGACGCCGGCCTCCTCACGGTCCAGGGCCGGGAACTTCTTCCGGATCTCCTCGACGCTCGCGATCGTGCCCATGATCTAGCGATCGTACGGGGACATCCGGTCGGGGGCAACCCGGTCATGGCAAGCTTCGCTGCGGGTCCAGGGAATGGGCGGTGGCTCCAGGGAACAGGCGGTCCTTCCAGGGAATGAACGGTCGTCTGGGGGAATGAGCGGTCGCTCCAGGGAACGGCGAGGCGCGCCAGCGTAGAATCTCCGTCAACATGAGGCTCCCGGGCGGACATTGACCAGACATCGCCATCGCCTGCTGCTCGTCGGCGTCTTGACCCTGGCCGCCGTGCTGCGACTGGTCGGCCTGGGCTGGGGTGAGCGTCACCGGGCGCTCGGCGACGAGTCCGACTTCGTCGACCACGTCGCCCGGATGCTGGTCCACCACGATCTGGACCACCGCTTCTACGAGTACCCCGGCTTCTTCCTCTACCTGCTGGCCCCGGGTCAGTGGTTGACCGGCGCGCCGTACAACGCGTTCCCGGCGTACCTCGCCGGGCGCCTGCTGGTGGTGGGCTTCGGGGTGGCGAGCGTGGGCCTCGTCTACCTGCTGGGGCTCCGGCTGCGCGACCGGTCAACAGGCCTGGTGGCCGCCCTGCTGCTGGCGGTGTCCCCGGTGGACGTGGAAACCGCCCACATGGTCCGCACCGACGTGCCCCTCGAGACGTTCCTGCTGTTGGGTCTTCTCGCCTTGCTCCTGGTGGGACCGCGGCTTCGCGCCGACGCGTGGGCGGGCCTCGCGCTCGGCGCGGCCACAGCCATCAAGTGGTCGGGGGCCTTGCTCGTCCCCTCGATCCTGGCCCGTCGCCTGCTGGTCCCGGGGCCGCGCCTGCGCGGGCTGCTGCTGGCCGGGGGGCTTTCGGTCGTCACCTTCGCCGCGCTCTCCCCGTACACGTTCCTGCATCCCCGCTCGGCGACCCAGGGGGCGCTGGTCCAGCTCCGCTACCACTACGAGGGGCGCGTCGACGCACCCGGCGTCTCCGAGAACCTTCTAGGCTATCTGGGCGTGCTGTACCGGGACCTCGGCCCGTTCCTGCTCGGGGCCTGCCTGGCCGGCCTCGTGGTGGCCCGGCGCGACTGGCGGAGGCTCGCCCCGATGGCCCTCTTCCCGGTGGTCGTGGTCGCGGTGTTCTCGACCGCCGAGCTGCGCTACGACCGCTTCCTGGTGCCGATCAGCGGCGTGCTGGCCCTCTTGGCCGCCCTGGGGATCGTGGGTCGGGCTCGGGGTCGGACCTTCGCGACCACGGCCTTGGCGCTGCTGTGCGCGGCCTGGCCGCTGTGGGGCTCGGTCCAGGTGGCCCGCGCCTTCCGGCGTCCGAGCACGGCGGACCGGGCCCTCGACTGGGTCGACAGCCGGGCTCGGCCGGGGGCACGTCTGGTGACGACCGTTCGTTTCCTCGGCCTCGACACCGGGCGCTACGAGGTGCTGCGCCCCCGCCGCCTCGACGAGTGGACGCTCCGCGCCGCCCTCGACAACGACTTCGTGATCGCACGGCGGGACGAGCTGCCTGCCGCGGTCGCCGGCCTGCGCCGTGTCGGGACGCTGCTGCCGGCGCATCCTGTGGAAGGACCAGCGCTGCTGATGCTGGAGCCGGAGCTGCCGCCGGAGGTGGCCTTCGACGAGATCCGGCTCGACCCGGCCTGGCTGCGCACCTCCGGCGCCTCGAGCCACGGCCTCGAGCTCTGCGACGGCGACGTCGAGACGGTGTTTCGAAGCCCGCCCGGCGAAGGTGACGCCTGGATCGAGCTGGATCTCGCCGAGCCGGTCGCGCTCACGCGGATCGAGCTGGCGCTGGCGGCCGGCGTCATCCACCCGCCGAAGGTCCGCCTGCTGGTCGCCGCCGAGGACGGGCACTGGAGGACGCTGGCCGCTGCCAACAGCCGCGTCGCGCCGGCGCGTCAGCTCGCGATCAACGGTCCCCGGAGCCAGCGTTGGCTCCCGCTCCATCCGGTCCCGGCCCGACGCTACCGCCTGGTCCTCTCCAGGCGCGTGGGCGCCGACTGGGCGATCGCCGAGGTCAAGGTCGCTCGGCCCGGGTTGCCGCTCACCGCCGCGAGGTGATCGGCCAGTCTGTCATGCCTCGGGACGGGACTCCTCGCGGCGCGACTGTTTCGAGTTCCACTCCCCGAGCCGGCTAGTCCTCGACCCGCGCCTTCTCGGGACCGGCGTCGATCACGCCCTGCAGCTCGGCGACCGTCCCTTTCTGCTCCGGATCGTCGGCCAGGTTGGTGAGCTCGTGCGGGTCTTCGAGGTGGTCGTACAGCTCGGCAGTGCCGTTGGGCCACCGGGTGAAGCGATAGCGGTCGGTGCGGACGCTGACGGCGAGGGTCCCCATCCGCTCCGAGTAGGTGAAGGCCGCGGTCTTCACCCGCCGAGCGGGATCGTTCAGCAGCGGCAGCAGGCTGGCGCCGTCGAGGCCGGGCGGGCGAGGCAAGCCGGCGAGGTCGGTCAGGGTCGGGTACAGGTCGACCAGCTCCACCAGGGCCTCGGAGGGCACCCCCGGCTGCTTCAGCCCCGGCGCCGCGATCACCAGCGGCACCTGGCAGGAGACCTCGAACAGGCTGTTCTTCTTCCAGATGCCGTGCTCGCCGCGGTGGATGCCGTTGTCGCCGGTCACCACCACCACCGTCCGCTCCCGTAGCCCGAGCCGGTCCAGGCCGTCCAGGAGCACGCCTAGCTGCGCATCCATGAAGGTCACGCAGGCGGAGTAGGCCGACAGCGCCTTGCGCTCCCGGTCGTGGGGGATCATCGGCTCGGCACCGCGCATCATGGCGGTCAACGGCACGTCGTCCAGGTCCTTGCGGGTCTCCGACGGCAGCACCATCGACGCCTCGGGGTACATGTCGAAGTAGCGGCGGGGCGCGATCCACGGCCCGTGCGGACGGCTGAAGCCCACCACCATGAAGACCGGCTGCCGCTGGTGCTCTCCCAGGAGGGTCACCGCACGACGCGCCGCCCAGCCGTCGGGCTCCGCCCGGTCCGGGTTGTCGGTGGCCAGCCACTTGGAATCGAAGATCGCCTCGGCGGTGCGCACCTCCGGCTCCTCCAACTCCGGCTCGGCGTCCGGCGCATACTCGAAGTCCTCCGCCAGGTCCCAGCGGAAGTCGTCCTCGAAGTGGTAGACCTTGCCCACCCGCACGGTGAGGTACCCGTGGGCGTGGAAATGGTCCTGCAGCAGGGTGGCGTGCTCGAGCTTGGGAGCCGGCGGGGTTCGGTTCGACCAGACCCGGGTCCGCTCGGGTCGCCAGCCGGACATCAGCGAGGCGCGGCTCGGGTTGCAGATCGGGAACTGACAGTAGGCCCGATCGAAGCGCCGGCCCTGGGTCACCAGACGGTCGAGGCTCGGCGTCTTCACCTCGGGATGCCCGTAGGCGTCGAGCCGGGTGTTGAGGTCGTCGACCACCACCAGCAGGACGTTGGGCGGGACCCGCTCGGTCGCGGTCCGGTCCGCCACGCAGGCGCACAGCGAGGCTAGAATCAGCAGCAGGGGCGCCGCGGAGAGGCGCAGGCAGCAGCGGCGCGGCGGCAAGGAGGCCCTCCGATGACCAAGGTGGTGGCGGCCCTCGGGGCCCTGGCGATCGTGCTGGTGGCGGTCTTGGCGCTCACCAACCCCGACGAGGCCGATTTCTTCCACTGGTACGAGGCCCGGCTCGCCGAGACCTCGGCCGGGACCCGTGGGCTGACCGGCATCGTCGCCCGGGCCAAGGAGACCGCCCTCAGCGTCTCGGCACGCGCCACGCTGGAGAGGAAGAGCTACGTCTTCTTCACCACCTATCGGATCCAGGCCCTGGACAGGCGCGAGTCCTACCTCGGCCTGCTGGGCCACTTCGTGCCCCTCTGATCCGGCGCCCGGTCGAGACGGCCGGAGGCTCTCGAGACAGCCGCTCAAGAGTGCTCGGCGCAAAGGGCGGGCATCAACTGGGTGAAGCCGTCGAAGGTCAGCGCCTGGGGTCCATCCGACAGCGCCTTGGCCGGCTCCGGGTGGATCTCGATCATCACCCCGTGGGCCCCCACCGCCCGCGCCGCCAGCGCCATCGGCGGCACCAGCGTCCGCTCCCCCGCCGCGTGGGAGGGGTCGACCAGCACCGGCAGGTGGGTGAGGCGCCGGAGCACCGGGATCGCCGACAGGTCGAGGGTGTTGCGGGTGGCGGTCTCGAAGGTGCGGATGCCGCGCTCGCACAGGATCACCTGCTGGTTGCCCTGCGACAGGATGTGCTCGGCGGCCTGCAGCAGCTCGTCCAGCGAGGCCATCAGCCCGCGCTTGAGCATCACCGGGCAGGGGACCCGGCCCACCTCCTTGAGCAGGGCGAAGTTTTGCATGTTGCGGGCCCCGACCTGCAGGATGTCGGCCTTGGCCGCCACCGCCTGCACGTCGGAGGGCGACAGCACCTCGGTGATCACGGGCAGGCCGAAGGCGCGGCCCGCCTCGACCAGCAGGTCGAGCCCCTCGAAGCCCAGCCCCTGGAAGCTGTAGGGCGAGGTGCGCGGCTTGAAGCAGCCGCCGCGCAGGACCCGGCCGCCGCGCTCGCGCACGATCCGCGCGCAGCTCGTGATCTGCTCCCGCGACTCGACCGCGCAGGGTCCGGCGATGACCGTGAACTCGGGGCCCCCGATCTTGACCCCGCGCACCTCGATCACCGTGTCCTCGGCGTGGTGGGCCCGGGAGGCCAGCCGGTAGCGGCTGGGCGCTGAGGCCGGCTTGGAAGCCGGCTCGGCGGAAGCGGGGGTGGGTGCGGGAAGGGCGGTGCCGGAGAGCACCTTCGGCGAGGGCTCGGTGGGCGGCAGGTCCTGGGACGGGTAGCTGCCCAGCACCTTGATGAAGCGGGTGCTGCGGGTCAGCTCCGCCAGGCAGTCCTGCACCCGCTGCTCCGCCTGGTTGCCCTCGAAGTCGACGTAGAACATCTCCTCCCAGGGGTTGCCGGGGATCGGCCTCGACTCGAGCTTGGTCAGGTTGATCCCCCGCTCCCGGAAGACCAGCAGCGCCTCGACCAGGGCTCCCGGGCGCTGCGCGGTGGCCATCACCAGCGAGGTCTTGCAGGGGAGCCGAAGGTCGACGTTGCGCGGCGAGCGCGCCGCCACCAGGAAGCGGGTGTAGTTCTCCTTCTGGTTGGCGATGCCCCGCTGGATCACGCTCAGCCCGAACAGGCGCGCCGCCTCCTCGCTGGCGATGGCGGCCTGGGTGGGGTCCCCGAGCTCCTTGACCCGCGCCACCGAGAGCGCGGTGTCGGTGTGGTACTCGACGGTGCAGCCGTGCAGGCCGGCCAGGAACTTCGAGCACTGCGCCACCGGCTGGGGGTGAGACACGACCCGCCGGATCTCGGAGAGCTTGACCGGCCTCAGGGCGACCAGGCAGTGGTCCACCAGGTACTTGACCTCGCCGACGATGGCCAGCCGGGTGTGGAGCAGCAGGTCGTAGACCTCGTTGATCCCGCCCGAGGTGGTGTTCTCGATGGGCAGGATCGCCTGGTCGGCCTGGCCGGTCTCGACCGCCTCGATCACCTTCTCGAAGCTCTCGAGGCCGAGGTAGGCCACCCGGTCGGACGAGCTGGAGAAGAACTGCTTGGCCGCCAGGTGGCTGTAGGCGCCCTCGATCCCCTGGAAGGCCACCCGCGAGAGCTTGGGCTCGCCCGGGTCGGGATTGGCCAGCCCCTGCAGCAGCTCCTGCTGCAGGCGCAACGAGTCGGCCACCACCTCGTGGAATACCTGGGTGACGAAGTGGGCGTCGAGGCCGTGCTCGCGGCCACGGGCGATCACGCGCCCGAGCAGAGCCTCCTCGCGGCCAGGGTCACGCAGCGGTCCCTTGTCCACGTCCTTGGCCCGCATCGCCTCGGCGGCGAGCCGACGGCGCTCGGCGAGCAGCTCGAGGACCTTCTCGTCGATCTGGTCGATGGCACCGCGGACGGCGCCCAGCGCTGCGGGCGGCTCTCCGGGTTGTGACGGCTGGGCCATGGGTTTCTCCTGCCCCGTCGACCGCTTCCGGCGGGGACCGGTCGAGTGGGTAAAGAATCGACTTTACCGGGACGCCGTGGCAACCGCAAACGCCGGCCATCGGCGGCGGCCAGGTACCGAACGGGCGGCTGTCAGGGTCGCTGGCGGCGGCCGGCGACGGGATCCGGCTGGTCTGCGGGCGCCGCCAGATACCGGCGCACCTGCATCTCGAACCGTTGCCGCATCTCCGGCGTCAGGGTCTCCAGCCAGGTCGGGCTCTCGTCCAGCCACCGCAGCCACTGCTGGTACCTGGACCCGCGTGGCGACCACTCGTAGGAGCTGCTGACGGCGCGCGGAGCCAGAAACGCGGCCAGGGGAATGGCGATCAGCAGGCGTACCCGCCGCCGGCGGGCGAACCCCAGCGTCGCGCCGGCCACCGCCAGCCCGGCGCCGAAGCAGGCCAGGAAGCCGTTCCGGTAGACGTCGGGCATCCCCCCTTTGAGGGCCAGCAACGGAGCCAGGGTCACCACCGGCCAGACCATGGCCACCAGCAGCACTCGGGCCGCCCGCGACCGGCCCCGAGACCACAGGAACCCGCCGGCCAGCGCCGCCAGGCCGGCCGCTGCCAGGACGATCCAGACCGCGGAGCCGTCCTGGTCTCGGCCGGCATGCCACTCGGCATACCGGACCGGTAGGAACACCGGGCAAAGCATCCGCGGCGCCCATCCCGCCCACTGGTCGACGGCCAGCGTCGCTGCGGTGTCGCGGGCCTTGTCCGAGAAGCGCAGCCACCAGAACGCCAGGTACCCGCCGGTCATCAGGGCCATGTAGCCGAGGGCCCGTTGCCGGCCGCCGAGGCGGAGCCCCAGCACCAAGAGCGCCGCCAGCACGGGCAGGGTGACTGCGGACTCCTTGGAGCCGAGGGCCAGCGCGAACAGCAGCAGCGGGAGCCAGCGCCGACGAGGGTACGACTCCGACAAGAGGGCGCTCAAGGCCGCGAGGTAGAACACGACCGCGATGGAGTCGGTCCTCTGGCTGGTCCACGAGGCGGTGGTGGCGGTCAAGGGGTGCGTCAGCCAGGTCATGGTGCCGAGCAGGGCGGCCGCCCTCGAGCGAGTCAGCCGCGACAGCAAGTCCCAGCCGGCGACGCCACAGAGACAGAGGACCAGCAGGTTGGTCAGGTGATAGCCGAACGGCTCCGGGCCCCACAGCGCGTGGTCGACGGCGAAGGTCGCCGCGACGACGGGACGGTAGTGCCGGTTGACGTGGTCCAACGGGTCCCAGGTGCCCCAGAGGGTCGACAGCAACTGCCGGCCGCTCAGGGGCCGGGCGAGCTGGAAGTCGTCGTGCACGAAGCCGAAGAGGAGGGCCGGAGAGTACAGGAGGGCGACGGTGGCGAGGATCAGCAGCGCGGCCACCGGCAGGCGCGCCCGAGCGCGCCACGCGGCGCCCCCCCACAGGGAGCCCAGGAAGACGCCGACCCAACTGGCGGGTACCGGTACGGACGACGCCCAGGGGTATCGCACCGCGCCCATGCTACACCGAGGCCTCTCCCCGACCGCCGGGCCCGCCTCCCGGCGCCGGTGAAGCCGTGATAGCCTCGCCAGATCGGCGGCCCGGGCCGCCCGAAGGCTCGGAGAGCACGAAAGCGACCATGGCCGACAAGACCCACCCCACCTCACGGGACGTGCTTCACAACCCCTTCAAGGACGTCGACGTCCGCAGCGTGGAGGGCGCGATCGCGGTGGCTCTCGGAAAGTTACTCAAGCGCCGGCTCACCGTCGACGTCCAGGCCCTCGACTTCCACGCCGGCAACCATCGGACCGCTCGTTTGGTGGTGACCGTCTCGGTCCCGGTCGACCTCGGCCTGCTCCGAGGCTCGCGTGGCGCGGCGGGACGCAACGCACCTGCGGCGGAGCCCGCTCCTGCCGCCGCCGACGAGCCCTCGCCGGCGGGATAGCGTGTCCACGGCGGGTCGGCACGGAATGACGCTGGTCGTGCTCCTGGCCGCCGGCTGCGCTCCGACCGCTCCTCCCCCGGCGCGGCTGACCCGCGTCTTCCTCCCTCCGGGACCGCCTGCGTACGTGCGGTTCGAGGACGAGAGCCGGCCCGCCTTCCTGCTGGGACCGGGCGAGCACAAGGCGGCCGAGGTCGAGCTGCTCCCGGGCAGCCGCCTCGTCTTCGCCTTGGCGTTGCGTGACCCGGCTCCGGAACGGGGCTTCGTCCATCTCGAGGTGAGGGCCAACGGCCAGCCGGTCTTCCAGGGTCGCTTCTCGGTTCGCCGGACCAACCACTGGTGGCATCGGTCGGTTGGGCTGCCCGGCTCGGGCCGCACCCGGCTCTCCTTCTCCGCCCGCCTCGGCCGCGCCGACGGCACGCCTCTCCTCCACCCGCCGGCGGGCAACTGGATCGCCCTCGCAGTGCCCCGAATCTATCCTCCCGAGCGCGCCGCCACCTCTCGGCGAGCCCTGGTCTGGTTGTCGATCGACACCCTGCGCGCCGACCACCTCGGGGCCTACGGCTACCCGCGGCCGACCTCGCCGGCCTTCGACGAGGCGGCCCTGAGGCTGGACCTCTTCGAGGACGCGGCCGCCAGCGCCTCGTGGACACTGCCGTCGATGACCTCTCAGATCACCTCGCGCCACCCGACCTACCACGGCGCGGTGCTGCACGACCTGGCGCGAGACGACACGACGCCCACCCTCTTCGACGTCCTGGGCGGGAGCGGCTTCACCGTCCTTGGCGTCACCGCCAACGACCTCATCTCGCCCGCCCAGGGACTGGCCGATGGGTTCGATGCCCTGTGGTTCGAGGACGCACGGGCCAATCAGCTCGGCCGACGGGTGCTGGCCGCGCTCGACGAGTGGGACGGAGGTGATCTGGCGCTGTTCGTCCACTACATGGACCCCCACCACCCCTACGATCCGCCGCCGCCCTTCGATCGTCGGTTCGACCCGGACTACCAGGGGACGGTGGACGCCAGCCACACCAGCTTCCAGGCCCTCTCCCAGATCCACGAGCCCCGGGACGTCGCCCACGTCTCCGCCCTCTACGACGGCGAGATCGCCTATGCGGACCGGGAGATCCAGGGGCTCCTGTCCCAGCTCGACGAGCTCGGGGTCATGGACGGGGCGGTGGTCGTCTACTCGGCCGATCACGGCGAGGAGCTGCTGGACCACGGCTCCTGGCACCATGGCGGCACCCTCTACCAGGAGGTGCTGCACGTCCCCCTGGCGATCCGGGTTCCCGGCCTGGGCGGCGCCCGGGTCAGCCGACCGGTCTCGATGCTGGACCTCGCGCCCACCGTTCTCGACGCCTTCGGCATCGAGGCTCCCGCCTCGTTCCAGGGCCAGAGCCTGCTGCCACTGCTGCGCGGGAAGCCGCTCCCCGAGAAGTGGCTCATCTCCGAGACGCTGCTGACCGGCGACCGGAGCCACCTGGTGTCGATCCGGCGCGGGAGCCAAAAGTACATCGTGCGCCTGGCGCCGGGGCGGGAGAGCGGGCCGGAGGTCCGGGGCGAGGAGATGTACGACCTGTCGCAGGACCCCGACGAGCGCCACAGCGATCTCGCCTCCCCGCACCTCGACGAGCTGCGCCGGGCCGCCCTCGACTACGTGACTCGGGCCCGTCGGGAGGCACGGTCGCCCCACCGGGTCTCGCTCGACGAGGCCAGTCTGGCCCGCCTCCGGGCCCTCGGCTACGTCCCCTGAGGTCGAGGAGATCCCGAACGACGAGGTGTTCACGGCGGCCGGGCCGGCATGCCGCGGTAGAATCGAGCGGAGGTTCGACCTGGCCTTCCCGCGCCGCGTTCCTGATCGCGCTTTGTCTGCTCCTGGCCGGCGAACCCTCTACGGCTGCCCCGGGGTCGGGCATCCCCGGGTTTCTCTTCACGGCGTCGGAGCGCCACATCCTGGACACCGGATGGCCGGAGAGCGAGGCGAGCGGGGTGTGGCTGGCCATCGCGCCCACGGGAAGTGCCGTGGTCGTGTGGCTGCGCAGTGACAGCGAGCGCCGGGAGATCTGGGCCTGCCACTTCCTGCCCGACGTGGGGTCTACGCAAACGCCCGCGGTGAGCTGATGGGTACCCGGAGGTGCGGCTCGGGCGGGGACGCCAGTGAGCCCGAGGGATCGGAGTTGACGGCAACGTAGCCAATATCGTATACAATTTGGGCTACGCCATGGGCTACGGAACGATCCGGATCAGCGACTCGGCTCACAGCACCCTTCGCGACCTGGCGCAGGCCGAGGGCACGTCCATGCTCGCGCTGCTGGACGAAGCCGTCGAGACCTTGAGGCGCCAGCGTTTTCTGGAGCAGGTGAACGCCGCCTACGCCGCCCTGCGCGGAGACGCGGCGGTGTGGGACGAGATCGAGAAGGAACGGGCGACCTGGGACGCCACCCTGGGTGACGGGTTGGCGGCCGCCCAGGCGAAGGCCCCCTACGGCACCCGCTCCGGGTCGACCGGACGATCGCGAGCGGGACGGAAGGGCTGATCATGAACCCGCCGGCTCGGGGCGAGATCTGGCTCGCGGACATGAACCCCACACGAGGGCACGAGCAGGCGGGACGACGCCCCGTGCTCGTGATCTCGGAGGACATCTACAACCGGGGCCCCGCCGGTCTGGTCATCGTCCTGCCGCTCACATCCAAGTGGCGGGGAGTGCCGAGCCACGTGCCCATACAGGCGCCGGAGGGTGGCCTGAAGACGGCGTCGGCCATCCTCTGTGACGCCATCCGATCGATCTCGATCGAGCGCCTCGTCTCCCGCTTCGGTGCGGCGAGGCGCCAGACGATGGAGGCGATCGAAGACCGGCTCCGGATGCTGCTGCGGCTCTAGGCCGGGCGCGCCACGGGTGGCGCCTTCGACCACGTGTCCGCGCTCGTCTCTCACCCTCCTCCCGATCGGCGAACGCGCCCTGGTCCGAAATCGGCGCCAGGGGCGGAACACGGGCGCATCGCCCCACGTCTGATCTAGCGAGGGACGGGGACGGCGAGACCGCGGCCACGGCGCCAGGGTGGCGCCGGCGATGGAGCCGGGGAGCCCGAGGCACCGATCTCGGGCGTGCTATACTCGGCGCCCCCAAACCGGAGCCGGAGTCGTAGCATGGGTGATTTCCTCAGCGCGATCCTGGCGTTTCCGACGGTGATCTTCACCGCGGCGCTCGCTCTGGTGCTGCTGTACTGGCTGATCGTCCTGGTCGGCCTGCTCGACGTAGACGCCCTGGATCCTTCCGCGGCTCTCGAAGGCTCGCTCGAGGGAGCGGTCGACGGGGCGCTGGACGGGGCCGTGGATGGCGTCCTCGACGGGGCCGTCGAAGGGGCGGCCGAGGCGGGGCTGGAGAGCGCCGCGGGCGACGGGGTCGATGTCGGCGATGCCGAGGTCGAGCTGAGCGGCCTGGCGCGAGGGCTCCAGGCCCTCGGGCTCTACCAGGTCCCCCTGACGCTGAGCCTGAGCCTGCTCATCTTCTTCTCATGGATCCTGTGCTTCCTCGGGATGCGGTTCCTGCGCGGCGCGCTGCCCGCGTCCTGGCTCGGCAGCTCGCTCGCCCTTCTCGGCCTCGGCTCGCTGGTGGGCCTGCTGGCCCTGATCCTGGGCATGCTCTTCACCACCTGGGCGGTGCGGCCGCTGCGCCCGGTCTTCCAGACCCACGACGCGCCTCGCCGCGCCACCTTCGTCGGCAGGCTGTGCACGATCACCACCGGCCGAGTCGACGCCGGCTTCGGCCAAGCCGAGATCGAGGACGGGGGCGGCGGCCTGCGCGTCGACGTGCGCTGTTTCGAGGAGAACTCCCTGAAGCGCGGGTCGCGGGCGCTGGTGTTCGACTACGACGCCAAGGCCGGCGTGTACCACGTCTCACCGGCCCACGAGGGCCTGAAGGAAGACCGTAGCTGACGCCGGCGGATCGCCGCCGCCGTCGAGGAGGATGTCGATGACCGAGTTCCTGGTGACCGTCGTGTTCGTGGGCGGCCTGATCCTCCTGGCGGTGGCTCTGGCGATCAGCCGCTTCTACCGAAAGGTCGAGCAGGGCAAGGCGATGATCGTCAACAAGCTCGGCGAGAAGCTGACGGTCACCTTCACCGGCACCTACGTCCTGCCCATCATCCACAAGGCCGAGGTGATGGACATCTCGGTCAAGACGCTGGAGATCGACCGCCGCGGCAAGGACGGCCTGATCTGCCGCGACAACATCCGCGCCGACATCAAGGTCACCTTCTTCGTGGCCGTCAACAAGGCCAAGGAGGACGTGCTCAAGGTGGCCCAGCGGATCGGCTGCCGCCGCGCCTCCGACCCGGTCACCCTGGACGAGCTGTTCAGCGCCAAGTTCTCCGAGGCGCTCAAGACGGTGGGCAAGCAGCTCGACTTCGAGGACCTGTACACCAAGCGCGAGGAGTTCCGTGACCGGATCGTGGAGCTGATCGGCCGCGACCTGGAGGGCTACGTGCTGGTGGACAGCGCCATCGACTACCTGGAGCAGACGCCGCTGGCCAGCCTCGACGCCCACAACATCCTCGACGCCCAGGGGATCCGCAAGATCACCGAGCTGACCGCCGTCCAGCACGTGCGCACCAACGAGTGGGAGAACACCGAGAAGAAGCAGATCACCAAGCAGAACGTGGAGGCGCGCGAGGCGATCCTGGAGCTGGAGCGGCAGCAGGCGGACGCCGAGTCCAAGCAGCAGCGCGAGATCGCCACGGTACGGGCAAGGGAGCAGGCCGAGACGCTGAAGGTGGAGGCGGAAGAGCGGCTCAAGTCGGAGAACGCCCGGATCAAGGCGGACGAGGAGATCGCCGTCAACGAAGAGAACAAGCAGCGCCAGGTCCAGGTGGCCGAGAAGAACCGGGAGCGCGTGATCGCGGTGGAGATCGAGCGGGTGGAGAAGGAGCGCGCCCTGGAGCAGATCTCCCGCGAGCGGGAGACCGAGCTGCAGCGGATCGCCAAGGAGAAGGAGATCGAGGTACAGAAGCGCGAGATCGCCGACGTGATCCGTCAGCGCATCGCCGTCGACAAGACGGTGGCCGAGGAGGAGGAGCGGATCAAGCGACTGCGGGTGGTCGAGGAGGCCGAGCGGCTCAAGGAGGCCACCGTGATCAACGCTGCGGCGGAGGCCGAGGAGCACCTCATCAAGGACATCAAGGCCGCCGAGGCGGCGGAGAAGGCGGCCGGCCACAAGGCCCAGGAGCGGATCAAGCTCGCCGACGCCGAGCTGGAGGCCTCGGACCGCCACGCCCGGGCCAAGATCCGCCTGGCCGAGGGCATCCAGGCCGAGCAGGCCGCCGCCGGGCTGGCCGGGGTCAAGGTCAAGGAGGCGGACGCGGCGGCGGTGGAGAAGATGGGCCGGGCCGAGGCGCTGGCGCTCAAGGACAAGGGCGAGGCCGAGGCGCTGGTGCTGCGCCAGAAGGGGCTGTCCGAGGCCGAGGCCACCCGCGAGCGGCTGGTGGCCGAGGCCAAGGGCCTCGACCAGAAGGCGGCGGCGATGAAGGCCCTCGACGAGGCCGGCCGCGGCCACGAGGAGTACCGCCTGCGCCTCGAGAACGAACGGGTGCTCGGGCTCGAGGACATCCGCGCTCGCCGGTCGGTGGCCCACGCCTCCGCCCAGGTGATGGGCGAGGCGCTCAAGCAGGCCAAGATCGAGATCGTGGGCGGCGAGAGCCTGTTCGTCGACCGCCTGGTGAGCGCGGTCTCGATGGGCAAGGCGGTGGACGGCTTCGTCGACCGCAGCGACCGGGTTCAGGCGCTGTTGCGCGACTACCTCGAGGGCAAGCAGAGCCTGCCGGCGGACCTGAAGCAGGCGCTCTCGGGGCTGGGCGCGGACGACCTGAAGGACCTCACCCTCGGGGCCCTGCTCGGCCGGATGGTCGCCCAGGGCGGCGAGCGCCAGCCGGCCCTCAAGAAGCTCCTGTCCACCGTCAAGTCGATGGGCCTCGACGACGTCAAGGCCTGAGGCCGGCGGCCTCAGCAGCCACCCGGCAACATGGCGGAGACCCACCCAGAACCGACCCCGGCCCCCGAGATCGAGCGGGGCGCCTACGAGGTGATCCGGGACCGCCTGCTGGGCCAGGGCAAGGTCCTGGCCGAGAAGGCGAACGCCCTGAACGCTGCGCGGTTGTCGCTGTTCGGGCGGACCGAGCTGGCCCTCTTGGGCACCGAGCGGATCCGCACCGAGAACAGCTGCCTGGCCCGGGACGTGATCCAGGTCGGCGGGCAGATGCTCTTCGGCTACAACGTCCACCTCGGCCTGCGCACCGAGACCCGGGTCGAGGACGTCTTCTCGCTCCACCGGATCCTCCCCAAGGACGCCAGCCTCGCCCTCGAGGAGATCCGTTCCGGCCCCGAGCGGGCCTTTCTCGAGGAGCCCGCCTTCGTCCGCGACTTCAAGGAGCTCTACCAGTACTACAGCGGGGCGCGGCTGCTGCAGCTCCGGAACCTCGGCGGGAAGCTGCTGGCGGTCTTCCAGATCGGCGGCAAGGTCGACGACATCAAGGTGTTCCGCTGGAGCGTCACCCCGCAGGGCGAGGTCTCCTACATCGACAACCGGGGCGAGCGCGACCACGTCTATCCTCCCTCCCACGATTTCGTCTTCTCCGCCACCGGCCGCGATCAACACGTCTACGGCCGCCACCCCCACGTCTCGATCCTGGACCAGGTCTTCGTCGAGACGGTGGGTGGCGACCTCACCGTCAAGGTCGAGAACAACACCGAGGACGGGCTGGGCATCTACCGGGAGCCGGTGGACGACCCCAAGCAGTCGCTGGACGACGCCGAGATCCACTACGCCAAGGTCGGCAGCCTGGTGCTGCTCAAGGTCCTGCCGTTCCGTGAGCGCACCTACCGCTACCTGGTCTTCAACGGCCTCACCCGTCGCGTGGTGCGGATCGACGCCATCGGCCAGGCCTGCGTCTCGCTCCCCGAGGACCACGGGATCGTCTTCCCCGGCGGCTTCCACCTCCAGACCGGAGAGACCAAGCTCTTCGACGGCGACTTCGGCGGCCTGGAGCTCAAGCGGGTGCTCCGTTCGCCGAACGGGGAGGACGTCCTGTACGTCTTCCACCACCGCGCCGAGGGGCGGTCGGTGCTCTTCGCCTACAACCTGATCCGCAAGGAGGTGGCGAGCCCCGTCACCTGCCACGGCCTCAGCCGCTTCGACGACGGGAAGCTGGTGATCCTCCGCGCCACCTCTGGGGAGCCCACCCGCGTCCACCAGCTCCAGGTCTGGCAGACGCCGTTCTGCAGCGAGGAGCACGCCGCGGCGGCGCCGTCCACCGGCGGCTACCTGGAGAAGATCGGCAACGCCGAGCTGGTGCGGGGGATCTCGGACTGCCTGAGCCTGGTCCGCCTGGTCGAGAGCCAGGAGCCGACCCGCGCCGTCTACGAGGACCTGATCGCGTCCTCCATCCGCACCCTCGACAGCTACCACTGGCTGGTGCACCCGGAGGCCTCGGGCCTCGCCGAGACCGTCCAGGCGATCCGCCAGACCGCCGAGCTGGTGATCGACGAGTTCGACAAGGTCGAGGCGATCCGCAAGACCAGCCGGGACGCCCTGAGGCGGAGCGAGGTCGAGGTCGCCGACCTGCTCGACGCCCAGCACCCCGACGACTGGACCAGCGTCCCGCCCTTCGTGGAGGCGCTGGCCGAGCTGCGGCGGCGCCAGGGCCACCTGATCACCCAGCGCGAGCTGCGCTACGTCGACCGGGCCCGTCTCGACGCCCTGGAGGCGCGCGTGGTGGAGCGCTTCGAGGTCATCAGCCAGAAGGCGGTGGCCTTCCTGCTCGGCCAGGAGGCCTTCGCCCCGTTCCACGCCCAGGTCGCCGAGGTGGAGGCCCGGCTGTCGTCGGTCACCAGCGTCCACGATACCGAGCCGTTGGCGGCGGAGCTTGGGTCCCAGGTGGAGAACCTGGAGCTGCTGGCCGAGATCATCGGCAGCCTGAAGATCGACGACGCCACCCAGCGAACGCTGATCCTCGAGCGCCTCTCCGAGGTGCTGGCCGCGCTCAACCGGGTCCGCGCCCTGGTCCTCTCGCGCCGCAAGGAGCTGCTGTCGGTCGAGGTGGCGGCCGAGTTCGGCGTCCAGTTCCGGCTGCTGGGCCAGAGCGTGACCAGCGCCTTGTCGGTGGCCGACACCCCGGACAAGTGCGACGCCGCCCTCTCCAGGCTGATGGTCCAGGTGGAGGACCTGGAGGGGCGGTTCGGCGAGCTCGAGGAGCTTCAGGCCCAGCTCGCCACCAAGCGAGAGGAGATCTACGAGGCGGTCACCGCCCGCAAGCAGACGCTGGTCGACCAGCGCCAGCGCCGGGCCGAGGGCCTGATGGAGGCGGCGTCGCGCATCCTGGCCGGCGTGGTCCGCCGGGCCGGCGGCTTGGCCGACGAGGACGCCCTGAACGCCTACTTCGCCGGCGACCCGATGGTGGCCAAGCTGCGCGACCTGTGCGACGCCCTGCGGGAGCTGGGCTCGTCGGTGCGCGCCGAGGAGGTGGAGACCCGGCTGAAGGCCGCCCGGCAGGACGCCGCCCGGGCCCAGCGCGACCGGAGCGACCTCTTCGAGGGCGACGCGGTGATCCGCCTCGGACGCCACCGCTTCGGCGTCAACACCCAGCCGCTGGAGCTGACGCTGGTCCCGCGCGGCGACGGCCTGGCCCTGCACCTGACCGGCACCGACTTTCACGAGCCACTGGAGGACGAGGGTTTCGCCGCGACCCGCGACTTCTGGAGCCAGGACCTGGTCTCGGAGACCGACGAGGTCTATCGCGGCGAGTACCTGGCGGCCACGCTCCTGGCCGCCGCCGAGCAGGAGCAGGACGGCCTCTCGCTGGAGCGCCTTCGTGAGGCCGCCCACACCGGGGAGGGCCTGGTGGAGCTGGTCCGCCAGCAAGCCTCGGCCCGGTACGACGAAGGTTACGAGCGTGGCGTCCACGACGTGGACGCGGCCGCCATCCTCGCCCGGCTGCTGGCCCTCCACAAGACCGCCGGCCTGCTGCGCTTCGAGCCGCGCGCCCGCTCGCTGGCGATGCTGTTCTGGGCCCACTTCGAGGCGCCGGAGCCGCGCGCCTCGTGGCTGCGCCGCGCCCGGAGCCTGGGCCGGCTGCGCGCCGCCCTCTCGCACACCCCCGCCATCTTCACCCTGAGCGGCGAGCTGGCCGAGCAGGTGGCGGCGTTCTTCGCCGAGCTCGGCGTGCCGGTCGACGCTGAGGACGCCCGGGTAGCGGGCGCCTACCTCTTCGAGGAGCTCTCTCGGGAGCCGCTGCGCTTCGAGGCGAGCGCCGACGCGGTCCGGCTGCGCAAGGCCTTCCTCGACCACCTGGCGGCCGACGGCTCGGCACGTGAGCTGGAGCGCGACGTGCAGGGCCTGGCCGGTGACCTGGCGAGCCTCCTCCCGCTGGTGTCAGCGTGGGTCACCGCCTTCGTCGATCAGGTGGGTCAGCGCCGGCCGGAGGTCCTCGCGCTGCGCCCGGCAGTCCCCGGAGCGATCGCCCTGGTCCTGGTCGAGGGGCGCCTCGATTACGACCAGACCAGCGCTCAGTCGCAGGTGGTGGTGGAAGGGCTGGTCGGCCAGCACCCACGGATCCGGGCCCGGTCGATGGAGCTGCGCCTGGACGAGTTCCTCTCCCGGCTCGGCCGCTTCCGGAACCGGCGGGTGCCGGGCTTCCGCGCCTACCAGAAGAGGCGCCACACCCTCCTGGAGGCGCAGCGCCGGCGCCTGCGGCTGTCCGAGCTCGAGCCCCGGGTGATGAGCGCCTTCGTCCGCAACAAGCTGATCGACCAGGTCTACCTCCCCCTGATCGGCGACAACCTGGCCAAGCAGATCGGCGCGCTGGGCCAGGGGAAACGCACCGACCTGATGGGCCTGCTGCTGCTGATCTCGCCTCCGGGCTACGGCAAGACCACTCTCATGGAGTACGTGGCCCACCGCCTGGGGTTGGTCTTCGTCAAGGTCAACGGGCCGGCCCTCGGCCACGCGGTGACCTCTCTGGACCCGGCGGAGGTCAAGAGCGCCACCGCCCGCCGGGAGGTGGAGCGGCTGAACCTGGCCTTCGAGATGGCCAGCAACGTTCTCCTCTACCTGGACGACATCCAGCACACCCACCCGGAGCTGCTCCAGAAGTTCATCTCGTTGTGCGACGCTCAGCGCAAGATCGAGGGGGTGTGGCGAGGCGAGACCCGCACTTACGACTTGCGGGGACGGCGGTTCGTGGTCTGCATGGCCGGCAACCCCTACACCGAGTCGGGGGAGAAGTTCCGTATCCCGGACATGCTGGCCAACCGAGCCGACATCTACAACCTGGGCGACATCCTGACCGGTAAGGACGCCCTCTTCGCCCTCAGCTACGTGGAGAACGCGCTGACCTCCAACCCGGTGCTGGCCCCGCTGACCACCCGGGGTCTCGACGACGTCTACCGACTGGCGGGTATGGCGGCCGGGGACGGCAGCACCCCCGACCAGCTCGCCCACGACTACTCGGCCCCCGAGCTGGAGGAGGTCCTGGCGGTGCTGCGGCGGCTGTTCCGCTGCCGCGAGGTGCTGCTGCGGGTCAACCAGCAGTACATCCTCTCCGCCTCCCAGCAGGACGCCTTCCGCACCGAGCCGGCCTTCCAGCTCCAGGGCAGCTACCGCAACATGAACGCGCTGGCCGAGAAGGTGGTCTCGGCGATGAACGACGCCGAGCTCGAGGCCCTGATCGACGACCACTACCTGGGCGAGGCCCAGACGCTGACCACGGGCGCCGAGCACAACCTGCTGAAGCTGGCGGAGCTGCGCGGCCGGATGAGCGAGGAGCAGCGGACCCGCTGGGAGCAGATCAAGCGCGGCTTCGTCCGCGTCCAGGCGATGGGCGGCGCCGAGACCGACCCGGTGGTCAAGGTGACCGGCCAGCTCGGCCTGATGTCGGACCGCCTGGCGGAGATCGGCGAGCACATCGCCCGCGCCGCCCATGGCGCCGCCGCCACCGACCCGGGACAGATGGCGAGCGCCCTGGCCCGCGCCATGGAGACGCTGCAGGCGGGCCTCCAGGCCAGCGAGACGAGCGCCTCCGGGGGGCTGTCGTCCGAGGCCGTGACCGCCATCGCCGAGCGGCTCACGGACCTGTCCCGCCAGCTCGCCGGCATCGGCCAGGCGATCGACGGCGCCGCCACGGCGGCAGCTACCGCCAAGCCCGGCGCGCCCGACATGGCCCCCCACCTGGCCCGCCTCGAGACGGCGATGGCCACCCTGGCTACCCAGCGCGGGACGCGCCGAGAGGTGATCCAGGCCCTGCCCAGCGGGGTGCAGGACCTGCTGGGCGAGATGACCCAGCAGGTCTCCGACGCGTTGATGCCGGCCATCCGAGGTCTGGCCCGGCGCCTCGAGGGCTCGGACGACCCGGCCGACCGCCGCATCCGCGACCAGCTCTCGAGCACCCTCAAGAAGCTCGACCAGCTCCAGGACCTGGCCTCCGCCCTCGGCAAGCTGGACACCCGCGGCCTGGGGACCAACGACGGTCGGTAGGCAGCGAGCACATCGCCCTCGCTCGCGGGCTCCCTGAACAGTTCACGAACCATCCCAAGACACCAGATCACCGACCAGTCGGCTTCGTATCAAGCGATGATGGCCTGCAGCGGGAGGCGGTGAGAACATGGGCAGGATGCTCGTAGATCCCGAGCGGCTACGCGAGCGCTACCGCGGTATGCCCTCGTACCAGCTTCGCCGGATCGTTGAGGCGCCGGAGGGCCAGTACACGCCTGAGGCTCACGGTATCGCGCTTGGGCTGCTGACAGAGCGGGGGCCAGATCACTCGCCCGACGAAGCCGAACCACCCCGGGATGCCCGGCCCGGGATCTGGGACAGCACCCTTGCGGCAGTCGAGGCCCATCCTACAGGCCGTGCCGCTCTCATCGCCACCACCCACGCCGTGGCAAAGATGTCGGCCTGCTCCGCAGCCCTCCACGATGCGCTCGGCCGACGGAGCGTCCGGCTCTTCTTGTTTGGGGTCGGCGCCCTGGCCACCTGCGTTGCTCTGGCTTCCTGGGGCGGAGCCCGTGGCCCAGGCCGCTTTCTGAATCAGCTCGTCCGCCTCGATACGGCTGCCCGCGACCTCGTGAACGCGGCGGGCGCGTTCTGGCTGCCGCTTCCTGTATGGCTGCTGGCGGCAATTGGGCTGGCTCACGCGGAGAAGATGCCGCGCCCCCTGTTCCTCGGCGGCTTCGCTCTCGCCCTGGCGAGCTGGTCGGCCCTGGGTAGCTGGTGGGGACACCTGATCTCCCGAACCTATGGTTTCGAGGAGCTCGTCCCGCTCGGGTATTCGTTCGTGTTGGGCGCTAGTCTCGCCGCGGCTACCTTGGTCTTCTTCTGCGTCGGCGGCAGCAGGGTCCGTGTATGGGGAGTGGGTAGCCTGCTGGCGTTCGCGACGTCCTGCTTCGTCCGGTTGAACTGAACCGTTCTCCGCGTTTCGGCCAAGGAAGGCCCGAAGCGGTGACTCCGGTCCCGGCCTCAGCCCGGACTATCATGCCGGTGGTCCCGACCGCGGGGACCTGGGGACACATGGCACGCTCGCGTCGTCGCTTCTTTTCGACCGCCGGTCTGGGGGTGGTCGTGGCCCTGAGCGCCGCGGCTGCCCTTCCGGAGTGCGCCTGTTCGGAAGAGGCCGCCGAGCGTGGTCCGGCAATCCAGAACCCTCAGGACGAGATCGAGGAGTACTGGATCCTGCTCCGTGCGCTCGCTGAGGGTGGGGACACGCCGCGGCAGGCGGACCTGGCGACGGCACAGGAACTCCTGGCCGCGCGCGATCTGCCGGCGGTCTTGCCGCGGCTGCTGCGAGACGCTTCGTTGTACGACAAGCGCCTGCTGGCGACGGCGCTCGGCCGCTCGAAGGACGTGCGTGTCGTCCCGTTCTTGATCGAGATGTTCCGCGACAGCGAGGCCGGTCCCTGGGTTCACTCCGCACTCGTGGCGCTCGGTGAGCCCGCCGCGGAGCGGCTGTGGGCGGCGGTTCCGGTCCCTGAGGAAGCTGCCACGTTTCCCGACGTGCGTTCTACGCCGGTGACACGGGAGGCCTGGTGCGCGAGCGCCTTGCGTCACATGGGCCCCACCGCGGTGCCATTCCTGGTCGGCAAGCTGCAAAGCGGCGAAGCGGGCGAGCGCCGCAAGGCCCTCAGCCTGCTAGCCTGGATGTACTACACCACGTTCGATCTCGTGGACTGGCCGCCGGACGTCGTGGCCGACCTGCGGCTCGCTCTCGACGCGCCAGACGGGATGAGCCGCATGGCCGCCCTGCTCGTCCTCGGGCACATCGAAGACCGCCCGACGATCGAGTCGTGCGCCCGACGGATGCAGGCGGACCCGGACCGGAACGTCGCCGCGATCGCCGGCGCGATGCTGCAAAATGACTCGCTTCGCGCGAACTGCTCACGGGCGGCCGCGCGATCGGGGTGAGCCTGGGCGGCTGACGAGCCGCCTCTCGCGGCTCCGGTGCGGTAGGATCCATCCGGGACGGAGGAGTGATGTCCGTCGAGCTGCTCGAGTTCGAGAAGCCGATCGCCAAGCTGCTCAAGGAGATCGAGACGCTCTCGGCGCTGCCGCCGACCGCCTCGCGCGAAACCGAGATCGACCGGCTGCGCCGCCGCGTCGATCTGATCCGGATCGACTTCTACGCCAGCCTGACCCCATGGCAGCGGGTGCTGGTGGCGCGGCATCCCGCCCGGCCCGGCACGCTGGACTACGCCCGGATGCTGTTCGAGGAGTGGACCGAGCTGCACGGCGACCGGCGGTTCGCCGAGGACCCCGCCATCGTCTGCGGCTTCGCCCGCTACCATGGCGAGCCGGTGTGTCTGATCGGCCACGAGAGGGGGGGCGATACCAAGCAGAAGATCTTCCGCAACTTCGGCTACGCCCGGCCCGAGGCCTACCGGAAGGCGCTGCGGGTGATACGGCTGGCCGAGAAGTTCGGCCGGCCGGTGATCGCGTTCATCGACACGCCCGCCCCCTACCCGGGGATCGAGTCGGAGGAGCGGGGCGTCTCCGAGGCCATCGCCAGGAACCTGCGGGAGATGGCGGTGCTCGACGTGCCGGTCGTCATCATCGTGAGCGGCGAGGGCGACAGCGGCGGGGCGCTCGGCATCGCCGTCGGCGACCGCATGCTGATCCAGGAGTTCGCCATCTACAGCGTGATCCCGCCGGAGGGGTGCTCGGCCATCCTCTGGCACGACGCCAACCACAAGGTCGAGGCCGCCGAGGCCCTGAAGATCACGGCGCCCGATTTGCTCCGGCTCGGCGTCGTCGACACGATCATCAAGGAACCCGTCGGCGGCGCCCAGCAGGACGCCGCCGCCGCCGCCCAGCTCGTGGACGCGGCGCTACACCAAGCCCTCGCCGAGGTGGCCGCGCTGCCGTCCGACGTCCGCCTCGACCGCCGCTACCAGAAGCTCCGGGACATGGGCCGGGTCGGCATCGACTTCGGCGACGAGGCGGCCTCACCCGTCACCTGAGGTCGCACCTCACCACCAGCACTCCACGGAAAGGCCCTCGATCCTCGCGAAGTGCTTCCGGTTCCGCGTGACCACGGTCATGCCGTGCTCGAGGGCGGTGGCGCCGATCAAGAGATCCTCGACCCCGATCGGCTCGCCCCGCCCCTCGAGCCCGGCCAGCAGATCACCCGCGCGGACCGCCTCGTCCCAGCCTATTGGAAGGACCTGGATGCGACCGAGGATCTCGGCTGTCACACGACGCCAGAGAGCCTCGCCCTTCGGGTGCCGAGCCGCCCCGTAGCGGAGCTCGCTGACACAGATGACCGAGGTGAAGAGATCGCGCGCAGGTGCGGACCTGATTCGCTCGACCACGGCCGAGGCGGGTCGTCTCTTGAACAGCTCGGAGATGACGTTGGTGTCGAGAAGGTAGCTGGCCACGGCCTCAACGGTTCCGCCGGGAGCGAGGCGCGCCCCGCCCGGTGACTCGTGGCTGGTGCCGACCTCGGTTGGCTACGATCTCGTCGACGATCGCAAAGTAGGGATCGTCCTCCTCCAGCCACCCCGAGAACGACCCCAGGGTTTCGGCGCCCGGCGGCGCCTCGGGAGGTACCAGCTTCGCCATCGGCCGGCCCCGGCGGGTGATCAGCACCGTTTCCCCACCGTACGCGACGCGCCCCAGGAGGTCAGAGAACCGACGCTTGGCGTCGGCGACGTTGACGGATTCGATCCGGGGCGTGGCCATGGGAACCTCCCTAGGGTCATGATGCCCTTAATGGCCTTGATGATCAACTTGTCCCGGAAAGGAGGGTCACGTCGCCACCGCTGGCCGCCTTGGCGACCTGGGCTTGACAAGGCCAGGCGGCGGGCCTATCTTTCTATCGATAGGCGATGTATCGGACGCCGATGGGTGACTAAACGATGGGAGTCCAGCGAGGCAGCAAGCAGAACGAGTTCCTGCCGGGGACCCTGGACATGCTGATCCTGAGGACCCTGGCACAGGGCCCCCTCCACGGGTACGGCGTGGCCCAGTACATCCGACGACGCTCGGCCGAGGTCCTGCAGGTCGGCGAGGGATCGCTCTACCCGGCCCTGCAGCGGCTGCAGGTCAAGGGCTTCGTGACCGCGGAGTGGGGAGAGTCCGACAGCGGGCGGCGGGCCCGCTACTACCGTCTCACCCGAAACGGGAGGCAGCAGCTCGAGGTCGAGATGGCCTCCTTCGAGCGTGTGATGGAGGCGATCGCCCGCGTGCTGCAGCCGGCGTGAAAGGAGCGCTCCCATGAGGTGGCTGGGCGAGCTGGGGAGAAGACTCGGGGCAACGCTGCGGCGGGACCGGATCGACCGTGAGCTGGACGAGGAGATCGAGTATCACATCCAGATGACCACCCGGGAGAACGTCGCCGCCGGCATGTCCGAGGAGGAAGCCCGGCGGGCCGCTCGCCGCGCCTTCGGCAACGCCGCCGTCGTCAAGGAGGACAGCCGGGGCGCCTGGCGCTTCCTGCTGCTGGAGACCACGCTCCAGGACGCCCGCTTCGCCTGGCGGACGTTGCGGCGCACGCCGGTCTTCACCGCCGCCGTGGTGCTCACGCTGGCCCTCGGCATCGGCGCCAACACCGCCATCTTCACGCTGCTCGACCGCGTCGTGCTCCGATCGCTGCCGGTGGAGCGGCCCGAACAGCTCCACGTCCTCGGCTCCCGCTACTCGATGACCACCATCCGATCTGACGGTGTGCTGCAACGGGACAGCAGCTTCTTCTCCGTCCCCCTCTACCGAGGATTCGAGGAGCAGGCCCGGTCCTTCACCCGGCTGGCGGCCTTCTCGAGCTGGCCGGTCCGGGCCCACCTCAGCCCCGATCCCCGGCACCCGGGTGCCCAGCAGGACCGGGCCATGACCTGGCTGGTCAGCGGCAGCTTCTTCGAGACCCTCGGGGTCGGAGCCGAGCTGGGCCGCGTCCTCGGGCCGGAGGACGACCAGACGGCCGGTGCCCGCCCGGTAGCCGTCCTGAGCCACGGCTTCTGGACCCGGCGGCTCGGCCAGGACCGGGACGTGCTGGGTCGGACCCTCCGCCTGAATGGCACGGAGTACGTCATCGTCGGGGTGGCCCGGCGAGGGTTCCTGGGCGTCACCGTCGGCCTCAACACGGACGTCTGGGTGCCCCTCGCCATGCAGCCGGCGCTGACCCGGGACGCGTCGTACCTCGAAGACCCGAACCTGATGTGGCTGCGCATCGTCGGACGCCTTCGCGACGGCGTGTCGCCGCCGCGGGCGACGGCGGATGTCAACTCGCTCTTCCGGCGGCTGGTCACCGAGGAGGTCGGCTCGGACCTGTCGCCCGATACCGCGGCCACCATCGCCAGGCTCGGCACCGAGGTGGTGCCCTTCGCCCGAGGCTTCTCCGACACCCGCGAACGCTACTCGGGAGCGCTGAAGGCCCTGATGGCGGTGGTGGGTCTGGTGCTGCTCATCGCCTGCGCCAACGTGGGCAACCTGCTGCTCTCACGAGCCGCGAGCCGCCGCCGAGAGGTCTCGGTCCGCCTCGCCCTCGGGGCCAGCCGGGGCCGACTGATGCGGCAGCTCCTCACCGAGAGCCTGCTGCTGGCCCTGGCCGGGGGGGCACTGGCGCTCCCGGTGGCTCGGCTCTGCGTGGGATCCATCCTCGGCCTGGTCTTCGGCGGCTCCCCCCAGATCGAGGTGGCCCTCGACGGCCGCGTGATGGGCTTCACCTTCCTGGTGTCCCTGGCCACCGCGCTGCTGTTCGGCCTGGCCCCCTCCCGCCACGGCGCCGGCGCGGAGTGGTCAGCGGCGCTCAAGGCCCAGAACGTCATCCCGGGGGGGTCGCGGAAAGGGTGGAGCCTGCGCCAGGCGCTGGTGGTCTGGCAGGTGGCCGGAAGCCTGGTGCTGCTGGTGGCGGCCGGCCTGTTCCTCCGCAGCATGACCAAGCTCCGGACCCAGGACCTGGGGTTCCGCTCACAGGGCATGCTCCAGCTCGAGGTCGACCCCCGCGGTGGAGGCGTGGAGCAGGGGCGCCTTCCAGAGCTCTACCGGGCACTGGTGGAGAGGATCGAGGGTCTGCCGGACGTGGAGTCGGCGAGCCTGTCCGCCTACAACCTGCTCAGCGGGTCTCGGATCCGCAACCAGGTCGCGGTGGACGGCTACACGCCGCCTTCCGAGGAAGCCACCGGGATCGAGCAGACGGTGGTGACGCCCGGCTACTTTCGGACCATCGGCGCCTCGCTGCTGCAGGGAAGGACGTTCGACGGGCGGGACACCCAGGGAGCGCCGCGGGTGGCCGTCGTCAACCGGAGCTTCGCCCGCCACTTCTTCGGTGACGCGTCCCCGGTCGGCAGGCGCTTCGGCGTCGACGGGGAGGCCTCGAGCCGGCAGATCGAGATCGTGGGCCTGGTCGGCGACGTCAAGTGCAACGGCCTGTGGGAGGAGGCACCGCGGCTCGCCTACTTCCCCGTGACCCAGACGCCCTGGTACCTCTCCTCCCTGGAGGTGCGCAGCCGGGGCGCTCTCGGCAGTGTGACCGAGCAGGTGCGCGCCGCGGTGTCGGAGGTGGCACCGGAGCTTCCGATCCTCGGCGCCTGGACGCTCACCCAGGAGATCGACCGCAGCCTGCGCCAGGAGAGGCTGCTCAGCCGGCTGAGCGCCCTGTTCGCCCTGCTAGGGTTGCTGCTGGCGGCGATCGGCCTCTACGGCGTGCTCGCCTACAACGTCTCGCAACGGACCGGCGAGATCGGGATCCGCATGGCCCTAGGTGCGGACCGGCGGCAGGTCCGGTGGATGGTGCTGAAGACGGCCTCGAGCTGGGTCGTCCTCGGTGTCGTCATCGGCCTCGCCGTGGCGCTGGCCGCCGGCCGAGCGCTCGACAGCCTGCTCTTCGGCCTGGCGCCGACCGACCCGGCGGCCCTCCTGGCCGCCGTCACGGCCCTCTTCCTGGTGGCGGCCGTGGCGGCCCTCTGGCCGGCGAGGCGCGCCGCCCGCCTCGACCCGGTCCAGGCCATCCGCTACGAGTAGCCGGGGGTCAGGTCTAGACTTTTGACTTTGCTCCGAGGTGTGCACGTCCGCTTGCGTCGGCCCGCTCGCCGTCCCAAGATACGCCCCGAGGAGCAGCGAGATGGCGCCTGCCACACCGGCGCGGAGGTTGGGGCTCGGAGCGCGGGGCGCACTCCTCGCGCTCCTTCTGCTGACCGCCTGCGCCTGCCTCGGCCAGGAGGCACCCGAGGAGCGGCCAGCCGACTGGGCCAAGCCGGTCGAGCTCGACGGCGTGCCCAACCTGTACCAGGTCTCGCCGACCCTCTACCGCAGCGCCCAGCCGACCGCCGAGGGGATGAAGGGCCTCGAGAAGCAGGGCGTCAAGACGATCGTCAACCTCCGCTCGTTCCACTCCGACCGGGACGAGATCGCCGGAACCGACCTGGCCTACGAGCACATCCCCATGAGGGCCTGGCACCCGGAGGAGGAGGAGGCCGTCCGGTTCCTCCGGATCGTCACCGACAAGGAGCGCCAGCCGGTGCTCGTCCACTGCCAGCACGGCGCCGACCGGACGGGCGCCCTGTGCGCCGTCTATCGGGTGGCGGTCCAGGGATGGACCAAGGAGGAGGCGATCCGCGAGATGACCGAGGGCGGATTCGGCTTCCACACCGTCTGGATGAACCTCCCCGAGTGGATCCGCGACCTGGACATCGATCGGATCAAGAAGAGGGCAGGCCTGGCTGACGGCCCTTGACGTCGTCCGCCGGTCGAAGAAGAAGGGGGGCGGACAATGAGCGGGCGCCGATTTCGACTCCCGATGGTGACCGCCGGTCTGGGCCTGGTGCTTCTGGCCGACTGCGGGGGCGGTGGAGGACCGGAGCCGTCGGCGCCGGCGTCCGCCGAGCCCTCGTTCGAGGAGCTGGTCCGCCTGTTCGACTACGACCAGGAGGCGCCGCTCGATCTTCAGTACGTCGCCACGACCACCGAGCCCGGCGCCGAGATCCACGACATCCGCTATCCGAGCCCGAAAGGCGGCACCGTCAGCGCCTATCTCGTGTTGCCGCTCCAGGAAGGACCGTATGCGGGCCTGGTCTTCCTCCACTGGAACGAGGGGGACCGTAGCGAGTTCCTGGACGAGGCGGTGGGGCTCGCAGCCAGGGGGGTGGCCTCGGTCTTGTTCGATGCCCCCTGGAGGTGTCCGGGCTACACGGAGATGGCTCCGGACGACATGTACATCCGGCAGGTCGTGGACGCTCGCCGGGCCGTGGACGTGCTCGCCTCGCGTCCCGATGTGGACGTGACCCGCCTGGGGTACGTGGGACACAGCAACGGTGCCATCTGGGGCGGTGTTCTGGCCGGCGTCGAGAGACGGATCCGGGCCTACGTCCTGATGACGGGCTATGCACGTCCGTCCGTCTACTACCGTCCCCACCCGGTCCCCGTCCCCAGCTCGCGGCTGGACGCCATCCACTACATCGGCCACGCCGCCCCGGCGACCCTGCTCTTCCAGTTCGGCGCCCTGGATGCCAACATCCCGGACACGGCCGCCGACGAGTTCTACGCCGCCGCCAGCCAGCCCAAGCTGCTCCGCTGGTACGACGCCGGCCACGCCCTGAACGAGCAGGCCCGTCTGGATCGCGCCGACTGGTTGGGGTCAGGTCTAGACTTCTGACTTTCGCACCCGCCTGGGGGTGCGGCACAGCCTGGTTCCGCCCCGCCGGACCTCAGGGGCGTCTCTCGTAGGCCTTCTCGAGGTACTTCGCGGCGTCCTCCCGGACGTCGTCCAGCTCCAGGCAGAGTCGGTACATCGCCTCGGCCTCCGCTCGGCGTCCCTGCAGGTCGCGCAGGTTGGCCCGCCTGAGTAGACCGAGGGCGTGGATGCGCTCCCAACCCGGGCGGCCCTTCAACGCCTCGATGCGCTCCAGGGCCTCATCGGCTCCGGCGAGGTCCCCGGCGTGCAGGCGGCTCGTGCCCAGCAGGTACCAGTAGTAGGTCTGATCGGCCGCCTCCCCACCCAGCCCCTCGAGCAGCCCCACCGCTTCGCCCGCGCGACCGAGGCTGAGCAGGGCGCGAGCCCCCACGTCCACCGGTCGCCACCGGCGGGAGGCATCGGCCAGCAGGGCCAGCCTCCCGTCGGGATCCAGGCGAACGCGGTTCGGCGCCGACGCCGAGCGGAAGGTCACGGTGCTCTTCTCGGTCCACCCGGAGACACGCAAGCGCTCCGGTGGGCCACCGACGGTCTCCAGCTCTATCTCGAGGGGCATGACCGCATCGCCTCGCCGCAGGACGGTAGCCTGGGTGACGAACTCCTCGCCCTCCCGCCAGGTCCGGGTCTCGCCCAGGCGATAGTCGAGGATCGCCGGCGTCTCGTACCACTGATGGAAGAACCACCCCAGGTCGCGGCCGGAGACCTCCTCGCAGAGCCCCTGGAACCTCTCCAGGGTGACGACCTGGCCACGGAAGCGCGAGTGGGCCTCCCGGAAGATCTCGAGAAAGGGCTCCTCGCCCACCACGTACTCGAGCATCTCCAGGACGGCGAAAGACTTGCCATGGTCGACGATGTTGTTCCAGTCCCACTCGATGCGCTTCACCTGCTCCACGTCCTGCAGGATGGTGGTGTCCACCCCGGCCAGGACACCGCCCAGGTATCGCCACCGGAAGTCGGCGTGCAGGTCCTCGCCGAAGCCCCGGGCCCGGGTGAAGAGGCGGTCGGTATAGATCCCCATCGAGAGCCCGAACCACCGCGTGTGGTGCGGGTCGTCCAGGGCCGTCCCGAAGCCCCAGTACTGGTGGCCGATCTCGTGCGCCATGATCCAGCGGGCGAAGTCCTCGGCCCCGGCACCCTTCTCGTCGAGACCCCGGTGGATGGTCACCACGTTGGGGGTGACCGGGTAGCCGCCCCAGGGATGCGGGTAGCCGGGGAGGATGTCCAGCACCGGCTGCGGGTAGAAGCCGATCCGCTCGGTGTAGAAGGCGATGATGTCGACCGAGTACTCCAGGAGGCGCCGCCCCCACTTGGCGTCGTCCGGGAAGAAGAAGGATCGGATGTGGACGCCGGCCGAGTCGGCCTCGAGCACCTCGAGCTCGGGGTGGTAGGCGAAGCCGTACTCGACCACGCCCTTCGCCTCGGTCGTGTAGACGCGCTGCCCGCCCTCCGTGCGGTCGGAGAGGATGCGGCCGGTGCAGGCGACCTCCAGCTCGGCATCGAAGCGGAGGGTCACCGCGAAGTCGGCGAGCTCCGTCAGCTCGGCCTCCAGCTTCCCGTGTCGCACGGACGGCGCCAGAGGGAACCAGTCCTCCTCGAGGCTGACGTAGGGCAGGCTCGAGTCGGTCCTCGCCGGAGGGCTCTTGAAGTCCAGCTCGATGACCACGGTCTCCCCCGATCCCACCGGCTCCGCGGGAACCAGGTCGAACCCCTTGGCGGTCGCGGCCTCGACCGCGGCCGGCGCCGCTCCCACCCGGCCGTCCTCGACGTGCCCCTCGCCGTCGGCGCCCCTGAAGATCATCGGGATCCGGCTCACGGGTCCCGCCGTGGCGTTGGTCCAGCGGACCTGCAGGTGGCCCTCCGCGCGGCGTTCCAGGTGATCCAGGGTCGCCTCGACCTGGTACGAGGTGGCGGCCAGCGCC
>CAZNNH010000033.1:0-46800 GCA_964574335.1 uncultured Acidobacteriota bacterium | reverse complement strand
ACGAACGGGCACTGGCCTTCCGGAGGGCGGGGCCCGACGGTCTGCAAGTCGACCTCACCGTTGGGGCGGACCGAACCGGTCACGTCGAAGGTGCCGAGCGGGCAGGAGTAGTCTGGGTAGATCGTGGCGAACCCACTGAGGCCTGCCGAAGCCCCGGTGGTTGTGCTCTGCGAGAGCGTCAGCGCCCCGGAGCAGTGGTACTGGCCATCGAAGCCATCGCTCTGACGGACGAACTGGACCGTCCAGTAGACGCGCCAGGTGCCGGAGAGGTTGGGCAGCGACGGGACCGGCGACGGGGCCGGGGACGGGATCGGCGACGGGGCGACGGGGTCGTCGCCGTCGCACGCCGCCAGCGAGAGGGCGAGCACAACGGCGAGGAATCTCGAGGTCGTCATGGGTTTCTCCTCCTGAGAATGGACGTCGTGAACGTCGAACCCTCAGGAGGCAAGACCGGTGCCGCGGCCGCCGAGGCGTCGCCTCGTCCAAGTGCTTGAGATGTCGGGGCTACCGGGGTGGGAGCGCGTACGAGGCTCGAACGGCGTCCCGCGGCCGTACGTACGGCCGTCGCGGAAGGCTAGCCGCGAGAGCGGCGGTGGAGGCCGAAGTGCTCGAGCCGGCGGTAGAAGGTGTCGGGCGAGACGCCGAGAAGCTCCATCGCCCGGCGCTTGTTGCCCTGCGTGTACTCCAGGGCCCGCTGGATGTGGACCCTTTCGGCGTCCTCGACCACGTCCTTCAGCGGTCCCGGCGGGGCCGTCGCCTCTCGCTGCAAGGGCCGGCTGGCGGCCTCCGTCCGCAGGTACTCGGGGAGGTGCTCGGGCCGCAGCGGGTCGTCGTCGAACAGGCAGACGGCGCGCTCGACCACCTGCTTCAGCTCGCGGACGTTGAACGGCCAACTGTGGCGGGCCAGCAGGTCGAGGGCCTCGGGCGAGAACCGGCGCCCCCCTCGGCGATCGAAGCGGGCGAGGAAGTGCTCGGCCAGCAGCGCCACGTCGCCGGGACGGGCTCGAAGCGGCGGTAGCTCCACCACGTGGCCCAGCCTGGCCAGCAGGTCCGCACGGAAGTGGCCGTCGGCCACCGCTTTGTCGAGCTTCCGGTTGGTGGCGGCCACGACCAGCGCGTCGATCCGGCGCGGCGCGGTGTCGCCCACCCGGGTCAGCTCGCCGGAGTCGAGGAAGCGCAGCAGCTTGACCTGCAGCGGCGCCTCGATCTCGCCCACCTCGTCGAGGAAGAGGACGCCGCGGTCGGCGATCTCGAGCCGCCCCGGCTTGTCCCGCCGCGCCTCGGTGAAGGCTCCCTTGACGTGCCCGAACAGCTCGGACTCGACCAGGCTGCTGGCCAGGGCCGGGATCGTCACCGGGACGTAGGGGGAGCCGGCCCGGGGCCCCGCCGCGGCGTAGGCGCGGGCGAACAGCTCCTTCCCGGTGCCGGTCTCGCCGACCAGCAGCACGCCCGCCTCCGCGCGCGCGAAGCGGCACAGCATGTCGTAGGCGTCGAGCAGCGGCTTCGACTTGCCGACGATCTCGTGGCGCAGCAGCTCTTCCTGGAGGGCCGTCGCCTGGTCCCGGCTCCTCTCCAGGGCGGCCCGGGTCTGCTCGTCCTCGCGGGCCCGATCGAGGACCAGGGTGGCGTACAGCGCCACCGCGGTGAGGAAGCCGAGATCCGCCGGCGAGAAGGGACGGTCGCTGCGGTTGTCGAGATAGATGGCTCCGCTGGCAGGCCGGCCCAGCGGTACGCACAGGACGGAGCGGATCCGGAACCGCTGGATGCTCTCCGCGCGCCTGAGATCGGTGTCGTGGCGCACGTCTTGAGCCAGCACCGCCAGCCCCTCGCCCACGGCCCGGCGAAGGACCGTGTGGCTCAGCGGCCAGGCCGAAGACGGCCCCTCGAGGTCGAGGCCGTGGGACCAGACCGGGGTCAGCTCCCCGCTCGGCCGGCAGCGCAGGATGGCCGCGTGGTCGGGCTGGAGATGCTCCAGGAGCGCCGACTGGATCCGTTCCTGGAGCTCGGCCGGATGGCGCGAGGCGAGGAAGCGCCGGCCGATCTCGAATATGGCCAGCGAGCGGTCCGGGGTGAGGGCCTCGGCTCCGCTCCCGAGAGGATCGTCGGGGTCCAGCGTGACTTCCCGCGTGGTGCTGTGCGACCCCGACACGGCTGGACTATGGGCCGATCACCCCACCCTGTCAACGACGGAGACAGGTCCTGTCTCCGTACCGATGGCCTGGCGGCCGGCGACATGCAAAAATACGTCTCCGTCTCCGGACAGCGGGCCAAGTGAGAGACAATAGTCACCGTAACGTCTTCCGTTTCGGAGAACCCCTGCAACCTATGCGCCCAATCGAGTTGTTCCGCAGCCCGTCCCTGCCACGCAGGCACTTCGTGTTTCTCGCCGCGGCGCTGGCCGCGGCGTGCGGGCCTGGCGCCTCCGGTCGGACCGGTGGCCCGCCCGCCATGCCGGTCGAGGTCGTGGCCCTCGCCGAGCGACCCGTCGAGCAGACCAGCGAGTACGTCGGCGTGGTCAAATCGCGCCAGTCCACGGCGGTGCAGCCCCAGGTCGAGGGCCTGGTGACCCGGATTCTGGCCCACTCGGGACAGCGGGTCACCCCCGGAACGCCGCTTCTGGAGATCGACCCGCGTATGCAGGAGGCGACCGTGGCCAGCCTCGCGTCGCAGCTCGCGGTGCGGCGAGCCGACCTGCAGCAGGCGCGCCAGGAGGCCGAGCGCATGAAGAAGCTGCTCGAGGCCGGGGCGGCGAGCCAGGCGGAGGAGGAGCAGGCCGCGACCTCGCTGGCCACGGCGGAGGCCCAGGTCCAGGCGAGCGACGCGCTGCTGCGCGAGCAGAGCGTCCAGCTCGCCTACCACACCGTGAGCGCTCCCACCGCCGGAGTGGTCGGCGACATCCCGGTGCGGGTCGGGGATCGGGTGACCCACCAGACGCTGCTCACCACCATCGACCGCAACGCCGGGCTGGAGCTCTACATCGGCGTCCCGGTGCAGGACGTTTCGCTGCTGAAGGTGGGCCTGCCCGTGCACCTCGTGAACGAGGGCGGCGAGGTGTTCGCCACCGAGAAGCTCTCCTTCGTCGCGCCCTCGGTGGACGGCGCCACCCAGTCGGTGCTGGCCAAGGCGACGCTGGCGACGGCCCAGGGCCTGCGCACCGAGCAGTACGTGCGGGCCCGCATCGTGTGGAGCCGGGAGCCGTCGCTGACGGTCCCGATCGTGGCCCTGGACCGCCTCGGCGGCCAGTACTTCGCCTACGTGGTCGAGGACGGCGAGGGGGGGACGGTGGCGCGCCAGCGGGCGATCGAGCTGGGTCCGGTGGTGGGCAACGACTACGTCGTCAAGGCCGGGCTTCAGGCCGGCCAGCGGCTGGTCGTGTCCGGCATCCAGCGGCTGAGGGACGGGGCGCCGGTGACGATCGTGACCGGGGCGCAGGAGCCCGGCACGCCGCCGGCCGCGGAAGCCGAGGGGCGCTAGCCTTGTCCTCCGAGGTCTTCATCCGCCGGCCGATCCTGGCGTCGGTCTGCTCGCTGCTGATCATCCTGGCGGGGGCCATCTGCATCCCCCAGCTCCCCATCGCCCGCTACCCCCAGCTCACGCCGCCCACGGTCCAGATCACGGCCCTCTACACCGGCGCCAACGCCCAGGCGGTGGAGAGCGCGGTGACCACGCCCATCGAGCAGGTCGTCAACGGCGTCGAGGGCATGACCTACATCCAGTCCTCGAGCACCAACAGCGGGCTATCCACGGTCACCGTCTACTTCGACGTGGACCGCGATCCCGACCTGGCGGCGGTGGACGTCCAGAACCGGGTCAACCAGGTCATGGGCCGCCTTCCCACCGAGGTGCGCAACACCGGGGTCACGGTCCTCAAGAGGTCCTCGGGCTTCATGGGCGGGCTCGGGTTCTTCTCCCGCGACAACCGCTACAGCTCCCAGTTCATCAGCAACTACCTCGACACCTACGTGCGCGACGCCATCAAGCGCGTCCCCGGGGTGGGGGACGTGCTGATCTTCGGCGAACGCAAGTACGCCATGCGGATCTGGCTCGACCCGGGCAAGCTCGCCGCCCGCGCCGTCACCGCCGGAGACGTGGTGAACGCCCTGCGGGAGCAGAACCTGCAGGTCGCGGCGGGCGCGTTGGGGGACGCCCCCGCCGCCCCGGACCAGACCTACAACCTGAGCGTACGCGTGGTGGGCCGGCTGACCGAGCCCTCCCAGTTCGACAACGTGGTGGTGAAGGCGGGGGCAGACGGGACACTGGTCCGGCTGCGGGACGTGGGCCGGGCCGAGCTGGGGGCCGAGACCTACTCCTCGAACCTCCGCTTCATCGGCCTGGAGGCCTCGGGGATGGGTATCCAGCTCCTGCCCACCGCCAACGCCCTCGAGGTCTACGACGGGGTGATGGCCGAGATGGCGCGCCTGGAGCAGAGCTTCCCGCCGGGTCTCGAGTGGCGGCTCGCCTTCGACAACGTGGGCGTGGTGCGTGAGTCGATCAAGGAGGTGTTGGAGACCCTGGTCGAGGCCATCCTGCTGGTGCTGCTGGTCATGTTCCTGTTCCTGCAGAACTGGCGCAGCACCCTGATCCCCGCGGTCACCATCCCGGTCTCGCTGGTCGGGACCTTCGCCTTCGTCAAGCTGTTCGGCTTCTCGATCAACACCCTGACCCTGTTCGGGATCGTGCTCGCCACCGGCATCGTGGTGGACGACGCGATCGTGGTGATCGAGAACATCGAGCGCCACATGTCACAGGGCGGCAAGAGCGCCTACCGGGCCGCCATCGAGGCGATGGACGAGGTGATGGGGGCCGTGATCGTGATCGGCCTGGTGCTGGTGGCGGTGTTCGTGCCAGTGGCCCTCTTCCCGGGGACCACCGGGCGCCTCTACCAGCAGTTCTCCCTGACCATCGCCTTCGCCGTGGTGCTCTCCGTGTTCAACGCGGTGACCCTGACGCCGGCGCTCTCGGCGGTGCTCCTCGACAAGGAGAGCCACGCCCACGGCCGCTTCTTTGGCGGCATCAACTGGGTGATCGAGTCCGGCACCAACTTCTACGTGCGTTCCTTGAAGGCCGCCCTCGGCCGGCGTCCGCTGATGCTGGGGCTGTTTGGCCTGGGCCTTCTTGCCACCTGGTGGCTGGTGCGGACGGTGCCCTCGGCCTTCGTTCCCGAGGAGGACGAGGGCTATTTCATCACCGTGGTTCAGGGGCCGCCGGGAGCCTCGCTCGGGTACACGACGGAGATCGCCAAGCAGGTCGAGGCGGTCCTGTTCTCCGATCCCGACATCGAGTCCGCCTTCTCGGTGATGGGGTTCAGCTTCACCGGCGCGGCCCCCAACAACGGGATGATCTTCACCCGGCTCAAGGGCTACGACGAGCGTCCCGGCGCCGCGCACTCTCTCCAGGCGGTCCTGGGTCGGCTCCGCGGGAGGCTGATGGGCATCACGGGAGCCAACGTCATCCCCTTCGCACCCCCGGCGATCCAGGGCCTGTCGGTCTTCGGCGGCTTCCAGTACGAGCTGCTCGACCAGACGGGAGGGGACATCACGCGCCTGGCCGACGCGGCCGGCGAGATGGTCAACGCGGCCTCCAAGAGCCGGCAGGTGGTCGGCCTGTTCTCCAGCTTCCGCGCCAACGACCCGCAGCTCATCGTGGACATCGACCGGGACCAGGCCCGCAGCCTCGGCCTGCCGCTGCGCGAGGTGACCGACGCACTGGCGGTCTTCCTGGGCTCGGCCTACGTGAACGACTTCGACTTCAACAACCGCGCCTACCGGGTCTACGTGCAGGCCGACCAGCAGTTCCGCGCCGACCCGGACAACCTGCGGGAGCTGTACGCGCGCTCGGGCACCGGCGACATGGTGTCGCTCCAGAGCGTGGTGCGGGCCCGCGAGGTGACGGCGCCGCAGGTGATCAACCACTTCAACCTGTTCCGCTCGGCCGAGATCACCGGCAGCCCGGCGCCCGGGCTCAGCTCCGGTGAGGGGCTTCTGGCGATGGAGCGGATCTCGCGCCAGACGCTGCCGCAGGGCTTCGACTTCGCGTGGGCGGGGCAGTCCCGCGAGGAGAAGCGCTCGGGGGCTCAGGCCATCTACATCTTCGCCTTGAGCCTGATCGTCGTCTACCTGGTTCTGGCGGCCCAGTACGAGAGCTGGGTGCTGCCCTTCATCATCCTGCTGGGCGTGCCGATCGCCGTGGTCGGCGGCCTCGGGGCGCAGTACCTGCGGGGCCTCGCCAACGACGTCTTCTGCCAGGTGGGCCTGGTGCTGCTGATCGGGCTGGCGGCCAAGAACTCGATCCTGATCGTCGAGTTCGCGGAGCAGTTGCGGGAGAGGGGGATGTCGATCCTGGACGCGGCGGTCGAGGCCAGCCGGATCCGGCTGCGGCCGATCCTGATGACCTCGTTCGCCTTCATCCTGGGGGTGATGCCGCTGGCGCTGGCGACGGGCGCGGGAGCGGCGGCCCGCAACTCGGTGGGTACGTCGGTGGCCGGCGGGATGCTCGCCTCCACCATGCTCTCGGTCATCTTCATCCCGGTGCTCTACGTGGCCATCCGCACCCTCGCGCCGGGCAAGGGGCGCCGCAGCGCGGACTCGCCCCCCGCGGCGACAGCCGAGGCGGGAGGTGCCCGGTGACCCGGCGCGTGGTGATCCCCGGAGCGCTCCTGGTGGCCTTCGCCCTGGCCCGGCCGGTGCACGCCCAGGCGCCGGAAGCCGGAGCGGAGTCGACCCTGGAGCGGCTGACCTTCGACGAAGCGGTGGAGCGGGCGGTCACCAAGAACCCGAGCGTGGGCGAGGCCGCCCAGGCCATCCTGCGGGCCCAGGCGCTCCTCTCCAACGCGCGCTCCGTGTTCCTGCCCGTCGCCTACGGGAGCGTGGCGACGACGGTGCTGGACCAGGCCCGCGGCTTCGACGACAACATCGTCCAGCCGCGGACCCAGACCGCGTTCAGCCTCACGGCCTCCTACGCGCTGCTGGATGCGGTCCGGTGGGCGAGCCACGGTCACGCCCAGGACAACGTCGTCACCGCCCGTGCCGCGGCGCGCGAGACGCGCCAGCACGTCGCCGTGACCGCGGCCGAGGCTTTCCTGGCGGTGATCGCGGCGGAGCGGCAGCAGGAGATCGCCGTACGTAACCGCGACACCGCCCAGGCCCTCGAGGACTACGCCCGGGCTCGGCTGGACGCCGGGCAGGGGAGCCGCCTCAACCACGTGCGGGCGGTGCAGCAGCGCGCCGTGGCCGACAGTCTGGTCCAGCTCGCGGAGCTGGCGGTGCGCCGGTCGCAGGAGGCCCTGGGGGTCGCGGTCTTCGCCGACGGCCCGGTCGGGGTGCGTGGCGAGCCCCGCCTGGCCCCGGCGGTCCTCCCCGAGGGCAACGCCTGGCTGGAGGCGCGTCCCGACATCCAGCGCTCCACCGCCGAGCTTCGGGCCTTCGACCACGTGGTGGCCGACGCCTGGAAGTCGTGGCTCCCGACCGGCACCGCCTCGTTCACGCCGCGCTACGTGACGCCGGCCGGCCTGTTCGAGCCGTCGAAGACCTGGCGGCTGGTGTTCCAGCTCGACGTCCCGCTCTTCGATCGCAGGCTGGCCGCCGACAGGGCCACCAAGATCGCCGACCGCGACGCCGCGCGCCTTCGGCTGGACGGGGCGCGGACCGGGGCGTGGGCAGAGCTGCGCAACGCCCGGGACGCGGTGCGCCGCAACCAGGAGATGGTGACCAGCACCCGCGAGGCGGCCGAGGCGGCCGCCGAGGCGCTGCACATCACCGAGATCGCCTACCGCGCGGGCGCCAGCACCAACGTCGAGGTGGTACAGGCCCAGCAGGCGGCCCGCAACGGCGAGATCGAGGCGGCCGTGGCCGAAGACCGGCTGCGCCAGGCCCGCCTCGACCTGTTGACCGCGCTAGGCCAGTTCCCGTAGAGCGGTCGCCCTCCGCCACCAGAAGGAGTGAGCAGCCTCACTGACGTTCCGACACCGGGCGCCTACACTTCGGCCCTCGATGGAGGACGACATGTGGCCTTCATTCCTGGGGCGCATCGCCCTCGTAGCGGGCATGGCTCTGCTGCTGGCCGGCTGCCACGAGGATTCGGTCTCCTTCGAGGTCGAGCGTGAGCCGGAGGCGGCCCCGTCCGGCGCGGGCGGTGAGATCGACTGGATCTTCGACCACCGGCACACCGACCTCGATCGCGTCCCGGAGACCTGGATCAACGCCGCCAAGGAGCGTCTCCGTGTCGCCTACGGGCACACCTCCCACGGCAGCCAGATCGTCTCCGGGATGGATGCCCTATCCTGGGTCCTGGGACCGCCCTACGACTTCCAGATCGCCTGGGGCTACGAACCCGGCGTGTTCTTCAACGACTCGGGAATCGAGGGCGCGCAAGACCTGGGCAATCCGGATCGGTACGCCTGGTCCGAGGCCACCCGGCGGCTGCTGACGCGAAGCGGCGGCTGCGATCGCAACGTGGTGATCTGGTCCTGGTGCGGTCAGGTGGGCGGCACCCAGGCCGAGATCCAGGCCTACCTGGATCAGATGGCGGCCTTGGAGCGAGATTTCCCCGATGTCCGGTTCGTCTACATGACCGGCCATCTCGATGGCTCCGGCAGCGCAGGCGACGTCCACCAGCGCAACGAGCAGATCCGAGACTACTGTCGATCGAACGGCAGGATCCTCTTCGACTTCGCCGACATCGAGAGCTGGGACCCCGACGGTGACACGTACTACCTTCCCCTCGACGCGGACGACGGCTGCAACTACGACGGCGGCAACTGGGCCACACAGTGGCTGCAGGCCAATCCCGGCCAGATGCTGGCGACCCTGGCTCGGGCCTGTGACGGCTGTGCCCACAGCGAGAACCTCAACTGTGTCCTGAAGGGACGGGCCTTCTGGTGGATGGCCGCACGGCTCGCCGGCTGGCCGGGGGAGTAGCGCGAGCAGCTGAGTGGGTGCCGAGTACCGTGCGTGCCCTTCGACGAGCGTCCTAGGGTGTGCTGCTACTCCGGTCCGCCAGCCACTCCAGGGCCCGCTCCATGACGGTGTCCCGTCCGTCCAGCAGGTCCTGAATGGTCGGCGCTACCTGGATGTCGGGGATGATGCCTCGGTCCCTGGGGTAGCCGTCGACGGCCAGCGTGTAGCGGACCAGTGGAATCGTCACCCGGATCCCGGTTCGAGGTAGCGCTGCCTCAGCCATGGCCCCGGACGTGTTGCCGTAGTATCCGGCCCCGCATTCCTCGCCCAGGAAGAGGGCCTTGCGGTGGTAGTGGAAGAGCGAGATCGTCTCGCCCGTGGTGGAGAAGCTCAGCCCATCCAAGAGGATGGCGGTCCTGCCGGAGTAGCGCGGCGCCTCGGGCCGCATCGTCCCCACGTTCGGATGGTTCGTGACGTCGTACCAGCCTCGGGCGTTTCTCCGAAGGCCGTTCCCGAGCCGGCCCAAGCTCGCACCGCGGGCGTACCGGAGGAGGTCGAGGTGATCCTTCTTGACCTCGAGGGACCGGTAGTACTGGAACGGCGCAGCCATGAAGTGAGCGAACAGCAGCCGGCCGTACTCGTCCCGACCGCCGCCGTTGCCGCGCAGATCGATCACCAGGCGGCGGATCTCCTTCTCGTCGAGCTCGCGGAACGCCTGCCGGAGGAACTCCGGGTAGGGCCTGCTGCCTGCGGATCGATCGTCGCCAAAACCGCGGATGGTCAGAACGGCAGAGGCCGCGTGGTAGGTCAGGTCGTAGAGGGGGCGGCGTGCCGCGGTCTCCGGGTACCTCTGCCGGCGGATCCTATCGAGGTCTTCTCCCCTGACCCCGGGCACCTCCAGCGTCGTGGAGCCGCCGCCGTGTCCCCGGATCCTGAGGCGGAACGATTCGGCCTGTCCGAAGGCCACGGCGAAGAGCTCGCCGAAGGTGTGGGGATTCTCGAGGAGACGAAGACGCCGAGATAGGATGCCGGCGTCGGAGGGGACGAGCGAGAGCAGGGTGGGCAGGATCACCGGCATCGCGGTTTCGTTGACCCCAACCACCTCGGCACCAGCCTCGATGTCGCCCCGAGCGCTCAGGTTGCGAAAGAGATGGGCCTTGCCGTCGACGAACCGCAGTTCGACGGGCAGGAACACCGGGCGAGCGCAAAGCTCCGCTTGGCCGGCGTTGGACAACCTGGCGCGGGTGTGTCCATCCTTGATCCCGGCAATCAGAGGCAGGATCACCCGGTAGAACTCGAGCTCGGTGAGCGGCCGGGTCAGCTGCGCCGCAGCCTGGTCGAAGCTCCCGTTCAGCGTTTCCCGGGGCACGTACCGCTCGAGTCCTCCGTGGCCCTCCTCGAGGACGGCCCACAGCGTCCTCAAGTCCTCCCGCAGCGCATCCACCGAATGGGTGCGATCGTTCGGCACAACGCCCTGTGGGTCGCCTCGGGCGGCTCCCGCCGGCACGAGCGCGAGGAGGCCGACGAGTATCATCGCAGCGCGTCGCGTACCGGTCATGCCTAGCGTCACGATCAACAGGAGAGAAGAACGAACAGCCCTCATTCCGTTGGTCGTACAAGTTGCTCGCCAGGAGAGCCCGGCGCGCGAGCTGGCTGATCTGGGTGCGCTCGGGTGTGAGGGGGCTGTAAGCCGGCGTCCGGAACGTCCGCGGCTGGCTGACACGCTGTCCGTTTCCGGGACGACCCCATCCCACAACCGAACGGGGGAGTGAGACGTCGGGCTACTCGGGCAGGGCTGCATCGAGCTCGAGAAGGAGTCGGCGTTGTGTGTCGAGCGTGGCCCAGGTCGAGCGGATGGCGTTCTGCATCAGCGTCTTGATCTCGCTCGGCTGGAAGCCGAGCTGGTCGGCGAGCGCGGCATACTCGCCCTCGAGGCTGGTGTTGAACATCTTGGGGTCGTCCGTGTTCACCGAGACCCGCACCCCGGCTTCGAAGAACCGTCGGATGGGATGGGCGGCAATGCCGTCTACCACCCCGGTCCGAGCATTCGAGAGCGGACACATCTCCAGCGGTACCTGCCGCTCAGCCAGCAGGGCGACGAGCGACGGGTCCTCGACGGCACGCGTGCCGTGCCCGATCCTGTCGACCTTCAGCGCCTTCAGCGCACCCCACACGCTCTCGGGCCCGGCCGCCTCTCCTGCGTGAGCCGTGGTGTGGAACCCGTATTCGCGTGCTCGCTCGTACACGTCGGCGAAGGGCTCGGGCGGATAGGCCTGCTCGGAGCCCCCCATCCCGATGCCGATGACCCCGAGGGACTTCACCTCGCTGAGCTGCTCCAGCGTGCGGGCAGCCTTCGCGGGTCCCAGGTCGCGAACGACATCGGCGATCAGCCAGGTCTCGATGGTGGCGGCGTGCGCGTCGAGACCCTTGCGCAGCGCCTCGGTGATTCCCTGGACCTCGAGTCCCTGCCGGGCGAAGTCGGGCGGCGAGTAGAACGCCTCCAGGTATCGAATCCCCTGCCGCGCCAGGTCCTCGGCCACCTTGTCGGCGACGAAGGTGAAATCGTCGTACTCGCGCAGGAAGCCGTTCTTCCAGCACCAGGTCTCGATGAAGTGGGGGAAGTCCCGGTACTGGAAGCGCTCCTCGAGCGCGGTCCGATTCCGGACCCCGGCATCCCCCCGGTACTTCTGGATCAGCTCCCACAGCGCGTCGAGGGGGATCGCCCCCTCGAGGTGCAGGTGAATCTCGACCTTGGGTAGCAGGGTCAGGTCAGGCATGGGCCTTTGCCCTGGTCGGCTGAGAACCCCGGCTTCACAGCCGGTAGCATATACGCGCGCTCTCCCGAGCGCGTGACACGACCCAGCGACTCCGGTAGAGTCCGGGAAACCCCCAGAAGCGAGGTCCCGATGATGACTCGACCCTCGTCGCGCAGAGCCTTCTTCAAGTCGGGGGCGATGGCGGGAGCCCTGGCGATCCCGGGACTCGAGCGCCTCGCCGAGGCTGCCGACGACGTTTCCACCCGCTCACGCCCCTCCGATCTCAAGATCACCGAGGTCCGGTGCGGTTACATCCGCGGCGGCAGCCGGCTGTATGTGAAGATCCACACCAACCAGGAGATCTGGGGCTGCGGGGAAGGGGTGGACGCCACCGCCGGCACCTACCATCTGGTGAAGCGCTTCTCCAGGGTGCTCGAGGGCCGCAGCCCGCTCAACGTCCACCGCCTGTACGAGGAGATGCGGCGCGGCGGCTTCTTCGCCGGCGCCCAGTCGGGCATGTACGTGGCGGTTCTCTCCGCCATCGAGACCGCCCTGTGGGACCTCACCGGCAAGGCCCTCGGCATCCCCGTATACCAGCTCCTGGGAGGGAAGTTCCGGGACCGGATCCGCCTGTACTGCGACACCGCCCTGTACCAGCGCCGGCTTCCCACGCCCGAGGACTTCGCCCGCAGCGCCCGGGAGGCGGTGGAGATGGGGTTCACCGCCGTCAAGTTCGACCTCGATCAGGGGAACGACCCCAAGAAGTACGACGCCTACAACTGGACCGCCAGCCCCGGGGAGCTGCAGCGCATGGTCGACCAGGTCACCGCGGCCCGCGAGGCGGTGGGACCGGACGTCGACATCTGTGTCGACATGCACGGCCGCTACGACGCGGTCACCGGCGAGCAGGTGGCCAAGCGCCTCGAGCCCCTGAACCTGATGTGGCTGGAGGAGCCGATCCCCGCCGAGAACGTGGACGCCTATCGCCGCATCACCGAGTCGACCCGCACGCCGATCTGCGCCGGCGAGAACCACTACCTGGCTTACGGGTTCCGGCCGCTGCTGGAGGCGGGGGCGGTGGACATCGTGATGCCGGACCTGCAGAAGGCCGGCGGTCTCGGGGAGGGCCAGCGGATCGCCAACCTCGCGAGCCTGTACTACGTCCCCTTCGCCCCCCACATGGTGGCCTCGTACCTCGGGGCCATGGCCTCGGCCCACGTCTGCGCCTCGGTACCGAACTTCCTGGTGCTCGAGTGGCAGATCTACTTCCACAGGGACCCGATGTTCGAGAAGATCGTCGACTTCGACGGAGAGATGGTGAAAGACGGCCACCTGCCCTTGTCGGAGAAGCCCGGCATCGGGGTGGAGATCAACGAGGAAGGGATGCGCGAGTACGCCCAGCCGGGCGTTCCCTTCTTCGAGTAGGGGGGCCGCCATGGGCGTCCTCAAGGTGACTCCGCGATGCCGGATGGTGGCGCTGGCCGTCGGCTGTGCCGCCCTGGGCGTCCGAGCTGGCGCGGAGCCGCCGCCGCCGCCTTTCCCGATCTCGATCCAGGTGGAGGCCGACCGCAGTCTGGGCGAGCTGCGTCCGATCTGGCGTTTCTTCGGCGCCGACGAGCCGAACTACGCCACCATGAAAGACGGCCGGGCCCTTCTCGCTGAGCTCGGCGCGCTCCGTCCCGGTGAGGTCTTCTTCCGGACCCACAACCTGCTGACCACGGGCGACGGTACGCCGGCACTCAAGTGGGGGAGCACCAACGCCTACACCGAGGACGCACAAGGGCAGCCGGTCTACGGCTGGACCATCGTGGACCGGATCTTCGACACCTACCGCGCCCGCGACGTGCGGCCGTACGTCGAGATCGGGTTCATGCCGGAGGCCCTCTCCGTGCATCCGGAACCGTACCAGCATGACTGGCGACCCGGGTCGGGCGAGCTGTTCACGGGCTGGGCCTATCCCCCGAAGGACTACGGCCAGTGGACCGAGCTGGTGAGGCGGTGGGTGGCCCACTGCGTCGAGCGATACGGGCGGGCCGAGGTGGAGGGCTGGTACTGGGAGACGTGGAACGAGGCCAACATCGGCTACTGGCAAGGGACCCGAGAGGAATTTTTCCACCTCCACGACGTCACCGTGGAGGCGGTGCGCCAGGTGCTGCCCACGGCGCGCGTCGGCGGGCCCGACATGGCCGGCTCCGACCGTGACTATCTCTCGGCCTTCATCGAGCACTGCCGGGACCACCGCACGCCCCTGGATTTCGTGGCCTTCCACGCCAAGGGCGCGCCGAGCGTGGTCGACGGCCACGTCCGGATGGGGATCGCCGCGCAGCTCCAGACGATCGCGAACGGATTCGAGACGATCGCAGCCTTCCCGGAGACACGGCGACTGCCCGTCGTCATCGGCGAGTCCGATCCCGAGGGGTGCGCGGCCTGTCGCGGGGCGCAGCTCGCCTACCGCAACGGGACCATGTACTCGAGCTACACGGCGGCCGTCTTCGCGCGCACCCACGATCTCGCGGCCCGGCACGGAGTGAACCTCGAAGCCGCCCTCACCTGGGCCTTCGAGTTCGAGGACCAGCCCTACTTCGCCGGCTTCCGCGCCCTGGCGACGAACGGCATCGCCCTCCCGGTGCTGAACGTCTTCCGGATGTTCAGCCGGATGCCCGGCCAGCGAGTCGCCGTCACCAGCTCGGGGGCGGTTCCGCTGGAGACGATCGTGGCGGACGGCGTCCGCACCACCCCCGACGTCTCGGCGCTGGCGAGTCGCGACGCTCGCCAGGTGGCGATCCTGGTCTGGCACTACCACGACGACGACGTGACCGGACCCGCCGCCGACGTCCATCTCCAATGCTCGGGGCTGCCGGCCGCGCTGGAAGAGGTCTCGGTCACTCAGTACCGCGTCGACCAGACCCACGGCAACGCCTACGCCGCCTGGTTGGAGATGGGCGCGCCGGTGGCGCCCGACGCCGAGCAGTATGCGGAGCTGGAGGCGGCAGGGGCGCTCGCCGTGGTCGAGAAGCCGAAGCCGGTCCGCCTCTCCGTCGGCGCCGCGACGCTGGACTTCACGCTGCCGCGCCAGGCCGTCTCGCTGGTGGTCGTCGACTGGTAGCTCCGCCGACGCCAGGACCGCGGGGAGGCGTTGGCCGCGTCTCCGCAGGCCGCAGGCCCGCCAGCCGCGTGGTCGACCGGTGCTCCACACGCCGGGCCCAACGACATGCCCCGGCAAGCCGGAGACATGGGCAACGTGACGGCCGGGGAGGACGGGGTGGCGACCCTCGACTACGTGGACGACCAGATCGCCTTCGAGGGGCCGTCGGCCGGACCCGGCTCAGTCGTCGTCTCCGGCTCTGATCTCCAGGTCCTGAGTGTCTTCGAACTGACCGATCAGGCCCCAGCCTCCGAACTCCTCGCTGACGGCCACTACCAGCTCGTTGTCTCCCGCCTGCAGGGGCAGGTAGAGGGCAGCCTGGTCCAGCGTGATTAGCCCCTGCCGGCGGGGGAAATTGTAGCTGTAGGAGTTGTTCCCCGAGTACAGCAGGCGGCCGTTCAGGAACACGCTGGCCTCGTCGCTGAAGCCGAGGTTGAAGCGACGGGTGCCGGCTTCCGTCGCCCGCACCACGACCCGCGCCAGGGTCGCCGGCCGGCGGACCCCTTCCGGGAGGGCCACGTGTCGCAGCAGGACGACGACGCCGGAGGGCTCGGCAGGCACCTCGGTCCAGTCGCCCGGACCGGGAAGGCCTGACGGCAGCTCCGTCACCGCCCCCTCGGCCGGCGCGAACGCCGGAGAGACGCGCCAGCGGCGCACCATGCCACTCGGCGCGTCCTCTGGGGCCTGCGGAGGGAAGTCGAAGTCCACCACTCCGGGGCGCAGCACCAGGTTCGCGAAGCTCGCGGCGTACACGCCGTGAGGCTGGCCACCGGGCAGCAGCGACGCCAGCGCGATGCTTCCAGGTTGTGGGTCGCGCGCCAGCCGCGGGACCACCAGCCGAGGCTCGCGCTCGGAGCCCACGAACAGGGCCGCTCGCCGGCCGCTCAGCACCAGCTTCACGTGGATCCACTGATCGGGAGGGAGAGGCGCTGCGGCGGTGTCGCCGGGGCCATGGTAGAGCTGCCAGCTCGAGGCGCCCTGGAAGATCGGCGAGTACTGGATGGCATCGGGGTGTCCCGACTTGTGGGTGCGGAACCAGATCGCCTCGTACTCCCCATCGGACTGGATGCGGAACTGGAGATAGGCGAAGGCACGGTGCGGGGTCACGGCCATGTCGACCTCGAGCGTGCCGTCCCGGAAGGCGACGTCGCGACGGATCGCCCGGCCGGTGCGCAGCCGCAGGCTCTCCTGCCCCAGGTACTCCTCGACCCTGCTCTCGGCACCCGACAGCTCCCAGCCCTCGTCGGCGAAGGCCAGCTTCTGCTCGTCGGCGGCCGCCGAGAGCGCCAGCCCGAGCACCAGCGCCACCACCACGGTCGGCTTCAACATCGGCCCTTCCTCCTCTTCCCTGGGCCCAAGTCTCTCCCCTCTTGCCGCACCTTGCCACCCCATCACCCGCTCCGAGCTTTCGCGCCGCGTCTCGACGGCGCAGTTGCTCGTCCGGTGCTGGACGCACTAACCTTGGCACGCCGACGAAAGGCGTCTTGGGGCGAGACGCGGGGGGGGAGCCATCGTGGAGCCGGGCCTCTGCCGTTTTGGAATCCTCGGGACCGCGGGCATCGCCCGCAAGAACTGGCAGGCCATCAAGCTGGCCGGGAACGCCGCGCTCACCGCGGTGGCCAGCCGCAGCCTCGAGCGCGGCCAGCGGTTCGTGGCCGGGTGCCAGGCCGCCTGCCCGCTCCCGAGCCCACCCGCCGCCCTCGGGAGCTACGAGGAGCTGCTCGCCCGCGATGATGTCGACGCGGTCTACATCCCGCTCCCGACCGGTGTCCGCAAGGAGTGGGTCGTCAGGGCCGCCGAGGCCGGCAAGCACGTCCTGGTCGAGAAGCCGGTCGGCGTCACCGCCGCCGACGTCCGCGACATGCTGGCCGCCTGCGAACGCCACCGCGTGCTGCTCATGGACGGCGTCATGTTCATGCACAGCCGCAGGCTCGACGCCCTGCGGCGCACGCTCGACGACGGCGAGAGCGTGGGCGAGGTCCGGCGCATCGCCACCCAGTTCAGCTTCGACGCGCCCGAGGGCTTTCTGGAGGAGAACATCCGCGCCGACAGCCGGCTCGAGCCCCACGGCTGCCTGGGGGACCTCGGCTGGTACACGATCCGCTTCGCCCTCTGGGTGATGGGGTTCGTGCTCCCGACCGAGGTCACCGCCCGCCGGCTCGCCGAGGCGGGCCGGCCCGGGAGCCTGGAGAAGGTCCCTTTCGAGTTGAGCGCCGAGATGCTCTTCCCGGGCGGGGTGTCCGCCTCCTTCTACTGCTCCTTCCGCACCGCCAACGAGCAGTGGGCGGTGGTGAGCGGCACCAAGGGGCTGGTCCATGTCCCGGACTTCGTCCTCCCGTTCTTCGGCGACGAGCTGCGGTTCGACTTGACGCGCTCCGTCTTCGAGGTCGCGGGCTGCGACTTCGACATGCGGCCCCGGACCCGGGCCGTCGTCGTCTCCGAGTACAGCAACGGCCATCCGACCGCCCAGGAGGCCAACCTCTTCCGCACCTTCTCCGCCCTCGTCGCCGCCGGGCGGCTCGAGCCCCGCTGGGGCGAGTACGCCCTGCGCACCCAGCAGGTGATGGACGCGTGTTTCCGGTCGGCGAAGGAGGGGCGGACGGTGCCCTTGGAGGCCACATGACCAGGACGACGGCAAGCCTCTCGTACTGCTTCTTCCTGAGCGCCGCGCTGCTGTTCTCCTCCCCGCAAGGCTCGCGCGCGGAGGAGGCCGACACCGCGGCGAGTGCCCCCCTCGCCGACGAAGCGAAGCCGGCCGCTGGGGAAGCGACGCCGTGCACCCGCTCGATGCTGGAGCAGGCCACAGCCAGCTACGTCGCGGCCCAGGAGTCCGGCGACCCGGCGAAGATGGCCCTGGCCCCGGAGGCCAAGCTCTTCGAGAACATGAGCGAGACCACGCAGAGTGAGGGGCTGTGGAGCACCGCCTTGCCCATCGCCTTCCACCGCAGCATCCACGATGTCGGACGCTGCCGGACCTTCACAGAGGTGATCGTCACCGAGGGTGGACACCCCTATGTCATAGGCACCCGTCTCGACGTCGATGGCGGCAAGGTGACCCGGATGGACAGCCTGGTCACGGACGAAGACGACTGGCTGTTCAACGCCGCCGACTACCTGAAGTACTCGAAGGCCGAGGACTGGGCGGTCCTTCCGGTCGACGATCGCGTCGGTCGGCAGGAGCTGGTCGATGCCGCCAACCGCTACTTCGACTTCGTCTTCCTGGACCAGGGCATCCGGCCGCCGTGGGGCGCTCCCTGCGCACGGCTGGAGGGTGGCGCGTACACCAACGCCGACGGAAGCGACGAGGACACCTGTCGGATCCCGGCCCCGCTGGGAGAGCTCTTCATCGTCAACCGGACCTTCGTGGTGGACGAGGAGATGGGCGCCGTCAACGTCTTCTGCCGCTTCGGCGACAGCGCCAAGGGGATGCCCGACTCGCACACGTTCCGGCTGGTGAATGGAAGGTACCGCTGGGTCCATACCCTGAGCGTGAACCTGACCGGCCGGCCGCTGGTCATGCCGGACCCTCCCGGAGGGGAAGGGACCTAGCGCCGGCTTCCCGCCGGCACGCCGCTCGAGGAGGTGTGCACGGATGCAGGACCTGCGTGACGCATGGCGTGCGCTCTGTGTGAGGCCCATGGCGGCCATGGTCACTGTCATCACCCTGGCCCTCGGTATCGGCGCCAACGCCGCCGTCTTCTGGATCCTCGACGGTCTCCTGCTCGCACCGCTCCCCGTCAACGACCCGCATCGTCTGGTGCTGATCGGATCGGCCGATGACAACGCGCCCAGTGTGACCTATCCGGTCTGGCGGGAGATCCGATCCCGAGAGCTCCTCAAACAGGCGTTCGCCTGGGGTGCGGATCGTGTCGATCTGGCCGAGCGCGGTGAGCGTGTGCTGGTCGACGCGATCTGGGCCAGCGGGGACTTCTTTGAGGTCCTCGGCGTCCCTGCGGCAGTGGGACGGACGTTTGACGGCCGGGACGACAAGCGCGGCGGCGGTGAGAACGGCCCTGTCGCTGTGCTGAGCCACAGGTTCTGGCGTCACCACTTCGGTGGCGATGCCGGAGCAATCGGGCGCACCCTGACGGTCGAGCGAGTGCCGTTCACCATCGTGGGTGTGACTCCGCCGGCCTTCTTCGGGCCAGAAGTGGGCACCAGCTTCGACGTCGTCCTTCCCCTCGAAACCGAGTCCCTGATCGGGCGGTCACCAGGGCGCCTGGACAACCGGTTCTGGCCCTGGCTCCGAGTGATGGCTCGACTCGATCCCGGCGTGACCGTGGAGGAGGTGACTGGCAAGCTGCGAGCGGCCCATTCGGAGATCCGAGAGGCCACGATGCCCGGCTACTCTCGTGTGGAGGATCGGGATGCCTACCTGAGGCAGCCCCTCGTCGCGAGAGCCGCTCCGGGTGGAAGCTCACAGCTCCGTGGCCGCTACGTCTCGGCACTCCTGACGCTACTCGGCCTCGTCGGTCTCATTCTGCTCGTGGCCTGTACCAACCTAGCCACCCTGCTGCTGGCGCACCTCAGGGCGAGACGCTATGAGCTGAGCATGCGGCTGGCGTTGGGGGCGTCGAGGCTGCGGCTGCTGCGACAGCTCCTGGCGGAGAGCCTGTTGCCGTCCGCGATGGGCGGGGCGCTCGGACTGGTCCTGGCGTACTGGGGAAGCGGGTTGCTCGTGCACCAGCTCGAGACGTGGGCGCGCACGGTTTCCCTGGACCTGTCTCTCGACTGGCGGGTTCTCGGGTTCACTCTTGGGGCCACGATCGCCACCGCCATTGTTTTCGGGGCGCTGCCGGCCCTGAGCGCCATGCGCCAGCAACCGGCCGACGCCTTGAGGGACCACGCGCGGGCGCGCGGCGGCGGCCGAGGCTGGGGGTTCGGCAATGCCCTCGTCGCGGTACAGGTCGCAGTGTCCGTGGTTCTGGTCGTCGGGGCGGGTCTCTTCGTCCAGTCCTTCGGTGCCCTCGCCTACCGCGACTTGGGCTTCGATCGCGATCGTGTTCTGGTGGTGATCGTCGACGCCCGGCGGAGCGCCGTGCCACCTCGAGGACGGACCGAGCTGTATGAGCGTCTTCGCGAGGCCGCCGGAGCGATCCCGGCGGTCGAGATCGCGGCGGCGTCGATGGCGACGCCGGTTGGCAGCGTCGGGAACCTACGCTGGACGCCTCGGGTCTCTGTGCCTGGAGGTCCAGCGGTGGCTGACCGGGAGGGGAAGGTCCTCGCGAACCGCATCAGCCCGGGCTGGTTTCAGACCTTCGGGACACGGCTCGTCGCAGGGCGAGACTTTGGCGCGCGGGATCGGCTGGGCTCTGCGCCGGTGGCGATCGTAAACCAGGCGTTCGCGCAGCAGTACTTCGGGAACGCCGACCCGTTGGGGCGTCGGGTGGTGGTGGAGGAGGGAACCGTCCGGAGGTCGCTATCGGTCGTCGGAGTGGTTGCCGACGCCGCCTACACCTCCGTGCGGGAGGCGGCCGAGGCAACTCTCTACACGCCGCTGGCGCAGACGACGGACGAGAATCTGCTGGCGTCCTTCCCATATATCAGCATCAGCGTGCGTCCGCGGGGGAACCGGGCTGACGGGGTGGCTCGCACGCTAGCCTCGGTGATCGGCTGCGTCGACCCCGGTCTCTCGTTCACCGTCCGGCGGCTTTCGGAGCAGTTGAACGGGCTCTATGTCCGTGAGCGGTTGCTGGCGATCCTCTCGGGATTCCTCGGGCTTCTCGCGCTGTTGTTGGCCGCGATCGGCGTCTACGCTGTGGCGACCCACGCGGTTGTCAGTCGACGGACGGAGATCGCCGTTCGGATGGCGCTGGGCGCCCATCCGTCCTCGGTGATGCGCTTGATCCTTCGGCAAGTCGTGGCCCTTGCCGGTCTGGGGATCCTTGTGGGGGGCGGCGCTGGCCTATGGGCGTCACGTTTCGTCCGGACCCTGTTGTTCGGGGTGGTGGCAACGGACGCTCGGACCTTCCTCCTGGCGGCTGCCCTCCTCGGGTCCGTGGCATGCGGGGCGAGCTTGCTGGCCGCTCGACGCGCGGTATGCATCGATCCAGCCGCGGTTCTACGGGAAGGGTAGCGGCGGACCCGGAGGCATTGCGGCGCTTCACTGCCGACCACCCACGGTCATCACCAGATGTCCGATCTCGTCACCTGGTCTCCTCCTGGGTGAGCCAGGTGTCCGTTCTCGTATCCTGCTGTCAGGGTCCTCCGCTCAGAAGACACGCCGGGTCGCAGGCGCGGCCACGCTCCGACAACGATGGCGACGTGTCGTCACAGCCGAAGTGGTGCTTTCCCGTTCGAGCTCATGAGCCCGGAGAAGCCACCCATGGCCAGCATCCGCCGACAATCCGCCGTCGAGATCTCGGTCGTCTGGCGCCACAGCGCCGTGGTGAATCCCGCCGAGACCTGCTTTCCGAGGGGACCTTCCCCGGCTGTCTCCGGCTCCCCCGCTTCGGGAAAGAGCGCGTTGGCCCCGCTGAGAAGGCCCACGACGTTCGAGACGTTGACGGCGATGCTGGTCGTCTCGGCGCGATGGGCGGTGGCCAGGGCGACGACCGCCACGATCTGGCCCAGCCGCGCGAGGGGGATCTCCCCGTGCTTGGCGAGGGGTGAGCCCGGAACCGGGAAGCGCTGCATGGCGCCGTGCTGCCGACACGGCATCTCGACGCCCAGCCACATCTGATCCGCCAGCTCCCGCGGGGAGTGCTCGGGACCGATGGGCTCGCACAGGTTGTACCACCCCAGACCGGACTCGATGATCCTCTCGATCGTCGCCCGGCGGTGAGCCGGGTCCATGCACGAGTCGACCCCCTCGCGAAGGCGACAGACGTGGTAGGCGCCGCTCACGCCGACGGCCCGAAGCTCCTTCAACTGCGAGAGGGAGACATCCCCGACATTGGCCAGGATCTCGAGAGACGGGGAGATCGTGCGACGCAGCGCCGCGCAGAGGTCCCGGAACCAGTCGAAACCGAACCGGTGCATCGTCATGAGGAAGACGCCGCTGGCGCCCCCGGCAGCGAACCGTTCGCACCGCTTCACGATCTCCTCGAACGGGAGCGTGGAGGCGGTCACCGTCGTGTGCGACTCTCCGAAGAAACAGAAGGAGCAGTCCCCGTCACAGGGCGCCATGTCGACGCCGATCTGGCCGAGAAGCAGCCCCTGGTTGCCGAAGCGGCGGCGCGAGAGGCTGTTGGCCGTGTCGCGCAGCAGGCAGGCCTCGAGGGAGTCCTCGGGCAGCGCCAGCAGAAGCTCCGCCTCGGCGCGTGTGATGGGGCGGCCGTCCCCCGCGTCCCGCAGGATGGAAGAGACGCGCTTGTCTGCGTGTTTCAGCGTTGGGCGGTTGCTCGAAGCAGGGGCCGGGGAATAGGCGAGCGGGACGGCTGTGGCGTGCGTCGTCATGAGTTCCCTTTCTGAGTGTTGCCCCGGAGGGTGAGGGCACCGGTGGGGCAGGCGTTGGCGCAGGCGACGGCGCTGCGTTCGAGGGCCTGGGCCAGGGGGCGCTTCAGAGGGACGCTGATCCGGGTGGCGGGGCCACGCCCGGTGACCACCAGGCCCAGCGGCTCATCGGCCGCCTCGGCCAGGCGAGCACAGCGACCACACAGGATGCACTTGCCCGGCTCGTAGCGAACCAGGGCGTGCTCCTCCACTGGGTCGATGGGCCGGCGCCGTCCGGCGTGGCGGCGCGGCTCGACGCCATGCTCCTGGCAGAGCCGACGGAGCGCGCAGGAGGGCGTGCTTCGACAACCACAGCCCAGGCAACGACGAGCTTCGCTCCGGCTCTCACCGCACCCATCGGGACGGGCCTCCGCTGCGGCCAGGCGGCCGTTTCTGCCAAGACGGTTGCCGGCCAGGGTGCGGAGGTCGTCGGTCGTGGTCGGCCCGAGCCGGGCGCAGCCGCGCCCAGTCGTAGGAGGCGTCTCGTCGCCGATCAGGAGGCGATGGGCGACCTGCGCCATCTCGCGCCCCTGGATCAGGGACTGCAGGGCGTTGCGGCCGGATCGCGGCGTCTTCGCGACTGCGACCACGGCGTCCCGCGTCTCCACGTCGGGGACATTCACGCCGGCGGGAGCCTCACCGGTTGCCAGCAGCAGCACATCGCACCGAAAGCGCAGCTCGTGCCAGGGGATCTCGGCTCCCGCAACGACTCCCAGGTGTAGCGTGGCACCCCGGGCGAGGATCCCGTCGATCTCGGCCGCCAGAGCCTGCGCGTCCCGGGACGCCAGCGCTTCGGTGCGGCGAAAGGACTCGGCTACCGCCTGTCCCTGCTCGTACAGCGTGCACGCGTGGCCCAGAGTGAGCAGCCGGTCCGCTGCCGCCAGCCCGACGAGACCGGCCCCGACGATGGTCACCCGCTTGCCGGTTGCCCCGGCGCAGGGTGGCAGCCGGCTGGGCCCCTGCCGCAGGCCCCAGTCCGCCAGCTCCCTGTGAACCTCCCGAACGCGCACCGGTGTGTCGAGCGAGCGCCGCCGGCACGCCTTCTCGCATCCAGCCGGGCAGAGGCGTGCCGCGGTGACGGGTAGCGGGACGCTCTCGCGCAGCACCCGCCACGCCGCCGCCTCTCCGTCGCACTCGAGGCGGTCCAGCATCTCGGGGATGTCGATCCCGAGGGGACAGGCGCGCTGGCAGGGCGCCTCGCACTCGCCGGCGTGCTCCGAGAGCAGAAGCTCGAGTGCGGTCCGGCGTGCCTCCTGGGCCAGGGTGCTGTTGGTGTGGATGACCATTCCCCCTTCGGCGCGCGTAGAGCACGAAGGGACGAGGCGGCCGCCCGCACGTTCCTCGACGAGACACACCATGCAGGTCGCCAGCGGCTCGATGCCTTCGAGGTGGCAGAGCGTGGGGATCGGCATGCCCAGCCGAGTAGCCGCCGCGAGAACCGTCGTCCCCGGCTCCACGTCGACGCGGCGGCCGTCGATGGTGAGTCTCGGCACCCTACCGGACCTCCACCGCGTGGGTCGGGCAGACGGACCGGCAGGCGCCACAGCGGCGACAGCGATCGACGTCGATGCGGTGGCGCTCGTAGGGGGTGGGAACGATGGCGCCGGCCGTGCAGCTCTGAGCGCACTTGGTGCAGCCGATGCAGGCCTCGCCGATGGAATAGGTGATGAGATCCCGGCAGTAGCCGGCGGGGCAACGGCCCGCCACGTGCGCCAGGTACTCGTCGCGGAAGTGGGTGAGGGTCGAGAGCACGGGATTCGGAGCCGTCTTCCCCAGACCGCACAGGCTGCCGCGCCGGACCCACCTTGCGAGCTCCTCCAGGCGCTCCAGATCGCCCGCCCGCGCCGTGCCGTGGCAGAGACGCTCGAGGATCTCCAGCAATCGCGTCGTCCCCACCCGGCAGAACGTGCAGCGTCCGCAGGACTCGGACGCCGTGAAGGCCATGAAGTAGCGGGCGATCTCGACCATGCAGTCGGCGTCGTCGAGCACGACCAGCCCGCCCGACCCCATCATCGATCCCACGGAGGCGAGGGCGTCGAAGTCCACGGGGGTGTCACAGAGGTGCGCGGGCACACAGCCGCCTGACGGGCCGCCGATCTGCACCGCCTTCAGGGCCTGTCCGCCGGGGACCCCGCCGCCGATCTCCTCCACGATCTGCCGCAGCGTGAGCCCCATGGGGACCTCGACCAACCCGCTGCGGGCCACCTTGCCGGCCAGGGAGAAGCACTTGCTTCCCGTGCTGGTGGCTGTCCCGAGCGCCGCGAAGGCCGAGGCGCCCTGGTCCAGGATGGCCGGCAGCAGCGCCAGCGTCTCGACGTTGTTGACGAGGGTGGGCCTGCCCCACAGACCCGACTCGGAGGGATAGGGCGGACGGGGACGTGGCGTGCCGCGACGCCCCTCGATGGCGGCGAGGAGGGCCGTCTCCTCCCCGCACACGAAGGCGCCGGCTCCCGCCACCACCTCCAGCGTCAGACCATGCTGCGAACCCTGGAGGTCCTCGCCAAGCCAGCCGCCCTCCTCGCACAGAGCCACCGCCTGGCGCACCCGCTGGAGGGCGAGCGGGTACTCGTCGCGGATGTAGAGAAACCCGCGGTGCGCACCAACCGCACGAGAGGCGATGATCATGCCCTCGACGACACGAAGGGGGAAGGACTCGAGGAGCATGCGATCCATGAAAGCACCCGGATCGCCCTCGTCGCCGTTGGCGACCACCAGCTTGCCGTCTCCCGGCGCCGCCAGCACGCGCGCCCACTTGGTCGCCGTGGGGAAGCCGGCCCCGCCCCGACCCCGCAGGCCGCTCTCACGAACACGGTCGATGATGGCCCCGGGGGTCAGATCGAGCAGGCAGACGCGGGCGGCGCGAAAGCCACCCGCACCCAGGTAGGCCTCGAGATCGAGGGGCCCCAGGTGGCCGGAGCAGGCGGTCGAGACTCGACGCTGCGCCCCCGCGAAGGCAGCATCCGCCGAAGCCGGCCCGTCGAGGAGATAGCGCGTGATCGGCGCGCTCCCCTGGCCGTCGAGGATCCGCTCGAGCAGTTCGCGGCCCGCGCTCAGCAGGCGTGGCGTGCTCCACTTCGGAAGGAAGTGACGCTCGAGGATGGTCCGCGCCTGGCCCACGCCGACCCGTCCGTACCGGAAGCTGCGCTCTCCCGCGACCACCTCCACAACCGGGGCTTGGTACGCCATGCCCGTGCACCCGACCTCGCGAACGGCCACCGAAAGGTGGAGGGCGTCAGCCTCGCGACGGAGGCTCTCCGCCACACGGCGAGCCCCGGAGGCCGAGCAGCTCGAGCACTGGCAGAGCCGTACCTCGCCGCGCGCGGCGCCCGCGGACGCGGGAGAGTCGGGGCTCCCATCGACGGCATCGCGCGCGGCGAGGAAATCCTCCACGACTCCGGGTACCGAGCCGGAGTGGACCGGACCGTAGGTGACGTCGTCGATCTGGACGGCGGGCGCCAGCATGCAGCAGCCCAGACAACCCACCTTCTCCACCGTGAAGAGCCGGGCCGGGTCGGTATCCGTGCCCTCGGCGAGGCCGAGGTGCTGGCGGAAGGCCTCGAGGACCGATTCCGCTCCCAGGACATGGCAGGCGGTCCCGACACACACTCGGATGGTGTGACGACCCGCGGGGCGGGTGCGGAACCGTGCGTAGAACGAGACCACGCTGCTGATGCGCGCCGGCGAGATCCGGGTCAGCGCACACACCCGCTCCATGGCCTGGTTGGAGACATAGCCATGCCGGGCCTGGATCGCTTGAAGGATCGGCACGACGTGACGCGGGTCGGCGCCGACGCGCCGCACGATGGCGTCGATGCCGTCACCCTCCGGGTCCGGTTCCGTCTCAGTCTCCAGCAATGGCATAGAGGAAGCGTTCCCCGCGCGCATAGATCCGTCCGCCGACGAAGGCGGGCGTGGCCATCGCAGGCTCGCCGAGCGCGGGCTCGGCCAGCAGCTCGAACGTGCGACCCAGCTTCACGACGTGCATCACGCCGTCGAGATCGAGGGCGTAGAGCCGATCTCCCACCACGATGGGCGAGGCATAGAAGCCGCTCTGCAGCTCGGCCAGCCAGACCTGCTCGCCGGTCTTGGCGTCGAGGCACACGAGCACGCCGTAGCTCGTGGCCAGGACCACGAGGTCGCTGGTGGCGACCGGGCTGGCCGTGTCGGGAAGCTCCTGGTCGTACTCCCACACGACCTCGCCGCCCGGCCGCACCGCGGCCGCGGTGGCACGATCGTTGGCCACGAAGACCAGACCGTCCGCGAAGGCCGCGGAGGGCCCCACCTCCCCACCGAGGCAATCGCTGCGCCAGAGGAGCACGCCGGTGCCCGGCGCATAGGCGGCCACCGACTTGCTGTTGGTGACGAGCAACTCCTCGCGCGATCCCGTGTTGACGATCACCGGCGAGGCCCAGGAGATGACGTCGCGCGCCGCCCGCCAGGCCAGGCTCCCCGTTGCGGCGTCATAGGCGACGATCTGGGCACCCTGGTGCTGGTCCCACTGGACGATGAGGCGGCCGCCAGAGGTGATCAGCGAGGACGCGTGACCGTAGTGGTTGTCGGGCACCCCCAGGCTCGTCGACCAGAGGGCCTGGCCCTCGAGATCGAAGGCCGCCAGGTCACCCGTGGGGAAGATGGCGAAGACCCGCGCCCCGTCCGTGGCCATCGTCGAGGGTGCGAACCCCGTGTCGGGATGGACGTGGGGAGGCGGCCCGCTGCCCGCGTCCGGCCCTCCCTTCACGGTCTGTCTCCAGAGCAGCGCGCCGGTCTCGAGCGCGTAGCAGTAGACCTCCTGCGTCTCCCGATCGGCGCCGGTGAGGAACAGCCGCGCACCCATGACGATCGGCGAGCTGTTCCCGGGCAACGGCGGCTCGACCTTCCAGGCGATGCCCCTGCCCGACGCACCATCCCAGGCGATCGGCGCGTCCTGGTCCACCGCCACGCCGTTACCGCCCGGGCCCCGGAAGAAGGGCCAGTCGGTCTCGCCCGGCTCCGTCACCCCCGCGGAGCCGGCCCGGTTCGAGGAGCCGTCGCCGATGTGGCTGCGCGCGGTCAAGATCACCGTGGTCGCCGTCACCAGCAACCCGCCGGCGGAGAGTGCGAGCCAGCGACGGGCCCGCAACGCGTCGACCCAGAAGGGTGGCGCGCCACTCCTCGTCGGGACTGCCGGGCGACGACCAGCCTCACCCACCAGCAGCCGAGCGGAGAAGAGGGTGATCCCGAGGGCGCCGATGAGGAGCAGTCCTACCGTCCGCTGCTGCCACCGGCTGGCGAAAAAGGCGCGGCGCGCGAGGAGGTCGAGGGCACGGATCTGCTCGCGCAGCGCCTCGTCCTCCGGGTCCTGCGTGAGCCGGGCACGAAGCGTCTCCAGCGCCGGGCTCCCCAGAGGATCGACGGCGCGCACCTGGAGCCAGTTGGCGACGAGAAGAAGCGCCAGCAACGACGAGAAGGCCAAGCCCGCGGCGGTCACAGCGCGGGCGACCCGAAGAGCTGTCGGCCTGGACGACTCAGACACGGACGGAAGACTCCTGCAGCCGGGCGAGTGGGACACGAGACTGCGGGCAGGCCGAGAAGCAGCGGCCGCAGGCGAGGCAGTCGCCGGCATCCGGTCCGTACCTCGCTCGGCGGGGCCAGCGCGACCAACGCAGCAGGGCCGCGCTGACAACCAGCCCCAGGTAGGCTCCGAGGATCCATCCACCGAGTCGGACGCGCGCACGCAGCTCGTGCGCCACCGTCATCAGCTCGGCCGCCGCACGGCCCCCTGCCCGGAAGGTCTGGCTCTCGAGCGTGGTGCCGCTGGCGGCGCCGACGTCCTCGGCCGCCATTCGTTCGGCGAGGGCGACGGTGGGATGCAGCCGGGAGAGGGCGGCGTCGAGGCGCGAGCCCAGCCAGGCGCCGCTGAGAACGAAGACGGGGCAAAGCGCCAGCAGCCAGGCGAGGCGTCGGACGGCACGCCGGCGCCCTTCCGGGGCGTCCTCGTGTGCCGGCGCGCGCAGGGCGCCGATGGGGCAGGCGTCGGCACACAGATGACAGGTGAGACACTCCTGGGGGCAGGGGTGCGCGCGACGTCCCGCGAGCCGAGCGCACCACCCGAGGAGCACGCCGTAGGGACACAGGAAACGGCAGTAGGGACGCGCCACCACCGTGCTCGCCGCCAGGAACGACCCCAGAAGTCCCCAGCCCACGGCGCCGCCGGAGAGGCGAAACAGGGCGATGAAGGGATCCCACGAGCAGACGAGAAAGGCGCCGCCGGTGGCGGCGAGCAGGACCGCGAGCCCCAGGTAGAGGTGGCGACCGAGCGAAAGGGCCGCCGCCAGACCGGTGGGCACCCGCAGGGGGCGCAGAAGGACGAGATCCTGCACTGCCCCCGCCGGGCAGACGGCGGCGCAGAAGACACGGCCGCGCCAGACGGCGAAAAGGAGGGGCAGCGCGAAGGTCGCTGCGACCACGAAGGGGAGCGCCACCGAGCGGTCGCCGAGAGCGCGGGCGACGTTCTGGACGGAGCCGATCGGGCAGGGGCACCCCTGGCGGAGGAAGCCGAAGTAGACGAGCGACCCCAGGCTCAGCGCGACCAGCGCGCGGCGCGACCGGTGGCGCATGACGAGGAACGTGGCCAGCCCGAGAGCAGCCGCGAGCACGGCCACAGCGACCGGCTCGCCGGTGGCGGAGCCGCCGAAGGGGACGCTCGTCGACGGAGGTCGGTAGCCGCTGTCGAACTCCGGGCGCGGCACGCGGTCCACGCCCGAGACAAAGGCGGCGCTTCCCAGCAGAGCGAGCGCGACGAGCGCGTTCAGCCGCGCCCTCATCGAGAGGCCCTCTGACGCCCCTTCAGCAGATAGGGAGAGCTGCTGGGCACCCTCCGGAACGCCTGGGCGGGACAGACCTCGGCGATTGCACACTGGTTGCAGCTCAGGCAGCGGTCGTGACGGACTTGCAGGAAGAGCGAGCTGTTGCCGAAGGCGCCGCAGCCTTTCGCGCATCGCCCGCAGCCGATGCACAGCTCCTCGTCGATGGTGTACTCGTAGAAAGGCTCTTCGATGAAGGTGCGGCGGATCGCCCCCGTGGGGCAGAGCTGGTTCTCGGCGGCCGTGTCCTGGACGCGGGCCTCGGGACGATGGTAGCCGCCACACAGCTTGCAGTAGCCGCAGAGGTCGTAGGCGTGAACGCACTTCACGGCGGACTGCGGCAGGGCGCAGTACGTCGAGCAACGCTCGCACTGGACGCACGCGTCGGGGTCGATCTGCCAGACGGTGGAATAGCCCGCTCCCCGCGCGACGAGAGCGCTCGTGGCGCCGCCGACCGCGATCGTGGCGGAGGCTCGCAGGCCGGCTCGGAGCAGCTCGCGGCGACCGCGCTCAGAGGGCATCGCCACCTCGCCGCCGGCGCGGCGTAAAGACGCGCACGGCACGCCGGCTGGGATCGAGCACGAGGACGTTCCCGTCGGCGTCGGCCGCCAGGTCGAGGCCCACGACCTTGGGGGAAAGGCGGTCGCCGGCCGCCACGACGTTCACCAGCCGTCCGGACGGATCGAGGACCTTGACCCGGGGCAGCCCTTTCTCGGCCGTGACCAGGCGGCCATCTGAGAGCACGGCGACATGGGTGGGGTTGCAGCAGCCGCAGAACGCCTCGATCGAGGCACCGCTCCTGCCGATCGTCGACAGCGGCGTCCCGTCGAAGGCGAAGCTCTCCAGCAGGTGGCGCCCTGGGTTGGTGACCCACAACTCACCTGCCGGGCTCACGGCAAGATCCAGAAAGGGGCTGGGCACCACGAAGTGCCCCGGTTGGTCCGACGTATCCCCGATGCGCCCGAGCTCGACGCCGGACGGATCGTGGCGCTGAACCGTACGCCGCAGAGCATCCGCAACGAAGACCTGGTCACAAGCCGCCACGATCGCCGTGATCTGGGATTCCCCTCCCCAGGCCGGCCAGGTCGCGAGAGGCGCCCCGTCGTCGCGCCACACGCTGACGCGATCCCCGAGGCCCACGTAGACGCGTGTGCCGTCAGGGCTCACACAGACACAGGAGGGGTCCGAAGGCAGGCGGACCCGGTGCGACTCGCGGCCCGCCACGAGAAGCACCAGCTCGCGATCGCCCACGACCCAGACGCGGCCTCGAGCACCGGTGGCGACGCCGCGCGGCTCCTCGAGCCCGGGCAGGATACGGTCCGTCTCGTCATACCCGATCAGGCGCTGGTCGACCTGGCGCAGCCGCTCGAGCTGGCGGTCGAAGGCGTCCGGCTCAGGGTCCGGAGGTGCGGGCTGGGCACGCAGACGTCCCCCCAGTCCGACGCCACCGAGAAAGAGCGACAAGAACGAGCGGCGGTCGCGCTTCATGCGTGGCCCCCCGGCGAAGCGTCAGTTCCGACCTGAAGACAGAGCAGGCGGTGCAGATCGCGCAGGAGCAGCCGATCTCCCACCACCGCCATCGGCGCCCAAGCGTCCACCGCCTCGAAAACCCGGGCCTGGGCGAGCTGCCGGTAGCCGTCCGACGTCGCCTCGGCGAGAGTGAGGGTGCCATCGTCGTCGAGGATGACCAGACGGTCGCCCACGACGAGATAGGGTCCCAGACCGAAGCGATGCGTGGGGCCGCTCGACCACACGGGGCGGCTCACGTCGTCGGCGCGGTAGCAGACGAGCTGGTTTCGACGGGCGCCCGCGTCCTTCGGCTGGATCCCGAAGATGTGGCCCTTGAAGAGGACCGGCGTCTGCTGCTCGGAGGCGAGCCCCTCGGCGGGCGAGAAGCGCGCCACCTCCGCTACCTGGTAGCTGTCTCCTGCCGAGGCCACCTGCAGCAGCATGCTGCCGGCGCCGTATCCCGCTGTCACGAGGATGCGGCCGTCCGGCAGGACGAGCGGGGTGGGGGCGAGGACCGACTGCGTCCACAACGTCGTCGTCCACAGGACGCGACCTCGCCCCTCCCCGTCGGCCGCCACGGCGACCATGCCGCCGAGCGCGCTGTAGACGTACATGCGCCGGCCGTTCAGGGTCATGGGCACGACGGATGTGTGCGACATCCCCCAGCCGTCGGGGTTGGGCACGGACCAGAGGACTGCGCCAGTCCGTGCGTCGAGGCCCACCAATAGCGCCGTGCCTGCCGGGGCGAGGATGACCACGCCCTCGTCGATGAGCGGGCACTGGCCGGTGTACCAGAGGGGGATCTCGGTCCCATACTCCTTCTCGAGATCGAGGGCCCACAGGAGGTCGCCGGCCTCCGCATCCACGGCCATAACGTGGCCCCGGGGTCCCAGGGTCACGACCACGCGCCCTTCTACGGCGGGCACCGTGCGCGAGAAGCCGTGGTTGCGCTTGATGCGGACGTGGTACCCACGTCGCCACAGCTCGCGGCCGTCGTCGAGAGAGAAGCAACGGAGCACGTCGGCACGTTCCTCCTCGTCGTAGTCCAGGAGGAACACGCGTCCCTCGGCGACGGCCGGTCCGGCGTGTCCTTCTCCGAGAGCGACTGACCAGAGCACAGTTGGGCCGCTCGCGCTCCAGCGAGCCGAGAGGGGCGCCGAGGTTGCCACGACGTTGTCACGGCCGGCGCCTCGGAAGCCCGGCCATACGCCTGCGGGCCCACCCGGTGAGCCGCCGAAGGTCCGGTACATCTCGCCGATGGCGACGTCCTCGGTGGAGACCGGCGCGGCGCCGCGGCCGTCCATTCCGGGGCGGCGTTCGGCGAGCGCGGGCGTCGGATGGGCGTTCGTCAACCAGACGAGGGCTGCCGCCGCGGTAGCGGTGGCCAGCACCGCGGCAATCGTGCCAGCGTGCACCCTCATGCCACCAGCCCCGCTGGCTCGCTGCCCGGGCAACGCGACGCACCCAGGACCCGGCCCAGGCCGAGCGTCGCGAAGACGAGTGGGTAGAGGCGTTCCGAGTACCACAGGCTCGAGAAGTAGAGACCGATCGGCGCTGGCGGGAGACGAGAGCCGGCGGTCCGCTGCGTCAGCCAGCGCACGCCGCGCGCCAGGACGTCCTCCGGCACGTGGTGCGCCAGGGCGGCGAGCGCCAGGCCGGTCTCCTCGATGGTCGAGGACCCGTCGGCCGCGCGCCCCCAGCCGCCGTCGTCGTTCTGTGCTCGAACCAGCCAGTCGGTGGCCCGCCGGACCCCCGCCCTGGTGTCGAGGCCGAGGCCGTTCATACCCCGTAGCGCAACCAGCACCTGTGCGGTGCCGTAGACGGCATTGCGGCCCTCCGACTGCCACTGGTTGCCGAACCACAACGGCAGCCACGCGCCGTCGGGCCGCTGGACATCGGCCAGGTAGCGCAGCCCGCGCGAGACGAACCGGTCCGCGTCCCGGGCGTCTCGGTCCGCGAGAGCCGGAATCCAGGCGACGACGGCGCGCAGGGCGTGGGCGGTGACGTCGGGACAGCTCCGGTCGAAGGGGAGCCGTCCCCACCCGCGGCAGAAGGTGGGGACGCCGCCGTTGCCATTCTGAAGGGCGAAGAGCCACCGGACGGCGCGCAACCCCGCATACCCTGTCGCTTCTCCCGCAGGGTCGAGGATGCGTAGCGCGAGAAGCGCACCCGAGGTGTCGTCGGCGTCAGGGACGCCTCCGGGAAGGTCGGTCCAGGCGAACCCGCCGGGCGCGGCTCCGGTGAAGGGGTGACGTTCGAGGACCTGCTGCCCGAGAAGCCACCCCAGAGTCCGCTCCCGTCGGCCCGGTGACAAGGCGCTTCCACCGGCGTCCAGGGCCTTCACCGCCAGAGTGGTCAGCCAGGTCGCGAGGTTGCTGTCGATCGGCCAACTGCCGTCTCGACGCTGGCGGGCGCGGAGGAACCCTGCTCCCCGCTCGACGACCGGGTGGCGGCGCAGACCGCACGACGCGAGGCAAGCGGTGACGAAGGCGGTCAGCGGGGTCGCCTCCAGGAACCCCCCGTTGCCGGGTTGGAGGCGAGCCAGCTTCTCGAGCGCCAGGTGCGTCACTCGGTCGCGGAGTAGGCGGAGGAAGGGGTTACGGCTGGCGAGGTGGCGATGTCTGGCGAGGCCGACCGCGATGAGCGCCGGGAGCGCGTAGCTGACGACGGGGAGGCGCGCCCACGACAGCAGCCGCCGCGGCAGGATCGCGGCCTCGAATGGAAGCTGGGGCACGAGGCTCCACGCCGCAGCCTGCGGTCCCAGGGTTCCGCAAAGCGCCGCCACGGTGAGGATGGGTGCCGAGAAGGTCCGATCGTCTCCGTAGCTGGCCGCGACGGTGTCGGCGAGCGCCCGGGGCTCCAGGCTGCCCACGATCTGCCGAACCCGTGCGGCCGCGCGGCGCCCGGAGGGGCAGAGGTCATGACCGCGTGTCAGGCGAAGCGCCGACCAGGCGAGAACGGTGGTGGCGAGATTGCTGCGACTGCAGGGGCTGTCCCCCCAGCCGCCATCGTCGTTCGCCGACTCGCGCAGCCAGCGTTGCCCCGCCCCGATGGCGTCGGCGTGCGCCTCGCGATCTGCCAGATGCAGTGCGATCACGGCGACGGCCCCCGCCAGCGCGCTTGATGACAGCTCTCCCTCCCACGCGCCGCTTGGTCCCATCTCGGCCAGGAGCCGCTTCTCGAGACGCGCGCGGACATGCTTACCTTCGACACGCCAGGCCTTGGGGCCGGTCATCATCCGATTTCCCCTCCCAGGGCGCCAAGCGCCACGAGCGCGTAGTAGGTGAACTCGCAGTCGCTGAGGGGATCGGCCGCGTACCCTCGGAAGCCGCCGTCCCCGCACCAGAGGCTGGCGACGAACGCTGCCGTGGGCTCGACGAACGCACCCAGCGAGGCCCCCAGGGCCTCCAGCGCCAGAAGCGCCGCCGCCGTCGAGAGGAGATCCGGCTCAGGCGCGCGTGGAGAGGCGAGAAAGCCACCTGTGGGGACGTGGCGGGCGGCCAGCCAATGCGCCGCCCCGCTCGCCTCCTGCCGTCTCGCGGAGAGCATGAGGGCCGCCGCGGCAGTCACTGTCGTCGTACCGTCCTGGAGGCCGGGCACGTCGGTCCAGGCGCCGTCGGCGCGTCGCCGTGACGCCAGGCACGCTTCCACCCCGGCCCGGACCGGCAGAGTGAGGCCGAGCTCCTCATGGGCGAGCTGAACGGCAAACGACGCCGAGATGGAGCCGGTCGCCGTCGATCGAAGGGGGGAGTAGCCGCCCGAAGTGGCGATGAAGCCGTCGAGGCGGCGGGCCAGCCGCCTGGCGCGCCTCGACCCATCGGGTGTGAGCGCCAGGGAGCGCGCCAGGCAGCAGAGGGCGACGAGATCCAGGTCGTCTCCATCGCCGTACGCCTCGAGATACCGCACCGCCTTCCGAGAGCTGTCGGCACTTTCCAGGCAGGCGAGGCCGTCCAGAGCGAACAGGGTGTAGTAGAGGTCGCTGGCGCCGTCGCGGCCCGCGAACCCGCCGTCGGCGGTGCGCTGGCTCTCGAGATAGCTGGTGACGTTTCCCCGGGCGCCGTCGGTCAGAGCTCGGGCGCCACGGGCCGCAGCCTGCCGAAGACGCACCGCGCACGGCATGGGCGTGGCCTTCATCCGGTAGCTCCCGGCGCCGCGGCCTCGGTACGGCGGTCGAGAAATACGTGGACCAGCCGGAAGAGCAACGTCTTCAGCGGATGGGAGGCGATCGGGTGAAGCGCCTGCAGGCTCTCGGAGCGGAACCGGTCGACGAGGCTCCACGCCTCGTGCTCGAGCGATTGCAGGGACTCCGCACGCTCCGCGCCGGCCACGTCGCCGGTCAGGAGCCGCTCCGCGAAGGACGAGCCGTAGCGTTCGCCGGCCAGGGCGACGAACAGGGGTGACGGCGGCGCAACGCGCCCCGCGCCGTCGTCGATGTCGTCGCGAACCTGGTATGCCAGCCCCAGGGCGGCGCTCAGGGCGCGGAGCGCACGGCAGGTCCCCTGGTCGGCGTTCGCGGCCATCGCGCCGAGCAGCAGGCCGACCTCGAAGGCGGGCGCCGTCTTACGACGCAGGAGGACCAGCGCCTCCCTTCGCGACAGAGGGTGCGGCTCCTGTTGCCAGGCGAGCTCCTCGCCCTGCCCGAGACAGAGCTCACGCTGGGCGCGGGCCACGGTCGCGAGCATCCGGGCGGCGATCTCGGGGGCGAGGCCGGCCTCGGCGATGAGGCGATAGCCTTCACCCACCAGGAGGTCGCCGACGTTGAGGGCGATGGCCGTCCCGTGGGAGACGTGCAGGGCGGCCTGGCCGTTGCGCTCGAGGTCGCCATCCTCGATGTCGTCGTGGACCAGGGACGCCTTGTGGAAGCACTCCACGGCGACCGCGATGCGCCGCACCGGCTCCGGCGGCTCGGCATCACCGCCGTGGAGGGCCTGCCGAACCGCGACGGTCAGCGTCGGCCGCCAACGTTTGCCACCGCAGCTCACCGCACCACAGGCCAACGCCTCGGTCGGCGTCCCCTCTCGACAGAGCAGGCTGGCGACCGCCCGGGGCTCGAACCAGGCGAGCACGGTCGCCCGCAGCCGATCGAGGTGGAAGTGCCGGAAGCGGGGTCCCGTGCCACGAGCGTGGAGCACCTCGCGCACCCAGTCGACGTCCACGTGGGTGGAGCGGCACCCCGAGTCGAGGAGTGGGATCGCCACCGCCGGCACACCGCTGGCGGCCGCGGCCGCGAACGAGCGCTCGAGGGAGTGGAGGCAGGCCACCGCCACCACGCCGTGCACCTGCCCCCCCTCGATCAGCCGCGCTGCCACGGTGGTGCCCTCCGCCACCAGGACGTGGGTCCCCAGCGCCTCGGCCTCGGTCTCCAGGGTGGCAATGGGGCACGCGCCGCACCCCAGGCACAAGAGGCCCAGCTCGTCGATGGGTGCCTGGCACCGGTCAGGGTCGCGAAGGCACTGCGGGAGAAGAAGAAGGCGTTTCTCGGGAGGGACTGCGGCGAGGGCCTGCTCCCAGGCGGCGTTGCCGAGCAGCACCGTCACGAAGTCCAGATACGCTCCCGGGACGTCCAGGTCCGCGCAGGCGTGACGGGCCAGGGTGCGGAGCTCCTCCAGGGCGATCGGAGCGGCCAGGCGTTCGCGGTGCGCCCACCCGCGCACGCGGGAACGGATCCGCCGGCGAGCCAGCGCATCGACTGGAGTCACCTGCGGCGGCGGTGTGACGGCCAGCTCAGCCATAGGCGCCCAATCCAAAGAACCAGCGACGCTTGGCCCACCGATAGGGGCCGAAGGGCTCGGGCAGCTCTTCGCCCGGCAGGTGATGACTCGCCGACGGCCTCATCGCCCGGAGCGCGGCCCTGCCGTCTCCTCGCCCGCTGCTGTCGTGAGCGGCCACCCGCTCGGCCACCTCCGCCAGGACGTCCGGACGTTCCACGAGGATGCAACCGGGAGTGGTGCGTCGCGCCACGTCCCGGAACGCGCGCAACCAGGTCGAGTGGGTGACGAGCTCGTAGAGATCGCCGTGATGGGCGTTCTCCGAGGAGAACTGGATGGGAGGACAGGGCTCAATGTCGCCAGCGGGTCCGATGTGACACGCTACGCCGGCGGCGGCCGGGCACAAGGCGTGCCCGCGTTCATCCCAGCAGGCGTCCACCAGCAAGAGCGACTTCCGCCTACGCATCTCCACCAGGAAGCGGCGCACTACCCGCACCTGGTCGGCGCCCAGAGCCAGCTCGGGGGCGGGATCCGCGCCCACCGGCCGATAAAGATAGAACCAAGCGTAGTGGACGCCCCGGTTGATCAGCTCGTCCAGGAATGCTTCGGTCGCCAGGCGGTCGACGTTCGATCGGCACAGGCTCGACGCCACCCCTGTTATCAGCCCGGCCTCGGTGCAGCGCGCCAGCCCCTGAAGCGTCCGATCCAGTACGTCGCGTCCCCCGCGGCGCAGGTCCGACTCCACGGCGTCTCCCTCGATGGAGACGAGCGGGCTGACGTTGCCCGCCCGCCGAAGGCCGCGAGCGAGGGTCCTGTCGATGAGGGTTCCGTTCGTGAAGAGCAGGAAGTAGCAGTCCCGGTGGCGCTCGAGCAGCTCGAGCAAGCCCCGATGGAGGAGTGGCTCTCCTCCCAGGAGGCCGAAGGTCGTGCAGGCACGGCGCTTTGCCTGACTCACGATGCCGTCCAGCGTGTCGAGGTCCAGCTCTCTCGGTGGCGCCACACCCGTCGCCCAGCAGCCCCGGCAGTGGAGGTTGCAGCGCGAGGTGATCGAGATGAAGAGGTAGGGAGGGAAGATCTCGTCGCGGGCCAGGCGCCGCCGGAACGCACGCATGGCACGTGCTCCGCCCCAGCCGAGGCCCATGGCGAAGCGGGCCAACAGGCGCGGGTGCGTCTCGCGCAGCATCCGGCCCACCCAGCCGAGCGTCACTGCGGCCCCTCCGCGGGAGGGCGCCGGCGCAGGAGCTGGAGGCGCTGGCGGCGGGCCGCCAGCGCCGCATAGGGGTTCTGGCCGAGCAGCTGCTGCGCCTGGTGGCGGGCGCCCGCCCGCACCGCCTCTTCGTCGGAGATGGCGCTGCCGTCGAATGGGGCCTCGTCGAGCTTGGGAAAGATGATGGCCGCCGACGGACAGAGGCGCGCGCAGGCCGGACAGTTCGTCTTGCAGCCAGGGGGGTGAGTCACCGTCACCGCGCCCTGGCCGCTGGACGTATACACACCGAACATGCAGTAGCTGGCGCACTGGCCGCAGTCACGGCAACGATCTCGGTCGACGACCGGGAACCACGACACCCAGTCGTCTGGCGACTCCAGGCGAGCGGGCGCCCCGGAAGGCGCCGCCGCCAATCGTGCCGAGAGATGGGAGCCGACCCCGCGAGGCTCCGAACGCATGTCGACCACCTCGAGGCCGCGCGAGGTGACGTCGACGCCGGCCGCGTGCAGGAGCCAGCGCACGGCACGCGGCCGGCAGGCGAGGACCACGAGCGGAGACTCGCCGATCGACGAGAGGAGGCGAGCATCGCGAGTCGCCACGGCGGCGCAGAGGTCCCTCACCCGCAGGACGGCTCGCGGGTGGGAGAGAAGCTGCGCGTCAGCAGCGCCGATCAGGGCTCGCTGGGAAGGAGTCGCCATCCCGCAATCACACAGGACGGTGATCGGTACACGTTCCGCCATGGCGTCGTCCTCGTGGGCCCGCAGCGGACCTAGGATCGCCCGGTGATGCACACCAGGGCGCCGAAGTTGTCGCGGACGAAGACACGGCCGGCATCGAAGGCCGGCGCCGTCCAGACCGCGCGGAGGTTGTCGTTGTTCGCTCCGGTCTCGGCCGGGGTCATCGGAATGGCGTTGATCCGCGCGATCTCGCGAAATCCCTCGGGAGAGGCGGCGGCCAGGACGAAGTCACCGTCGCCCTCGGCGATGAGAAGGCTCTGGTTGACGGCGATGAGGGAGCCCCACTCGCCGAGGTCCTGGTTCCACTTCCGCTGTCCGGTGGCGACCTCGACGCACTCCAGCTCCTGGCGACGACTGCCACGGCCGAACCCGTAGGCGTAGCCGTCGACGACGACCGCGGACTGGAAGCCGCCCCCGAGGTGCTCACCCTCCCACAGGGGCTCCGGCTCGGCGCCGGCGATGCGGAGCAGGGCGCTCGCGGTGCGCCGCCCCCCACCCGTGAGGAGAACCCGATCACCGAGAAGGACCGGGTCGGAGGAGGCCTGCCAACCGCGGGACCAGCGGATCTTCCCCGTCGCCACGTCCACGGCCGAGAGGGTCGAGGCCGACGCCACCAGGGCGCGGCGCTGGCCGGTGCTGCCGATGACCAGAGGAGTGGATAGGGAGCCGGCCTCCTTGCCGCTGGACCAGACGACCTGGCCGGTGTTCTTGTCGAGCGTCAGCCCGGCGCTGCCGGCGTTGAGCAGGATCAGCTCGCCGGTGATGACGGGTGACGAGCAGAAGCCCCAGTTGGGCGCTTCCGCAAGGTGCTCCCGGGCCAAGTCACGTTTCCAGATCACCGCCCCCGTATTGGCGTCCAGGCAGAACATCTCGCCCTGCCGGCCGATGGTGTAGAGACGGTCTCCGTCCAGGACCGGTGTCGAGGCGGGTCCCGGCCAGTCCCGCTCGGTCGTGGGATAGCCGTAGCGCCAGATCTCACGCCCGGTCCTGGCGGAGAGGCAGTAGATGACCTCTTCGGCGACCCGGCTCGAGCCGCTCCCCCGTACCTTCAGTCCCATCGTGTAGAGTCGGTCGCCACGGACCGCCACCGCCGAGTGCCCCCGGCCCACCTCGGCCCGCCAACTCACACGCAGCTTGCCCGCCATCGCCTGGGGATCCCAGGAGGGCTCGGTGACCCGCCCGTTGTCGTTGGGGCCCCGCCACGCGGCCCACTCGCCGCTGGCGGGCGGACCCGCAACCAGACCGGCCAGGGTCAGCGTCAGGACGACTCGTGCGTATCGCTTCATCTTCCTTACCTCCGAGGGCATGTCGGGCCCCGGTGAGCACCCCACGTGTGCTGGACTCTGCGTGTCCGACTAGCTGCGGCTCGCGAGAAGGGCGGCGACAGCGTCGTGACCCTGTGCCGTCGCCAGGTCGCGCGCCGTCTTGCCGTCGGCGTCTACCGCCTCACGGTCGGCGTGGCGGGTGAGCATCTCCTCCACCAGGTCGCCCATGCCGCGGGCGGCGGCCAGATGAAGCGGGCAGCGCCCCTTCGCGTCGACCTGGTCGAGGCGCGCGCCCTTGGCCACGAGGAGGGCGGCGTTCTCGCCTCGCAGGAGGGAAATGGCCAGATGCAGGGGCGTCTGGCCCGAGGCGCTCACGGCGTCGAGCTGGGCACCGTTGGCCAGGAGAGCGGCCACGATCTTCTCGTTCCCCCAGGCGCGAACGGCCGCGTGGAGGGCCGTCTCGCCCCGCTCGTCGCGCAACGCAGTATCGGCGTGGCGCGCGAGAAGGAGCGTCACGTCGTCCGCCGACCGACTGAAGGCGGCTCGGTGGAGGGCCGTCTCGCCCCGTCCGCCCTGGGCGTCAACGTCGGCGCCCCAGGCCAGGAGCAGCTCGGTCAGCCGGGGATGCTCCGTGGATACCGCGACGTGGAGGGGCGTGTCACCATCGGCGTCGACTGCCTCGAGGGAGGCCCCACGGGCGAGGAGCACGCGCGCCACCTCGGGGGTGTTCTCCTCGACGGCCACGTGGAGGAGCGTCCCACCTCCCGCGCTGTGGAGGTCGGTCGAGGCCCCGCTGTCGCTCAGGAGCGCGACGACGTCAGCGTGGCCGCCCTGCACCGCCGCCGTGAGAGGTGACGTCTCTGAGCCCTTCTTGCCGTTCGGGTCTGCTCCACCGTTCAGGAGCGTCCTCACCAGATCGGTGACTCCACCGGCTGCGGCGGCGTGCAGCAGCGGAAGGCCGGCGTCGCTTTCGGATCCGATGTCAGCGCCCTGCTGGAGGAGGACATCCACGAGCTCAGCGTGTCCGCCGCCGGCGGCCCGGTGAAGCACCGGGTTGGCCGCGACGCCCGTCGCCGGAAGCGCGGCACCGTGGCGCAGGAGGACGCGGATGGTCTCTCGGTCGCCGTTGTCCAGGGCGTGCTCGAGCGGCACGCGGCCGTCCCCGTCGACGACCTTGACCTCGGCGCCGTACGACAAGAGGAGCTCCGCAACTGCACCGGGACAGCGTGACGCGGCGGCAACCAGGGGCGTCCACTGGAAGACGTTCACCGCGTTGGGGTTCGCGCCGCGGCGGAGGAGAAGCCCGGCAGTCCCCTCATGGCAGTTCCAGACGGCGCCATACAGAGCTGTATGGCCCTGCTGGTCGGTCTGCTCGATATCGGCGCCCGCGTCGAGCAGGGAAGTCGTGGGCGCGACGAAACCGCTCCCGGCGGCATTGGGAAGGGGCGTGCGCCCCTGTTGGTTGGCGCTCGCCGGCGGTGCCCCCTTCTTCAGAAGGAGGGCGACGATTTCGGTGTGGCCCGAGCCGGCCGCCCGGTGCAGGGGTGTGTCGCCCTCCTGATTGGCGCTCGCCGGTGGTGCCCCTCTCTCCAGCAGGAGGGCAACGGCCTCGGTGTGGCCCGAGCCCGCCGCCCAGAGCAGGGGCGTCTCGCCGCGGAGGCTCGCAGGGCTTGCGTCGGCGCCCTGATCGAGAAGCCAGCGCATGATCTCGATCCGGTTGGCGGCGCTGGCTCGATGGAGCGGCGTGACCTGGTAGTCGTCCCGGGCGTTGACGCGCCGAGCGTCCTCGGCAACGAGAGCCTGCACGCGCGCGAGGTCTCCTTGCGCAGCGGCGTCCCAGATGCTCTGCGCAGGCGCGGCTGTGGCGCCCATCACCAGGACGGCGGCCAAGAGCGGTGGGCGAAGTCGGATGTTCATAGCGGTTCTCCATGGGGAGGAGTGGGATTGGATGCAGCTGGTCTTGGGAGAGGCAGCGGTCGCATGGGTGGTGGGCTAGCGGCGAGCCGTCGCTCTGGCCTTGATGTCATAGGCCATGAGGACGTTGCCGTGACGGACGTACAGGACCCCGTTGCTGATGGCCGGGTGGGACCAGTGGGGACCGTCCCCGAGCTCGACGCGGAAGGAGCTGACGACCTGGAACCCGTCGGGGGTGGCCTTCACCAGGGCGAGGTGGCCGCGTCGCTCGTCGTAGCAGTAGAGCATGCCGTCGGCGGCGATGATCGCGCCCTTGGTCATCCACGGGGCCTCGTAGGCCGGCTTTCCCGTCTGCCAGTCGAGGCAGGCCCAGTGGCCCTCCTTGTTGTTGAGCCAGTTGGAGCCGTAGAGGTGACCGCCGACGAGGACGACGTGCCCATGGTGGTTGTCGAGGACCGGCTGGACCCACTCCACCTGCGCATCCTTGCCGTCCCGAGCGAGCCGGATCATCACGCCGGCGTGGTCGTAGCCGCTGGTGACGAAGAGACGTCCATCCCTGTGGAGCGGCGTGTTGGTGGTGATGTCGCCGCCGCCGTTCTCCGTGGCCGAGATGTCGCCGAAACGCACCTGCCAGTCGACCGCGCCGGTCTCGGCGTCGACGCCGAGGACGTAGTTGCCGGTCATGGCCACGATCTGGGTCCGGCCGCCGATCTCGATCGCGATGGGAGAGACGTAGCCGCCCTGGTCGTCGAGGCTCTCTGTCATCCAGGACGTCTGGCCGGTGCCACGGTCGAGGGCAACCACCGCGGTCTTGGCGCCTCCCGGTGTGTAGATGAGCTTGTCGCCCACGATGAGCGGGGACTCCGCCGTGCCCCAGGGTCCCGGCCGGCCCCCGTACTGCTCCATGGCGTCGAGCGACCAGAGAATCCGGCCGTCGGCAACGTCGAGACAGGCGATCTCGCCGGCCCCGCTGATGACGTAGACCCGGTCACCGATCACGGTCGGCGTGCTGCGGGCGTCCGGGAACGACTGCGTCCAGGCCTTGCCGTAGGTCCGCGTCCACTGGAGGCGGCCTTGCAGGTCGAAGGCGGTCAGCTTCTCCTTCTCGTTTCCGCCCGTCACGTAGACTCGGCCGTTGGCGATCGAGGGCGAGGAGTAGCCCGGCCCCGCCCCTGACGCCGACCAGAGCAACCGAGGGCCGCCCTGGGGCCAGGCCCTGAGGAGATTCGACTCCGTCGAGACCCCGTCTCGCCGAGGGCCGCGCCACTGAAACCAGTCTGCGGCCTCGAGACCGGAGGTGCCGAGGGCGCAGAGCATCATCACCCGCAGGAGCGGGACCCAGGTGCGATGGAAGCGCCCAACGTGCCGACGGGTCCGCGGTTTGGTGGTGCTGCTCGGCATCAGCCCTCCTGTGCAGACAATGTAGAGAGCGCCGCTGTGAATGTCGCCGAGGGCGTGTGAGATGCTGTCACATCGATGAAAAAAGCTGCAAGACCTGGCCGAGCGCCGCGGCGCCAGCCAGGTGCCTTGGCTATACTCTGGTCACGAGCGGCGACGAGGGTGGACCGCCGAGGACGGGGGCATGGACGAGACGGGAGAGAACGGATCGGCCTCTGAGCGCCGGCGTTGGGCGGACGTGCTGGTGTGGCCCGTGAGGCGCCTGGCGCGTAGCGCCATCGGCCCCCGTCGGAACCTCTGGCTGGCGCTGGCGATCGTCGTGGTCCCGCTGGTGCTGATGCTGGGCTTTCAGTACTTCCTGCTGGTCCAGCTCGAGCGCAAGTCGGCGATGGCGCACTACGCCACGCTCAACAAGCAGCTCGACCTGCTCACCAAGGAGATCGCCTTTCACTTCGTCAGCAGCGCGGAGCGCGTCGTGCGCGTCCCGCCGTGGCTCTTCACCAGGGAGTGCGCCTGCTACGACGAGTACTTCTCCGACACGGCCCTTCGGCTGGACGAGCCGCCGCGCGACTCGGTCCGGCGGCAGGCCTGGCTGGACCTGCCGGGTCAGGGCGCACGCCTCTTCTTCATGTCGAGCTTCGTCAAACCGGCCGCGGGGCAGCTTGCGGTCTACGACATGCACTCTCGGACCCGCGTTTCGGAAGACGAGGTCCCGGGGGCGGTCCGGCTGGCGGTCTACTACTGGCAGATCCGCGTTGGCAAGGCCCTGGCCAGCGTGAACCCGAAGAACCTTGTCCCCGACAACAGCGACCCGGCCAACCCCATCGTGCTGGGACTCATCTCCGACGAGAAGGGCAGGGTCGTAGGGGTGGCCGGTGTCGTGCTCGACACCGAGTTCTTCGCCAGGGAGGTCCTGCCGACGATCGTCCACCGCGTCCTTCCCAGCGTGGGGGAGGGCAAGGACACGGCGGTCACGGTCTGGGACGGCGCGGGGCACGAGGTGTGGGCCGCGGCCGGCGAGACGCCGGCGCAACACGAGACCAAGCGGAAGCTGAGCTTCGTCCTCACCGATTGGATGATCGCCCTCGGCAGCCACGGCTCCACTGGTGCCCAAACGGCACGGGCGAGCTTCGTCGTCAACCTCTCGCTGGCGGCGCTCTTCGCCGCCGTGCTCCTGGCGGGGGTGGTGCTGGCCATGCGTACCGCCGCGCGGGAGATGAAGCTCTCGGAGATGAAGAGCGACTTCGTCTCGAACGTCTCTCACGAGCTGCGCACGCCCCTGAGCTCGATCCGGGTGTTCGGGGAGCTGATGCGCCTCGGCCGCGTTCGCGACATGGGGAAGGTGCGCGAGTACGGCGAGTACATCGAGTGCGAGGGGCGGCGTCTCTCGAGGCTCATCGACAACATCCTGGACTTCTCCCGCATCGAGGCGGGACGGAAGGCGTACCGGGTCGAGGATCAGGACCTGGGAGCGGTGGTGCGTGACGTCGCCGCCGCCATGGAGGTGAGGCTGCGCCGCGAGGGCTTCACGGTGGAGGTGGTGGCCCCGGACCGGCCGCTTCCGCTGGTGTCCATCGACGCCGCGGCCATCGGCCACGCCCTCAACAACCTGATCGACAACGCCGCCAAGTACTCGGGGACCTCCCGCCGCATCGTCGTCTCGCTGAGCGAGAGCGAGGACGAGGTCAGCGTAGGGGTGCGCGACTTCGGGATCGGCATCCCGCGCGACGAGCACGAGCGCATCTTCACGCGCTTCCACCGCGTGGGTACCGGCCTGGTGCACGACGTCAAGGGGAGCGGCCTGGGTCTGGCCATCGTGCAGCACGTGGTGAGCGCTCACGGTGGCCGGGTGAGCGTGGAGAGCGCGCCTGGGAAGGGAAGCCTGTTCGCCATCCACCTCCCTGTCGCCGCCAGCGGCCAGGAAGGGAACGGTGGCAATGGCCACGGGGACGACGGGAGGAAGGGATGACGACGGCCCAAGGCATCGGCGTGGGGCGGCGGGTGCTGATCGTCGAGGATGACAAGGCCATGTCCGTCGCCCTCTGCGACGGCTTCGGCACCGAAGGGTTCGAGGTGGTGTGCGCGGCGAGCGGGGACGAGGGGCTACGGGAGGCCACCTCCTGCTCCCCCGACATCATCATCCTCGACGTGATGCTGCCTCGGATGAACGGCCTGGATCTGTGCCGGAAGCTTCGGGCCGCCGGCAACGACGTCCCCATCGTCATGCTCACCGCCCGTGGACAGGAGGCCGACAAGGTGCTGGGCCTCAAGCTGGGGGCCGATGACTACGTCACCAAGCCGTTCAGCCTTCTCGAGCTGCTGGCCCGGGTGGAGACGATCCTGAGGCGGCGCACGACCCACAAGAAGGACGAGCAGGTGGCGTGCTGCGATTTCGGTGATGTCCACGTAGACTTCAGGCGCCACACGGCCACCAAGGGAGGCGAGCCCCTCGAGCTGTCCGCGCGCGAGTTCCTGCTGCTCGCCTACCTGGTGGCCCACCGGGGGGAGGTCGTCTCGCGCGACGATCTCCTGGATGCCGTGTGGGGCTATGACAGCATCCCCTTCACGCGAACTGTCGACACCCACGTGGCCAAGCTGCGCAAGAAGATCGAGGCCGATCCCGCCCACCCGCGCCACCTGATCACGGTGCACCGCCTCGGCTACAAGTTCCTCGGGTAGAGGGATGGCCCGCGCGCGAGCGGGCCGGTCGCTGAGGCAGGCTGGAGCGTGGGTGCCGTCACCAGGTGTCCGATTTCGTCACCTGGTGTCCTCCTGGGTGAGCCAAGTGTCCGATTTCGTCTCCTGCCGCGAAGGGCTCGCGCCAGCGTCACTGGCCAGCGGCGGGGACGGGACGTCGCCTGCGAAGGGGACGCGACCGAAGACGACGCTCAGCTTCTCGGCCACAACCCGCAGCCGATCCTCCCGGGCCGGCATCAGGCTGGGGTCGAGGCGGGCCAGGACGCCCTTGGCGGCTGACCGGCACCAGGGCAGCGACAGCACCGCAACCGGTCAGGATCCTCTTGGCGTTCATCTCTGCACCTCCCGGAGCACCCGATCCGCAAGGATCAGAGTGAGTGCTCACCTACAGGGATGAATACGCCTCGGACGGCCGTTCGTGTGTAACGGGTCTGTAAACCGGGGCGGCTTCGGACTACTCGCAGCGAACTGCCGCCGCCGGGTCGAGGCGGGCGGCTCGCCTCGCGGGCACGTAGCATGCAATCGCGGCGAGCCCCGCGAGCAGCAGCACCCCGAGCCCGAAGGCCACCGGGTCGCTCGGGCTCGTCTCGTACAGCAGCCTGCCCAGCAGGCGGGTCAACGCCAGCCCGGCCACGAGACCTACCGTCACGCCCGCCAGCACGAGCTCCAGCGACTGCCGCATCACGGCCCACAGCACCTGGCCGCGGCTGGCGCCCATGGCCATCCGGATGCCCACCTCGCGGGCGCGCTGGCCCACCGAGTACGAGACGACGCCGTAGATACCGAGAGCCGCCAGCCCCAGGGCGAGGGCGGCGAACGCCGTCAGCAGCCCCATCGCCAGCCGCCGCCGGGCCGTCGACTGCCCGAGGATCTCCCGCATCGTCCGCACGGCGCGGATCGGCTGGTCCGGGTCGAGCTCGAGGACCTGCGCTCGGATGGCGTCGACCATTGCCTGGGGGGCGGCGTTGGTCCGCACCGCCAGGGCCATGCTTCGCTGCGGCCTCTGGGAGTGCGGCCAGTAGACCTCCACACGGGATGGCGACTCCAGCGTTTCGTAGCGCACGTGCCGGACCACGCCGACCACCGTCCGCCACGGTCCCGTCCCCCCGGGACCTCCGAGCTTGAGCCGTCGGCCGATCGCATCCTCGAAGAGATCGGACGATTGACAGTCGATGCCGGCATCGCCCTTGGTCTCGGGGATGTGAAGGAGCTGGGGCAGTTGATGTTCCGCAACCATGAACTGCTCGCCCGTCTCGGTGTCTCGACACCTGGCCTTGATACTGCGGTTGCGCGT
>CAZNNH010000032.1:8546-48918 GCA_964574335.1 uncultured Acidobacteriota bacterium | reverse complement strand
GGGGGATTCAGGAACCCGGGCCCGCAAGGGCACCGCGCCTGATTTCTACCAATGAGTGGAAAGGCCAAGTTGTTGGACGGGGCCCGCGTGGCCCAGGAGCTGCTCGCGGCCAGCGCTGCCCGAGTGGAAAGGATCCGGGCGGCCACCGGCGTCACGCCGTGCCTGGCGACCGTGCTGGTCGGCGACGACCCGGCCTCGGTGACGTACACGCGGATGAAGAGGAAGCGTTGCGAGTCGGTGGGGATGCGGAGCCTGAAGCTGGAGCTGGCCGGCGACGCCGCCACCGAGGATCTGGTGTCCCGGATTCGCGAGCTGGGTGGCGATCCCGCGGTTCACGGGATCCTGCTGCAGCACCCCGTCCCGGCCCACGTCGACGAGCGGGCCGGGTTCGAGGCGATCCCCCCGGTCAAGGACGTCGACGGGGTCGGCTTCTCGAGCTTCGCCGCCGCCTGGCTCGGCGGCCCGGGCTACGGCTCGTGCACGCCGGCCGGGATCATCCGCCTCCTGGATGCCTACGAGGTGCCGCTCGAGGGGCAGGAAGCGGTGGTGATCGGCCGCTCGGCGATCCTCGGCAAGCCCATGGCCGGCATGCTCCTGCAGCGGAACGCCACCGTGACCCTCTGCCACAGCCGCACGCGGGACCTCGCCAGCGTGGTCGCCCGGGCGGACCTCGTGGTCGCGGCCGTGGGCCGGCCCCGCTTCGTGCAGGGGGACTGGATCAAGGAAGGCGCCACGGTGGTGGATGCCGGCTACAACCCAGGGAACGTCGGCGACGTCGACTTCGACGCCGCCGCGGAGCGCGCCCTGTGGATCACGCCCGTGCCGGGCGGCGTGGGGCCGATGACCATCGCCACGCTGATCGCCCAGACGGCGGACGCCGCGGCCCGGCAGCTCGGCGTGGACGTCTAGCCGGGACCCGGCGGCAAGGAATGCAGCGCTCGGGCCACGTTGGGGCTGGTACCAGCGTACGCCGGTCGACTCCGGCGTCGGGCCGACCAGGGAGGCGCAGTGTGACCGCTAGAGCCATTGCCGCCACCGCCCTGCTGTCTGCCTCCGTTGCGTGAGCACACCGTGGCGTGGATGGGCCAGTCGCGGTCCCCAGGATCGAGTGGTCGCCTATCGTGGACACCTGCGCATTCGAGACCATCGAGCTCACGGAACGGCTCGACGTACGCTCCGTTGCCGGAACCCTGGTGAATGAGGGGGGTGAGCTCTGGCCCGAGGTCGCCGACCTAGCCATCGAGCTGGTGAGTGTGCGCGATTCCTCAACCCGCTACACCGCGCACGCGGAGATCCCGTCTGGGCGGTTCCACATAGACGGTGTGCCACAGGGCGAGTACTGGTTCAGGGCCGGTGTGCGTCCGCTGGGGTGGAAGTGTATCGAGGGTCACGTCACCGTCTCGCGGTCTGCCGCCGCCGACGAACGCATGAGGATCATCATGCTCCTGGGCGAATGACGGCCGGCCCTAGAACCGCGCGAACCCGACGACGAGGTACGCCCTTCGCGGGCTATGCTCGGACGGGGACGGGCGGTCGTTCTCGGTAGCACCTGGCGCTGGGGGCGCCTGGAGGAGCCTGCTTTCATGACCACGTCCACGACGTTGCTCTTCTTCATCGTGATGGCCCTGACCTCGCCGGCGGGCCCGGCCCGGGAGCCGGTGCGTGTCCAGGAAGGCCTGCTCTCGGGCGTCCCGGGACGCGATCCCGCGGTGACCGTCTTCAAGGGCGTTCCGTTCGCGGCGCCGCCGGTGGGCGACCTGCGCTGGCAGCCGCCGCAGCCAGCCGCCGCGTGGGAGGGGGTCCTGAAGGCCGACCACTTCTCGGCCAACTGCATGCAGCGGATGCGCGATTCCCTCGGGCCGTGGACCTCCGAGTACCAGCCCCACGGTGACGTCAGCGAGGATTGCCTGTACCTGAACGTCTGGACCGCCGCGGCGTCCGCGGATGAGAAGCGGCCGGTGCTCTTCTACATCCACGGCGGGGCGTTCACCGACGGCTCCGGCAACGTGCCCGTCTACGACGGCGAGGGCCTGGCCAGGAAGGGCCTGGTGGTGGTCACCGTCAACTACCGGGTGGGCCTGCTGGGCTTCTTCACGCACCCCGAGCTGGCGAAGGAGTCGGCCCACCACACCTCGGGCAACTACGGCCTGCTGGACCAGGTGGCGGCGCTTCGGTGGGTGCAGGCCAACATCGCGGCGTTTGGCGGGGACCCGGCGCGGGTGACGATCGCCGGGCAGTCGGCCGGCGCGGCCTCGGTCCACTACCTGACCGCCTCGCCGCTCGCCAAGGGGCTGTTCGCTCGCGCCATCGCCCAGAGCGGCTCCCGGCTCCACCAGGGGCCCGGCAGGACGCTGCAGGAGGCCGAGCCGGGCGGGGTGCGGTTCGCCGAAAGCCGGAAGGCGCACTCGCTCCAGGGGCTGCGCTCGCTGCCGGCCGACACGCTGATCCCTCCGGCCAGCGACGGCTTCCCCTTCCGTCCCGTCGTCGACGGCTGGTTCCTGCCCAAAGATGTGGACGAGGTCTTCGCCAAAGGCGAGCAGAACGACGTCCCGACGTTGACCGGCCTGACGGCTGACGAGGGCAGCTTCGGCGACGACTACGGGCGGGTACCCGCCGAGAGGTTCCGCAGCCAGGTCAAAGAGCGCGCCGGGGCCCTGGCCGATGTCTTCCTGCGGCTCTATCCCGCCTCGACCGACGAGGAAGCCGCGGCGTCGCAGAAGGCCAGCGCTCGGGACCAGGCGCTCGTCTCGATGGACCTGTGGGCCGCGGAGCGTGCCCGCACCAGCCAGACCCCGGTCTTCACCTATCTCTTCACGCACCCGCAGCCCGGGCCGACCCAGGATCGGTACGAGGTCTTCCACTCCTCGGAGCTTCCGTACGTGTTCGACAACCTGGACCGGTCGGATCGGCCCTGGACCGACGCCGACCGGAGGATCGCCGAGGTGCTGTCGGGCTACTGGGTGAGCTTCGTCGCCACGGGTGATCCGAACGGGGCGGGCCGATCGGAGTGGCCGGCGTTCGAAGCCGGAAGCGCCACCACCATGGAGCTCGGGGACCGGATGGGGCCGCGCCCGATCGTCGATCCGCCGAAGCTCGAGCTGCTGACGAAGATGCTGACGGCGTCCCCGCGTTAGGTCAGCCCGCGGCGGGACTGAACCTCAGCCGGCTGCTGCCCGAGGCGTGCTGGTAGCTCAGGACCAGCTTCTGTCCGCGCCGCACCCGCAGCGGATGCGGGTCGATCCACAGCGGGCAACGCCACGAGTTGTGGGCTCGCGCCTGGTCGGGCCCGACCTCGAGGTGGGTGGTGGGCCCGAGCTCGAGACCGAAGTAGAGTAGGGAGCCGTTCAGCGACCCGGCGCGCCGGGCGTGGGCCACGCGCCGCGCCCGCAGTCGTGGGCCGAGGGCCCGCCCCAGCTTCACGTCCGCAATGAGGATCGGCCCGGCGAGGAGCGGCCAGCGCCGGGCGTCGAACGGGTTGATCGGCAGCCGGGCGGGACCTGCGGCCATGCTCTCCGCGAGCGCAGTGAAGTCGAAGCCGTAGAAGCGACGCCAGCGTCGGGCGCCTCGGGCGGTGAAGGTCCGGCGCTCCACCACCGCCGCGGGAACGCCCAGCCCCGCCGCCCACAGCCGGACCCGGCGCGGGATCAGGCGGGCGTCGGTCTTGAGCAGCCTCCGGCAGGCGTCTGCAAACACCTCGGCCACGTTCTCCGCCAGCGGGTCGTTGCCGATGATCTCGGCCACCAGCACGTCGGCCTTCTCGGGGAGAGAGATTCGCGTCGACCACCCCTCGATCAGCGTGATCCGGTCCGCCAGGTCGTTCTGGGCGAAGGCGAGACGAGCCGTCGCCGCCATCCCGCCCGCCTCGACGGCATACACCCGGGCGCCTTTCCGGGCCGCGGCCATGGCCAGGATGCCCGTGCCGGTGCCGATGTCCAGGACCACATCGCCGGGCCGGACCGTCTCCCGGATCGCGGCGAGGTAGCGGGCGGTGCGGGTGCGGTCGTCGAGCATGGCCCGGTGGATCGGGGCCGCGTCGAAGCCGGCGGGGTCTTCCAGGAGCCGGGGCGCGTCCGCGGCGACCAGGATGCCGGCCCGCCAGAGGCCGATCACGGTTTCGGTCAGCTCGACCCAGTCGTGGGCGCCCTGCGACCGTGGACCGAGCCGGGCCAGCGCGGCCGAGAGCGAGAGCGGCTTCCCGAATGCGTCCAGCACCCGAAGCGCGTGAGACCCGCACCAGACCGCCTGGTCGCGGTGGCGGATCTCCACCGAGCTGTCCGAGGCAAGCCGGAGCTGGAGCCGGGCAGCTCGGCGCAGCGGGAGCTCGGGATCGAGAGAGGCGCTCACGACGTCTGTCGGGCCGCGTGACGGGCGGCGAAGCCGGCCACCCTCGCCAGGCACTCGGCGAGCTGCAGCGGAAGCCGAGGCCCCGCGTCGAACCAGGCGCCCCGCGCGGCGGTGGCCTCGACACCGTTGGGCCAACGCTGGCGCAGCCCGCGCAGGATCTCGCCGGCGCCCCGCGTCCGGGCGATCGGCCGGCGGCAGCCGTGGGGCACGAAGTCCGGGTTGCCCCAGGCCCGCAGCACCTGCTCGGTCATCCAGCGAGGCGGGCGGCGGCTCGCCAGCTCCCGAGGCACGGAATCGAGCCGGGCGCCGAGCAACTCGCCGGCCAGCGTGAGGACGCGCGCCACCGCGTCGGTGCGGCGTTCGTCTCCGCTGCCGAAGTACCCCCAGTCCAGGGACGAGCCCTCGGCCTCGAGCAGCGCCGCGATGTCGCAGAGCCAGAGCGGTCGCCAGCCGCCGTGCTTCAGGAAGTGGAGGCCCAGCAGTCGCAGGTGGTCCTCGGCGCCGAAGACCCGGATCGCGTGGCCCTCCAGGTCGACCTTGCGGGAGCGGCGAAGTAGCTCGTTCGCCGGGCGGTCGTTCAGGGGGCCGAAGCCGGCGTGCAGGTCGACGTGGAGACAGGGGGGACGCCTTCGAAGGGCCTCGCGTGCGTCGCCGGCGGCCTCCTGTGGGACGTGGAGGTCCACGTCCCCGTAGGGTCGCAGTCCCGGCTCCGGGTAGGCCACCGCCGCCGCTGCGCCGCGGCCCAGCAGCGGCTCGATGCCCGCCGCACGGAGCGCCCGCACCGCCTGCACCGTCCCGCGCCGGTTCTGGAGCGCGGACATGGCCTGGAAACGGTAGGCCTGGTGCAGCATTCGGGACGCGCCCGTGGTCGCCACCCGGCCGAGCCGCCACCAGCCGAGCCCGCCGGCTCCCGAGCGCATCAGCAGCCCCGCGATCCGATCGAGCCGCTGCCCCTCCAAGCGACCCGGTGGGGGTACGGACCGCCAGGACCCGGCCAGGGCCACGGCAACCAGCCGGCCGCGCGCGGCGCCTCGCCTCGGCGACTTCAGCAGGCGTCGCCTCCGCAGTAGTTGAAGTTGAGGCGCCCCAGTTGGATGCAGGTCCGGTTGTTCGAGTCACAGCAGCACCCGCGCCGCGTGGACCCGCCGAAGATGCATTCGAGCGGCGTGCAGGTCACCGTGGCCGCTTGCACCGCGGTCGGGGCCACGATCGAGATGACGCTGGGCAGCAGCAGGCTGGCGGCCCCGATCTGCCCCAGCCGGCGGGCCAGGTCGCGGCGCGACATCGCCGGCGTATCCTGGATCTCCGACGCCAGCAGCCGCGCGCGGGCCAGACGTCGCAGGGCGAAGTGGACGTAGTCCGCGTCCACGGCCGTCTCGAGCTCGCGCGAGACCCGCCTGGCGATGCGGTCCGGCGAGCGCTTTCCGTCGCAGGCCGACCACACCAGGGCGGCGGCGCGGTTCAGGCAGTGTCCCCGGTGGCGCTCGAGATCGTAGACCACGGTCTCGTCGGCCAGGTGCTGCACCAGCAGGCCGGCGGTCCGTGCCTTGGGCCACGGTGGGCTGGGTCGGGTCACGATCGGCCTCCTCCCTGGCGCGCTTCGGCGGTCTCGGCCAGGCCCTCGAGCAGCGACGACGCGGTCTGACGGGCCTCGCCCCGCCAGCCGGTGACCACCGGCGCCCGCGACAGGACCCGGTTCAGGACCTGGAGCACCCGCCGGGGCTGGCGCCGCGCCGGCGGAGTCGAGGACAGGACCGCCAGCAGCCCGCGCCCCGGGGAGAGCGATCGAGGCCTGAACTGCCCCCCCTTGCGATAACGACACATCGCTACCAGGCCCACGGGGATCGGGCCCCGACCGACGGCGGCTTCAGGGACCTCCACGTAGCGACGTGGGGTGCCGCCTCCGCGGGTGCGCAGCGCCAGCGGGCGAGGGTAGGGGTGGACCCGGCCGCGGCCGTCGAGCACCGCGTACTCGTCCGAGTAGTAGCGGGCGCCGCGGCGCAGCAGCTCCTGCACCAGCCGGCTCTTCCCCGAGCGGCTGGGGCCAGGAAGCAGCACCGCGCGGCCCTGCCACTCGACGACGCCGGCGTGGACGAATACGTAGCGCCGAGACCGCTCGGCGACGTGAAGGCGCAGCTCCTGCTCCAGCGCGTCGAGGGCCGCGGTCCGGTCCAGCGTGCGGACCACAGTGCGGCTGCCGTCGTAGACGATGTCGAAGCGTCGGACGCCGGGGCGCGCCGCACCTCCGGCCCAGAAGGAGTACAGCCGGCCCACCACCGGGCTGGAGCTTCTGCTCCACGCCGGTGGAAGCAGCCGCTCGAGCTCGGGCAACAAGCCGGCGTCGTTGGTGCGAAGACCCACCCGCACCCCGTAGGCCTCGATCGCGTGTCCCACCGCCCACCCCAGGCGGTCGATCTTGCGCATTCAGGTGCTGGGCCGCGGCAATCGTGGCCGGACAGGCGAATGCCGGATGGGTCCACGAGCCATCCAGGGATGATAACGCAGGCCCCGAGAGGCCGCGCGCGTCTCAGCGGGCGACCAGCACCGGGATGTCGATGCGGTGGCGCACCGGATCGACGGTCTCGCCGAACAGCAGGTCGCCGAGCAGGCGGTGCCCGTGGGAGCCCATCACCAGCAGGTCCAGCCGCTGCGCCTGTGCGAAGTCCGAAAGCTGCGTGACCGGATCGCCGTGCAGCAGGGCGATCTCCACCGAGACGCCCAGGCCCCTCACCTCCTCGGCGATCTCGTCCAGGTAGCGCTCGTCGTTTCTGGTGTGCTCGTCGTAGATGTCCGTGTCGTAGACCTGTGAAGGGGCGGAGTCCGACACGTGGATCAGGGTCAGCAGCGCCTTCTCCGCCCGGGCCAGGGTCAGCGCCTGGCTGACCACTACCGCGTCTCCGGGGTCGCGACCGAGCGCCGCCCCGATGCGGCGGGCCGGCCGGCTGGCGATGCGCTCCACGACGCCAGCGGCGCTGGCCGCACCGTAGGCCTCCTCCCACACCCGAGCGCCGCGCAGCAGCGGGTGGACGACGATGTAGGCCAGGAAGAGCCCGGCCGCGCCGGCGGCGGCGGCCACCATCCCCACCACGACCGGTGAGGCGCCCTTGGCCGACCACCGGCCGATCTCGTCGAAGACCAGCTTGGCGTTGAGGCCGATGATGATCAAGGAGGTGAGCCAGGCCAGCAGCCTGACCGGGAGCCGGTTGGCGAACGACCCCATCTTCCCGGGGTCGTTCGTGAAGTGGACCAGCGGCACGATCGCGAAGGGGAGCTGCAGGGAGAGGATCACCTGGCTGAGGATCAGCAGGCCGTACGTCCCCTCGTCGCCGGTGGTGGAGATCACCACCACCGCCGGCACCAGCGCCACCGAGCGGGTCACCAGCCGGCGCAGCCAGGGGCGCAGGCGGATCCGTATGAAGCCCTCCATCACGATCTGCCCGGCCAGCGTGCCGGTCAGGGTGGAGCTCTGTCCCGCCGCCAGAAGCGCGATGCCGAAGGCCACCGGCGCCACCTGGCTGCCCAGCAGCCGGTCCAGCATGTGGTGGGCCTGCTGGATCTCGGTGACCACGATGCCGTGGCGATGGAAGACGGCGGCGGCCAGCACCAGGATGGCGGCGTTGACGAAGAAGGCCAGGTTGAGGGCGATCGCCGAGTCGAGCAGGTTGTAGCGGCAGGCCTCGGCCCGGGAGTCGACTGATCGCGACACCCGCCGGGTCTGGACCAGCGACGAGTGGAGGTAGAGGTTGTGCGGCATCACCGTGGCCCCGATGATGCCGAGCACCACGTACAGCGCTCCGGCTGGCAGCGACGGGGCCAGGCCCCCGGCCACCCCGCCCCAGTCCGGCTTGGCCAGGAACAGGTTGACGACGAAGGCGATGGCGATGATACCGATCAAGCCGAGGATGAACGCCTCCATCTTGCGGATGCCCAGGCGTTGGATCGCCAGCAGCAGGAAGGTGTCGAGCAGCGTCACCCCGGCGCCCCACAGGAGCGGCATCCCGAACAGGAGGTTGAGCCCCAGGATGGTGCCCAGGACCTCGGCCAGATCGCAGGCGGCGATGGCGATCTCGCACAGGACCCACAGCACCGCCGAGATGCCCTTCGAGTACTCGGCCCGGCAGGCCTGGGCCAGGTCCTTGCCGGTCACGATGCCGAGGCGGGCGGCCAGCGTCTGCAGCAGCACCGCCATCAGGTTGGACATCAGCACGACCCACAGCAGGGAGTAGCCGAAGCGGGAGCCTCCCTCGAGGTCGGTGGCCCAGTTGCCCGGGTCCATGTAGCCCACGCTGACCAGATAGGCCGGTCCGGCAAAGGCGAACATCCGGCGCCACAACGAGGGGTAGCGCGTGCCCACGCTGCCGTGCACCTCGTCCAGCGACTTTGCGTGTCCGCGATCGTCGGCCATGCTGCCTGGTCCCATTCTCTGCGGTCGACGATCAGCGGGTGGGCGATCGCCGGTCAACGAAGCGCGTCGACTCCGCCTCCCCTTTCCGGACGTGGAGAGAAGAACCTCCGGGCGCTTCCGTCCGAGCGGCCAGCCGGGCAGCGCCCGGCGGCGGGCATCGGGAACCCCAGGCGCGGCGCGAGTGGGTACTGCACCGTGGCAGGCTACGGCCACGGCCTGGCACACGTCAACTCGACGTCTCACCCATCTCGGCCAGCAGCTCGACGAAGACGCCGTTGGTCCACCCGAACCCGATCTGGTTCGAGGTGTAGCCGAAGCGGATGCCGGCGCGCAGGTCCGACCGGCGCTCGACGACGTCGTACTTCTCGACGATCGCGGAGTGCGCCTCGAACTCCCGGGTCACCAGTTGGAGGAACTTGGCCGAAAGGCGGTCCGCGTCCCGGCAGTAGCCATAGCGGCGCAGGCCCTGGGCGGCGATGAGCTGCAGGGGCGCCCAGCCGAACGGGGCGTCCCACTGGCTGCCGCTGACCGTGGTGCTGGTCAGCAGACCCCCGGGGGCCTCGAAGCGGTAGAGGTTGGCGGTGACGCGCCGGGCCCGCTCGGGGCTGGCCAGGCCCACCCACAGCGGGTAGAAGGCGGTGGCGAACTCGTAGCCGCTCAGGCGCCGGCGGGTGAAGTCGTAGTCGCGATAGAGCCCTTGCGTCTCGTCCCACAGGTAGCGGTCGACCAGGGCCTTGCGGTGGTGTGCCCGCTCGGCCCACCTCGCCGCCTCGTCGGTCCGGTCGAGGAGGGCGGAGATCTCCCCGGCCTCCTTCTCCATCCGGTAGAGCAGCGAGTTCAGACAGACCGGGGCGTAGTGGATGATGTCGACGCTGAAGGGGCCGAACCGGTTGGACGGGTCGAAGCCCGACTCGCGCATGGCGCGGTCGCCCACGAAGAACAGGGGGAGCAGGGCGTCGTGCGCGGCGTCGTAGTAGGACGACACGTCGTACTCAGTCACCGGTGTCTTGGCGTAGAACTCCCGGACGCGATCGTAGTGAGAGCGGCCCTCCGCGTCGCGCTCGCCATGAACGACCTCCGGCGCCGGGCCGTGACCCAGGCCGTGGTAGCGGGAGAGGCCCAGCTCGGGGATGAGGTGGGGGGCTCTCGTCCAGTAGGCGTAGTAACGTTCGATGGCCGGCATCGTCGTGGCCAGCCATTCGAGGTCGTGTGTCCGCTCGAAGACGCCCAGGATCATGGCGGTCAGGAAGGGCGGCTGCGAGCGGGTGAGGTAGTAGGTGCGGTTGGCGTTCAGGATCGTGCCGTAGTGGTCGATCTCGTAGACGAAGTTGTCGACCATGCCCCTGGCCAGGGCGATCTCGCCGTCGCGCAGCAGGCCGACCTGGATGAAGTAGCTGTCCCAGCCGTACATCTCGTTGAAACGGCCACCGGGGACGACGTAGGGGTGGGGAAGGTAGAGAAGGCCGTGCGGCTGGATCGTCTCCACCTGATCGCCAGCTCGCGGCGGCAGTTGAGCCACACGGACCCGCTCCATCTGCTCCGGAGTGAGGGAGCGGGCGATGGCGGACCGGACCGCCGCCGGGTCCTCGTCGGCCGCCACGTAGAGGACCCAGGGTGTGCCCGGCTGGTGCGGGACCTTGGAGTCGGGAAGGGCCGCCGGGAGGTCGGCGTGGGAGCGGGTGAGCGCCTTCCAGCCCTTCTTGATGTAGTCGCGGACGGGGGCCAGCCGCTCCGCCGACGGCGGGGCGAGCTGTGGCGCCGTACTGGAGGCGGGGCACGGGAGGTCCTTCGGACCGGCCGTCGCCGCCAGGGTCAGCGCCAACGCCGCCGTGAGGAGCGCCGGGAGGGCCTGTTGCCGGGAGGGGCGAAACGCGAGGGGCCGTCTGCTCATGCCCCATGCTGACACAGGCGTCCCGGCCGGCGCAGGCGACCCGCGGACGTCACAGGTCAGGGCGCCGAGCGGTGATCCCTACCGCGTACTCGCGGCAGAGGCGGCGGCGCTCACAGCGAGGGGAAGCACGAAGCGGGCTGTCCGGGGCCGGTGATCGTGTACTTCCCCGCGGCGGGGTTGTAGCGGGCGCGGATGTGCCAGCCGGCCGACGGGCCCTTGACCAGCACCGTGGGCTCGCCGAGACCTGCCGCCTCGGGCGGAAGGCTGACGAACAGATCGAAGACCAGGATCGACTCGTCCCTGTCGAGCGACCCCCTCTCGATGTCCCAGGCGTAGCTCGATCCTCCCTCCGAGTAGCTGATCGTCATCTCGCCGCCGTTGAGGCTGCGCAGTTGATCCTCGGAGAGCCCCCCGATGTCGATGGCGCCGCTGCCGCGCCCCCGGACCTTCTCGATGGTGCCGTAGTCGTCGTCGCTCCAACGCACCCGCGTCCCGTCTCTCTCGCTGAAGATGACCTGGCTTCTCTGGTCCCGCTTCTCCGCCAGGTAGTTGGGGGCGTAGACGACCCAGGTGGGGTACGACGCGGCGACGACCTCGACGTTGGCCATCGCGACCGAGGCGCCCAGCCCGTGCTGGGTCCACTGGTCGTCCTCGATCCGAAGGTCGGAGGGTGTCGTCTGGCGCATCTTCTCGTCGCTGAGGTGAGCGTGAAACGTCAGCGTCTCGTTGGACCCCGGCGCCACCAAGTAGCTGTGGGTCCGGCACTCCTCCCCGCGGTCGACGCCGCCGCTGTCCGGCGCGGTCGTCTCGGCCGATTCACCTGCCTCGGTCGCCGCCTGGTCGGGGACGACCTTGGCGCCGCCCTGTTGCTGGGGCTTCTCACCGCCGCAGCCTGGCATCGACACGACCAGGAGACCGAAGAGCAGGGCTGCCAGGGCTCGCGCCGCTTCCGCCTGTCTTGCCTTCATGTAGACCCCTCACGTGCCTCGCCAGCACCATTGCGGAGACAACTTGCCCGGCGCCGGGCCGGTCGGGGCGTATGGTACCAGCCGTCCTGCCGGCAGGCTAGCCACGGCGCCCGCTCACCTTGACCGCGTCTGACGAGGGGGATAGCCTGTGTCGAGGGCAGTAACGATCGGCCTCCGGCCGCACTCGACCCCGGGGAGCCGCCGACACCTTTCGCATCAGCCGGCCCTTCGCCTCAACATCCGGCTCGCTCGACCCACGTTCCCGAACGGAGATGACCATGACCAGCCGTTGCCTCGCCGGACCACCGACCTGGACCACCCGGATCGTCTCGGCCCTCACGATCGCCCTTGGCCTTTGCGCTGTGAGCGTCATCGCCGAGGAGACGCTGACGATCAACGACCAGCAGTACTTCGAGAAGCGGGGGCTCGACGTCTTCGTCTTCAGCAACCAGTACAACGGCATGTTCTTCGACGAGAAGACGGCGGGCGTCGAGATCATCCACCACGGCGTCCGGACGGCCACCGGCGGAGCGGTGCGCCTGAGCCCCACCCCCGAGCAGTGGGACCCGATCCCGAAGGTCGCCGACCGGAAGGTCGACCCGACCACGAACACCATCGAGGTGACGCTTCGCTACGAGGACTACGACTTCGACTCGCGTCTGGTGGTCACCCCGGACGGCGCCGGCTTCAAGGTGGCCGTGTACGTCGACAAGCCGGTCCCGGCCGACCTCGAGGGGCGCGCGGGCCTCAACCTGGAGTTCCTGCCGTCGCGCTACTGGGAGCACACCTACCTGATCGACGGCCACCCCGACATCTTCCCCCGCTACCCCTCGGGCCCGACCACCTCGCTCCCCCCCGAGAAGAAGATACGGCAGTTCGAGGGGTACTCGACCTTCGACCTCCACGGCCACGAGAACTACATCCAGGCGCTCCCGGTGGCCGCCGGGCAGACCCTGGTGATGGCGCCCGAGGACCCCGAGCGCCACGTCCTGATCCGGTCGTTGTCGGGCGAGCTGCAGCTCCTCGACGGCCGCAACCTGGCCCAGAACGGCTGGTACATCGTCAGGACGCTGCTTCAGACCCAGACCACCGGCAAGGTCGCCGAGTGGCACGTCGAGCCGTACACCATCCCCGACTGGACCCGCACCCCCGTCATCGGCTTCTCGCAGGTGGGGTACCACCCCACCCAGCCGAAGCGCGCGGTCCTCGAGCTGGACGCGAACGACCAGCCGCTGCCCACGGTATCGCTCGTCGAGATCCGGCCCGACGGCCAGCAGGTCGGGAAGATGAAGGCCAAGGTCGAGCCCTGGGGCAAGTACCTGCGCTACAACTACGCGGTGGCCGACTTCTCGTCGGTCACCGACCCGGGCCTCTACCTCATTCAGTACGGGGACCAGACGACCGGCGCGTTCCCGATCGCGGCCAACGTCTACGAGAAGGTCTGGCACCCGACGCTGGACGTCTGGTTCCCGGTCCAGATGGACCACATGTTCGTCAACGAGGCCTATCGCGTCTGGCACGGCGCGGCGCACCTCGACGACGCGGTCCAGGCGCCGGTGAACATCCAGCACTTCGACGGCTACCGGATGGGTCCCACCACCAACAGCCCGTACCAGCCGGGTGAGCGGATCCCCGGTCTGGCGGTGGGTGGCTGGTTCGACGCCGGCGACTTCGACATCCAGGGCGCCTCGCACTCGATGACGATCATGAGCCTGGTGGCGACCTGGGAGGAGTTCCGCCCCCAGCGCGACCAGACCCTGATCGACCAGGGGATCCGCTTCGTCGACATCCACCGGCCGGACGGCAAGCCGGATGTGCTGCAGCAGATCGAGCACGGCGCGCTGCAGATCGCGGCCCAGCATCGGGCCCTCGGCTACACGGTGCGGGGGATCGTCGACGGGGCGCTGCACCGCTACCAGCACCTCGGCGACGCCTCGACCCAGACCGACAACCTGATCTACGACAAGTCGCTCCGGCCATACGAGTCGGACGGCCGCCGCAGCGGCACACCTGACGACCGGTGGGTGTTCACGGAGCCGATGCCGTTCGTCAACTACGCGTCGATCGGCGCGCTGGCGGCGGCCAGCCGAGCGCTGCGGGGCTTCAACGACGAGCTGGCCGCCGACTGCCTGGCCCTGGCCCAGCGGGACTACCCCGCGGAGCGGGCCCGCTCGGAGAAGACGCCACCCACCGGCTTCGAGCGCCGGTTCGGTCAGGGCGCCGAGCTGGGGGCCGTGGTGCAGCTCCTCATCACCACCCAGGAGCAGGAGTACCGCGACCGGTTCGAGGAGCTGATCTGGCCGGCCCTCGACGCCAACGCCGGCATGATGATGCAGGTGGCGGTGCGGGCGATCCCGGCCATGGACGCGGTCTTTACCGAGAAGCTGCGCCCCTACGTGGAGAAGTACAAGGCCGAGCAGGACGGCCTCTTCCAGCAGAACCCGTACGGCGTGCCGATCGGCACCCGCGGCTGGGCCGGCAACTCGATGATCATCAGTTGGGCGGCCACCAACTACTACCTGAACAAGGTCTATCCGGACCTGGTGGGCAAGGAGCTGGTCACCCGCGCCCTGGACTACATCTTCGGCACCCACCCGGCGCACAACTACTCGTTCGTCTCCGCGGTCGGCAACCGGTCCAAGCACGTGGCTTACGGCAACAACCGCGCGGACTTCGCGTTCATTCCCGGCGGTGTCGTCCCCGGCGTGCTGGTGCTGAAGCCCGACTACCCGGAGAACATGGACGACTGGCCCTTCCTCTGGGGCGAGAACGAGTACGTGATCAACATCTGCGCGGACTACATCTTCCTCGCCAACGCCGCGGACCAACTGCTGAAGGAGTAGGCCAGCAGGCGATCGGAGGACACACATGATTCGTTCTCGGCAGTGGGTCGGGCCGTTCGTGTTGATTGTCTTTCTCGCCGGAACGGCTGCCGCGCAGCCGGTGGCGGTCCGCATCGACGCCACCCGTACCGGGCCGGCCATCACGCCCCTGGTTTTCGGCGGCTTCATGGAGCCGGCCACCACCGGGGTCTGGGCCGAGATGCTGGCCGATCGCAAGTTCTTCTACGAGATCACGTCGAAGCCGGAAGCCCCACCCACCAGCGGCTTCTTCCGACGGTGGCCACGCCGGCGTTGGGTGCCGGTGGGTCCCGACGAGGCCGTGGTCATGGACAAGGCCGACGCCTACGTGGGCGAGTGGAGCCCGCTCGTCCGGCTGGAGGCGGCGTCCGCCCACGGGATCAGCCAGTCGGGACTGGCGCTGCGCGCCGGCCGGGCCTACACCGGCCACGTGGCGCTCGCCGGCAGCCCGGGCGCCCAGGTCAGGATCCGTCTGGTCTGGGGCCCGGGTGCCAGCGACCGCCAGACGATCGAGGTCCCCGCGCTGACCCGTCGCTACACCAAGCTACCGTTGAGATTCACGGCTCAGGCGGACACCAGCGAGGGCCGATTCGAGATCGTCGGGACCGGCGCCGGCACGTTCCAGGTGGGGGTCGTTTCCCTGATGCCCGCCGACAACGTCTGGGGCTTCAAGGCGTCGACCGTCCGCTACCTGAGGGAGCTGGGGATCGAGATCGCCCGCTGGCCGGGCGGGAACTTCGTCTCCGCCTACGACTGGCGCGACGGGATCGGCGACCGCGACCGGCGTCCGCCGCGGCGCGAGCTGGCCTGGAGCGGGATGGAGACCAACGACATGGGCATCGACGAGTTCCTGGCCTTCTGCCACCTCGTCGGCGCCACGCCGTACCTGGCCGTGAGCTCGGGGCTCGGCGACGCTCACTCGGCGGCCGAGGAGGTCGAGTACGTGAACGGTCCCGCCTCGACGCGCCTCGGCCGGCGGCGCGCGGAGAACGGGCATCCCGAGCCCTACGGCGTGAAGATCTGGGGGATCGGCAACGAGATGTACGGACCCTGGCAGTGGGGCCACATGTCGATCCGGCAGTACCCGCAGAAGCACAACATGGTGGTCGAGGCCATGCGTCGGGTCGATCCCGCCATCCAGGTGATCGCCTCCGGCGCCACGCCCGAAGAGGCCTCCTGGTGCTACATCGAGAACCGGCAGCTCGGCACCTTCCCGGAACGCGAGGAGGTGAACGAGCCGCTGCCGTTCGCCTTCGGCTCGAGCCAGGACTGGACCGGGGCCCTGCTCGAGACCTCGGCCGACCACATCGACTTCCTGGGCGAGCACTTCTACGGCTACCCCAACCTGGTGATCGATCCGGTCAAACCGGCGTTCGTCGAGTCCGACGAGCCGATGGCGCTCAAGGTGCGGCGGCTCTCGAACCGGGTGCAGTTCAAGTTCGAGGCCTGGCAGGAGTACCTGAAACGATTCCCCGGCCTGAAGGACAAGAAGATCCAGTTCGCCTTCGACGAGTGGTCTCCGAGGAACCGAGGGCTCGGGGATGGGCCTCCGCCCGCCAACCACCCGATGTTGAACCCGCTGACCAACGCCCTCGTCTACCACGAGTTCTTCCGCCACTCGGACAGGGTGGGCCTGGCTGTCGCCACCGGCGGCATGCGCACGCTGGCCTACGACTCCGGCGGGGAGGCCGTCGGGCTGCGTTTGGAAGGCCAGGTGATGAAGCTGCTCCACGACCACTTCGCCGGGGCGCTGCCGGTCGCCGTCGGCGGTGACTCGCCGCAGCTTCCCACCAAGGGGACGGTCGGGATCGACACCTCGGCCCACCCGTCCGGCAGCCCGACCTACCCCCTCGACGTCTTCGCGGCGCTTGGCGCCGACCGGAAGAGCCTGGCCCTCTCGGTGATCAATCCCACCGAGGAGCCGCAGGAGTGCGAGCTGAAGCTGGCGGGCGTGGAGGCGAACCGGCCCACGAAGGTCTACCAGCTCACGGCGCCGGCCGGAGAGACGCCGGCGGGATCGGGCTGGGGCCGTTTCAGCGGTCCGCCGGCGACCGTGGCGGAGAGCACGTTGCCAGAGGCGCCGGGTCGGATTCGCCTCCCCCCGGCCAGCATGACGGTGTATCAGCTCGACCTGAGGTAGGGCCTAGCAGACGTTCAGGTCGGCCGGGTCTCGAGCCAGGGCCAGCAGGCGAACGGCCGGGCCGTGGACCTGCCGGAAGCCGGCCCCCTGGCTCACCAGGTGGTGCACCGCCTCGCCGTCGACCACTCGGGTCCCACAGATGACGTCGACGCCGTGGTCGAAGAGGACCGGCGACAGCGGCGACGTCGGTCCGGTCAGGACCACGTAGCTGTCCCGGCACAGCTCGAGCAGCCCCTCGAGCGTGTGGTTGATGAGGGTGGTGCCGCTGATGCAGACGACCGCGCAGCCGGGGAGGATCCGGGAGGCCTCGCTGGCGGGGAGGTCGCCGGGCTGGGGCCGCTTCTCGAGGACCCACAGGTTCCGGGTCAGCGGGCGCAGCCGGCTCACGAAGGGAAAGTGGCCCACCACCGCCACGTCACGGCCCCGCCCCCGCGCCGCCAGGATCTCGAACGCCCCCCGCTCGCTGCAGGCCGAGGTGTCGACGTCGAGCAGCGAGTTGATCGTGGCCAGACCCAGCGACGCGCTCAGCGTGTCCTCGGACAGGGCATAGCCGGCCAGCTCGGCGCCGCTCTTGTCCAGCAGCGCGCCAGCCTCCTGGACGGTGGGCGCGGGTCGGTCGTCCTGGGAGAGGTCCGGGCGGCAGGTCGCGGCCAGACCGGTGTGGCGCGTGGTCACGGCGGTCAGGCGCGCCCCGGCGCACACGGCACCCACCCGCGTTCCGGTCGCGTCCAGGCTGGCGATCAGGTCCTCGAGGATCGTCACCTTCCAGCCCCCATCTCACCTTCCCGCGACCGCCTGAACCGCCGCAGGTAGAACGTGTGTCCGTCGTGCTCCGAGGCCAGCAGCTCGCCTCGAGCCAGCAACGTCTCCACCAGCGACCAGGCCGCACCGGCATCGGCCAGCATCTTCTCGACCGCCTGGCGGCGCATCGGGTGGACGGCGGTGATGGCGAGCAGGTCCTGCTCGATCTGGCCGGTGCTGGCGAAGGCGTCCCCTTCGTAGCCGATCAGGTACTCGACGGCCGGCAGCCGGGAGCGGAAGATCTGGAAGGCCCGGTTGAGGCGGTCCGCGTCGGGCCCGTGGATCCCCGCCTCGGCGGGCGGGCGCGTGGGGACGGAGAGATAGGCGATGGCCGGCTGCAGCCGGGCCAGGAAGTCGGCGGTCTCACGAACCTGCTCGTCGCTTTCGCCTTCCTGGTGCACGAGCATGGTCTCGGTCACCAGCTTCCCCGGGAAGGCGGCGGCGAAGGCCAGCGCCCCCTCGAGGATGGCCTCCAGGTCCAGCGACCGATGCGGCCGGTCGACCCGCCGCCAGGCCACCTCACTCACGGCATCCATCTTCAGCGAGACCCAGTCGGCCAACCTCAAGTCCTCCCGCACGTCGGGCCGCCAGATCAGCGAGCCGTTGGTGATCACGCCCACCGGAAAGCCCAGGGTCCGCAGCAGACGGATGGCCCGGCCCAGGTGGATGTCGAGGCTCGGCTCGCCGTCGGGGACGAAGGTGAGGAAGTCGACGGCCGCACCCTCACGCCGGGCCTCTTCGGTCCGCCGGCGCACCGCGTCCAGCAGCACCTCGGGGTCGTGGAAGGGCCGGCGCTCGACCTGCAGCGTGAGGGTGCGCCCCACCTGACAGTAGACGCAGGAGTAGGAGCACACCTTGGCCGGGATGTTGTTGATGCCCACGCTCCGCCCCAGCCGTCGCGACGGCACCGGGCCGAAGGTAAGGCTCTCGCTCGGCGTGCTCATGGACGTGGGTCCAGGACGCCGGTCTCGCCGCCGTCGGTGGGGAGATGGCGCACCACGACGTGGGCGCCGAGGGGCACCCCGGCGCGCTCGGCGATCACCGGGCACTTGGCCTTGAAGAGGAAGAAGACCTCGCGAGCCCCCTGGTTGAGGGTCTCGTAGTTCCCCTGCCCCTTGGCCACCAGCATGTCGGCGGCGGCGAATTGGCGGCGGAACTCCTCGCCGCAGTCGGCGAGGAGCGTCCCCGGCGCGTCGGAGCCGTTGTCGATCACCTCGGCGACGTCCGACAGGCCCGCCACCCGGGCGTCTTCACGGGTCGCGTCATTGAGGACCGGCGCGCCACGCACCGCCACCGTCACCCGCGCCGGCCGCAGCGCTTCGATCAGCACCCGGTCGAAGACGATCTCGCCGGCGTTGTCGGCGAGGTAGAGGATGTTGCGGGCCCGTGCGGCCCGGCGACGGAAGCCGTCCAGGCCCCCGACCAGGGGCTCGGCGAGCGCCCGCTCCAGGGCGGCGCGCACGTCGGCCTCGGCCACCGTTCCGTTCGCCCCCATGTCGATCACGTTGCCGGCGACCGCCAGGCGGACCGCCATCTCCAGCCGATCCGGGGCGGCCACGATCCGGTCCCGAAGCTCGGCCAGCAGCGCCAGGGCCATCCGGTTCTGCTCCTGCTTGGCGCCGCGGTACGGATCCTCCTCGCCGGTCAGGGCGCGGAGCTGGCGGTGGATGCGCTGGCCCATGACCGGGGGCGGCTGCGACAGCTCCATCCCTGCGGTCCAGCGCAGCACGTCGCGGAGGAGGCGCTCGTGAAGCGCCGGGTCGGACGACACCAGGCGGGCGGCGTCCAGGGCCTGACGTAGGAAGCACGGGATGCAGTCCAGGTACGTCCTCATGCGGGCCCTTGCATGGCGGCGTGGGCTCCGGTGGCGGCGGTAGCCGCTACTCGGATGGTGCCTCCTCCTGCTCGGCGGTCTCCGTCTTCGGGACCCGAGGCGTGGCCGCGGCCAGGGTGCGTGCCAGCGCGAAGGCGGCCGGCTTCGCGCGGTAGTCGTCGTCGAAGATCAGGGGGATGTCCTCGAGGTGGGTCATGGTCTCGATGGTGGTGGGGTAGCGGTCGGCGAACGTCCACAACGTGACGCCCTGGCACGCCGGGAGGTCGAGGCAGCCCTGGGTGACGGCCGCGTAGGTGTCGGCCTGGCGCGCCAGCTCGGCCGGCTCGTCGTAGGAGAGGCCGAGGCGGAAGACGTCGCGCAGCGTGCGGGTGAAGACGTTCAGCTCGGTGATCTCCACGGTCAGGCCGAGGTCGGCGAAGCGCCGCAGGGTGGCCGCGACCTCCTCCCGGGTCGGCCTCCTGCCGCTGAACAGGGGCACCACGTGGCCCTGGAAGCCCAGGCCGTCGAGGGGCGCGCCCTCGTCCAGCAGCTTTTTGGCCAGGCGGAAGTAGCGGTCCTGCTTGGGGCCCGGCAGCAGCACGCCGAACTCGTTGAGGAACAGCCGGGCGTTGGGGTCGGCCTTTCGGGCCAGGCGCAGGGCCTCGGCGATGTAGCCGGGCCCCAGCACCTTCGAGAAGACGTGCTGAGAGAGGCCGTCGTTCTCCGAGAAGTCCCCAAAGGCGCGCAGCGGCTCGTTGACGACGTCCCAGGTGTCGACGCGTCCGGCGTAGCGGCCGGCCACGGTGGCGATGTGCTCGGCCATCAGGGTGCGCACCGCCGTGGGGTCGGTCGCCTGCAACAGGTACTCGGGGTTGGGCGGGTCGACGCACTGCCCGTAGACCAGGGTGTGTCCCCGCACGCGCATGTGGTGGGCCTCGGCCAGGGCCACCAGCTCGTCGGCCTGGTCGAAGTCGTAGCGGTCCGGCTCGGGGTGCAGCGTCCCCCACTTCATCTCCACGAAGGGCGTCACCGAGTTGAACTCGCGCACCAGCACCGGCACGTACGCGGGATCGTTCCGGATGTCCCGCACCATCACCGCCGACCCGAACCGCACCCCGACCCGGTCGGCCAGCTCGCGCAGCGGGGTGGCCTTCTTCCAGGCCTCCGCCCGTTCGGCCGCGCCTTCGAGGCCGTAGCGGCCGGGTGCCGTGAAGGCCGTGATCACCAGGAAGGCGGTGAGGATCGCCGCCAGCGCGACGACGACCCGGAGCGTCCACTTGAAGACCCTTCGCAAGACTCGTCACCTCCGACGGAGGCCAGGAGATACGACGGCGGCTCGGATGTCAACCGGTGTCGCACCACTCGGCCACCCGTGACGTTCCGACCCTTGCTTGGTTCGGGCTCGCGCTCGCTCGGGACGCACGGCGTTCGTAGCCCCAGCGAGTCGCCTCATGACGCTAGAGACCGCGCCTTGCGCTACCACTATCGGACTGCGTAGAGGCATGGCACCCGTCGCGTTTCACGGCATGCCCCAAAACGCGCTGTTCCAAGCCGGCTTGCGCCCGCGCGCCCGACTCTACAATAGTGTTGGGCCGGCTGCAGCTAGAGCGTGACGTGATGCCACTTCAAGCCAGACTCCACGCCGTCCTGTTCATGGGAGCCCTTCTGTCCGTAGGTGCCTGTGGCCACCTGCCGCCACCAACTCCGCTGATCCGGCGGGCGAGCTCCAGTACAGCGTGCTACGCGGCCTAGGTGCCGTGACACCCCAGGTAAGCCTCGGTGTAGCGGGCGACGTGAACGCTGGCTATGTCGACACCGACACCCTGAACGCCGCTGCTCGACGTGTACTGTCGGCCGTACCATCGCGCCCAGCGACAGCGGGAAGAGTGACGGGACTGTGTTGTTGAACGAGCGGCCGAACAAGAACCTGCATCTGCCAATCCGCAGCGGCGTCCCGGGGCGACCCGTGAGTGAGGCGGCACCGAGCGACTGAGGAGTGCGGAAGGCCGCGCCGCGTCAACCGAGCCGGCAGGGAGCCTGCGAGGGTGCGCTTGGCGAAGCGATCGCGAGAAGAGCATGGTTCGGCAAGCGAGGGAGGCCGGAATGGCTGACAAGAAGGTCATCATCGTCGGCGGAGGGATCGCCGGGCTGTGCACCGGCGTCTACCTGCGACGGCTGGGCCTCGACACCGAGATCCTGGAGATGCACACGATCTCCGGAGGCCTGGCCACCGCCTGGAGAAAGGGCGGCTTCACCTTCGAGAACTGCATCCACTGGCTGGTCGGATCGAAGACCGGCGGCGATCTCAACGCCCGCTGGAAGGAAGTCTTCGACATCGACCAGCTCGAGTTCTTCGACGATCCGGTCTTCCAGGTGGTCGAGCGCGGACCGGAGCGGATCACCATCTACCGCGATCCTGACCGCCTGGAGGCCGAGCTGCTGGCGAAGGCGCCGCAGGATGCCGCTGCCATCAGGGAGCTGGTCGCGCTCATCCGCAAGGTCGCCAGGCTTCGTCTCCCCGAGGGCGACGGCTTCCTTGGGAACCTCGGTGCCTACCTGCGTCTCGCTCCCTACCTGCCGATGCTGTTGAAGTTCGGCAAGCTCAGCCTGGCGGACTACTCGCGGAGATTCACGACCCCCGTCCTGCGGGAGTTCTTCGCGGGCGGAATCAGCCAGCTCTCGCTGCTGGCCATCGTGTTCTCTCTGGCCTGGATGGCGCGCGGGAACGCCGGGTACCCGGTCGGCGGTTCGCTCCGGATGATCGGCCTCATCGAGGAAAGCTACCGAAAGATCGGCGGCCGCATCCGCTTCGGCGCTCGGGTCGAGCGGATCCTGGTCGAGCAGGGAAGGGCCGTGGGCGTCGCTCTGCAGGGTGGTGAGGAGTTTCGGGCGGACGTCGTGGTGTCGGCGGCCGACGGCCACGCCACCATCTTCGAGATGCTCGAGGGGCGGTTCCTGGACGCCCGGATCCGGAAGATCTACGAGACCTACGAGCCCTTCCCTTCCTACGCCATGGTCTCGCTCGGAGTTGACGCGGACCTGCGCGGGGAGCCCGGGGCTCTCATGCTCTTCCGCGAAGAGGGGGTTCGGGTCGATCCCGAGACCACCACCAACGCGATCAACTTCCGCATCTTCCACTTCGACCCGACCTTCGCTCCGGCGGGCCAGACCGCGGTCACCTGCCTCCTGACCACGCACAACCACGAGTACTGGTTGGGGCTGCGCGAGACCGACAGGGCCCGCTACGAGGCCGAGAAGGAGCGTCTGGCCGCCGCGGTCATCGCCGTGTTCGAGGGCCGCTTCCCGAGAGCTCGAGGCAAGGTGCAGGTCGTGGACGTCGCCACCCCCGCCACCATCATCCGCTACACGGGCAACTGGAAGGGAAGCATGGAGGGTTGGCTCTACACGCCGGCCACAGGCATCAAGCCGCTCCCTTGTGTGCTCCCCGGGCTCGGGGGCTTCTACATGGTCGGTCAGTGGCTCTCGCCGGGCGGAGGGCTGCCCGCGGGGTTGATGACCGGCAGAGCCGTCGCCAAGCGGATCGCCCGCGAGGCCGGGATTCGCTGGAAGCTGCAGTAGCAGGCCCGGCGCCGAGCAGCCGTGCGGCATGCTCTCGTGCTTCCTGGATGTTCCCAAGATCCATCAGGCAGGAGGCGAGAGTGATGTACGCTCGGGCGTAGGAGGGGGGGCCTCCTCGATCGCCAACCCCAGAAGCGGTCCCCGAGGCCTACCTCGGGCCGTGTCGACCGGGGCCGGCATCGCCGCCGGCCTCTGCAAGGGCCCGCTCCAGTAGGTCGCCCACCTCCAGCTCGAGCGCCCCGCGCCGGAGGTACCCCACGTCGAGGGCCTCGCCCACGACATCGAGCACTCCCCTCACGTCGGTCCACTGGCGCTCGGAGACCTCTCCGCCTCTCCGGTACCAATCCAGCTTCGCCAGGATGACGTCTTCGGCCGAGGCGACCGGGATCGAGAGCTCGTCAGACGCCTCCGTGGACGCCGGACGGCAGCGCTCGAAGGCTCTTCGATCGGCGGGACGCCCTTTCGAGACGAAGACGTCGACCTTGAGCATGGTCTCGAGGTGGATGACGTTGAAGGACGTCTTGCGGGTCACCGCGTCGCGCACACGGTTCGCCGGGACGTAGTAGGCGTCAGCCAGGCGCGCCAGGAGCGAGCTGACGTGGGCGGATCCCAGCTCCGCCACCACGTCCGCGTCGAGGCTGGAGCGCGCAACGCCATGCGTCGAGCTGGCGATCGAACCACCGACGTAGTGGCGGACACCCAGATCGCGAAGCGCCCACAGGACCGGTGCCAGTGCCGCGAGCAGGTCCGGGTCCATCACGCCCTGCGGGTCGACAGGTGAGAGCGCAGCTCGTTGGCCAGATCGGCGCCGTAGTGGAGGGACACGAACCTGAGGCCGATCTCTTCCGGCGAGTCGTCAGGGTGTCTCTGCGCCAGGCCCAACCGAGACAGCGTCATCACCGAGCGACTCAGGGACAAGGCCAGGCGCAGCCGCTTGCCAGGAGAGGCCTGGCGGATGAGCTCGAGATGGACCCGCCGGGCCTCCGGGTCGGTGTCGCTGAGCCCGTCTGCCACGCGGTGATTGTATCCGCCACGAGGTCCTCCGAACACCCGGTCAGCGTTCGCCTGGCCCTCGCCGCGGACATTCGAGGGCTCCACCCTCCTGAGAGAGCCTCGGTGTAGCTTCCGGGCTTGCGGACGACGCGCGCTACTCGAAGGCGTCGCCCGTGAACAGCCGCTTGCCGGCCAGCGAGGTCCAGAAGCCCCACCCGGCGAGCGCGAGCACGCTCAGGAAGGCGACGAGCATGCCGGGCGCGTACCAGGACGAGAGGCTGGCCGTGATCGGGACGTTCAGCAGCAGCTCGACCGTCAGGATACCTGCGGCGAGCGTGACCAGGCCGAAGCGAACGACGGCGACGGCGGCGATCGAGTAGATGGCCACCCGCAGCGGGCCCTCGACCAGCGGATAGTGGCTGGCGAGGAGCGAGGGCAACGACAGAAGGACCACGAACGCCAGCGAGGCCAGCCAGCGGCGGCGCAGGAGCACGCGGAGCAGGAAGAGCACCAGGAAGAAGACCAGCGTCGATCGAATCGAGCGCAGCAGCACCCCCAGGCAGGCCCCGGCGATCTCACGTGCGCCGTTCAGGTAGGCCATGGCGCCGAGCTGTGGCGAGGCGCCGAGCCGCCCGAGGACGAGCAGGAAGCACTCGAAGAGCAGCGCCCAGAGCAGGCCGAGCAGGACCCCGGAGAGCAGGTCGCGCCCGACCAGGGGGTCGCGCAGGCGGCCGGCGAGGGCCCGGCTCCAGGAGATCAGCGTCTGTGGCCAGTGGCGGCGCACGTAGGGCTCCAGCGAGAGGTAGAACAGCCAGACCAGGCCGGCGGCGAAGAGCGAGTAGGCAATCGCGGCGACCAGCAGGCCGAACTCGCCCACCGTGGCGACGTGGTGGGCGCGGGTCACCCAGAGGACGAGCTGCAGGCCGAAGACGGCCGTGGCCAGACGCATGGCGCCGCGGCGGTCGCCGCGGCCGCTGGCGTAGTTGCGCCGCGCCAGCAGCATCGCCGCGGCCACCAGCAGGATCCCCACCGTGACGGCGACGAACCCGCCCGCCCGCTCGCCCGGCGTGGTCGTGTCGGGGCTCGTGCGATAGGGCAGCGTCCAGGGGCTGACGAGGGTGAAGTAGACGGGCTTGCCCTGGAAGGCCGCCGCCTCGACGCGCAGCGGACGGGTCGTGTCCGGCCAGGATCCCTCCCAGGCCAAACGAACGTCGGACGCCGCCAGCGACGTCCACTGGGGTGCCACCTCCCGGAAGGCCGCGCGCTCGAGTCCGGCCGCGTCGAACAGGGCGTCCCAGTCCGGCTCCTGGGTCTCCTTCGGGGGTTCCGACCGCTCCGGTGGGAGCACCTGGAGGAAGTTGAGCCTACCGTGGGCGTCGAGGCCGACATTGGCCATGCCCGCGAGCGTCGCCGGCGGGTTCCAGATGCCGACGATGCCGGGCGTCATCAGGTCACTCCTGATGTCGAGGACCAACATCCGTTGCGGGCTCGTCCGATACCAGTAGTAGACGAGGGGGGGCCAGCCGGCGAGCACCGCGTCCCACCCCTTGGGCTTCTCCTGCTCCTCGATGTGACGCAGCGCCGCATCCTCGATGTCGTAGCCTGAGGCGGTGTCGTAGGGCGTCTCGTGATAGCCGATCCGTTCGAGGATCGCCCGCGCCTTGCCGGCCAGCACGTCGGGGGGCTCCACGCCGATGCGGTCGAGGCCGTTGGTGCGGATGGCGAGCAGGGCCACGAGCGCCAGGCCCAACACGGCACCCGCCAGACGGAGCAGCGCCTGGCGCGGGCTCAGACCCGTCGTCTCGCCGGCCCCGGCGACGATCTCCGGCGCGGGCGTCACTCCGGCTTCGAGCGCGGCCGCCAGCGGGTCGCCGCCCGGGAGCGCCGCGGCCACCGCCAACGCCGAGCGCGGGCGCCGCTCAGGCTCGCGCTCGAGGCACCAGAGGATCGCGTGCTCGACCGCGGGATCGAGGTCGCGCACCACCGAGGACGGGCTGCTCGGGCGGGACTCGTCCTGCGGGCGCCTCTTGCCGGTGACCGTCGCCGACTCGAACGCGCGCCGGCCGGTGAAGATCTCGTACAGCACGAGCCCGAGGGCGTAGATGTCGCTCTGCGGGCTGACCTCTCCACGCGTGCGCTGCTCGGGCGCCATGTAGCTGGGGGTGCCGCTGCGCGAGTCGTGCTCGGGGACCTGGCCGGCGAACGTCGCCAGGCCGAAGTCCGTGATGACGACCTGGCCCTGGCGGTCGAGCATGACGTTGGCGGGCTTCAGGTCGCGGTGCAGGACACCCTTCTCGTGGGCCGCCGCCAGACCCGCGCAGACCCCCCGCGCGACGTCGATCGCCTTGTCCTGCGGCAGCCGGCCGATCCGCTTCAGCAGCGCGGCGAGGTCCTCGCCCTCCACGTACTCCATGGAGAGGAAGTGCCGTCCCTCCGCCTCGCCGATGTCGTAGACGCGGCAGACGTTGCGGTGGGAGACGCGGCGGGCGATCCGCACCTCGTTGCGGAAGCGCTCCAGCATCTCCTCGCTCACCGACGCCTGAGGCAGGAACTTGAGCGCCACCGGCTGCCCGAGCGTGAGGTCGTCGGCGCGGTAGACCTCGCCCATGCCGCCCTTGCCGATGAGCGCCACCACGCGATAGCGCCCGGCGAGGACCATCCCGGGCACGAAATGACCCGACCGACCCCAGGGAGGCGCGCTCGCCTGGGAGGCCGGCGGGCGGCTTGGGGTCGGCGAGCCGACCGGCGAGCTGAGCGTCGGCAGGTCCTCCGAGACGATCGGCGTGCCACAGCCGCTGCAGAAGCGTGCCCGGTCGGGGAGCTGCCCGCCGCAGGATCGACAGACGCTCTCGTTCGCCTCAGCCATCGGCCTCTCCGCCCACCCGTCGCACCAGAAGGATACCCGTGCATGGTACGACGAGAGCGGCGGCGTTTGCAGCGGGCGCGCGGCCCGAGCGGCGCCGGCGCGCCAGGGGCCCCTGAAGAGGCGCTGGGCGGCACTCCGGTGGCGGGCTGAACCGGCGCGCCGGGCTGTTGCTTCCCGGCGCCTCACGGACGGCGTCTGGACCGTGCCGAGGTGGTCGGGCTACCGGGGCGGGGCGGGTGAGCCGCTGGCCGAGGGCGCGGTGGCTAGCTTCTGGAGGCGCTTCTTGAATAGCGCCAGGTTGAGCCGATCCGGTACGTTGCGGCGGCGCTCGGCGGAAACGGCGCCCTCGAAGCTGGGAATGGCCGTCCCCTCCCGGCCCTGGCGCTCCAGAAAGACGCCCCGGTAGTAGTAGGCGAGGGACGCGTCCGGCTCGTAGCGGAGGAGCCGGTCGAGAACGTCGATGGCGTCCGCCTTCGCGCCAGCCGACCACCTCGAGAGCGCCAGGTTCAGCATGACGGGGACCGGGGGCAGCACCCGGTAGCCCCAGGTCGCAGAGAGCTGGTCGTAGTGCGCCTGGAGGGCCTCCAGCGACGACGTGCTGACCTCGTCGGGCGCGACGTACCCGGCGAACAGGCGCTGGAGGCCCTTGTCGAACGCAGCGGGGATCCCCCAACTGTGCCCCACGCCCTGGAGCTCCAGGTGCGTCACCTCGAGCCCCTCGACGGGGCGTTCGTTGAGGCGGTCGAGCAGCCGTCGGGTCGACGTGTAGACCTTTCCGCCAGCCTCTCGGGCCCCGAGCGTGACGACCATGCGCTTCGGCCGCTGGAATCGGACGTCGCGATAGAGGTCGAGGACCATCTCGTTGTCCCACCACAGCGCCGGCCCGATGCACAGATAGCCGTCGAACAGGTCGGGCGCGACGACGGACGAGTAGACAGCAAAGAGCCCCCCGAACGACCACCCGGCCAGGGTTCGGCTAGGTGCGGTCCGGTACCTTTCCCCGAGCAACGGGAGCAGCTCCTGCTTCAGGAACTGCAGGAACTGTCCGGCCCCGCCGGCGGTCGGGAAATCCTGAGCCTCGCTCCGGTCCGCCGTCGGCACCAGGTCGCGGTTTCGATCGACGTTCTCGATTCCTACGACGATCATCTTCGGGATCGAGACGTCCATGACGTCGTACTCGGAGAAGAACTTCACGGTGGCTCGGGCCGGCTCGAACAGCCACTCGCCGTCGACCACCACCAGCAAGGGGTAGCGCGCCTCGCTGCCGGCGTAGCCTTCGGGGAGCTGAACATAGACGCGACGCTCCTCGCCGAGCACCGCCGACCGGATCGTGAGCGTTATCGGCGGGTTCGGTGTTCCGGTCGCCTGGCGTTGCACCAATCCGGACGCACCCCGCGACGAGTCGCTCGCATCGACGTCCCGGTTGGCGCCGGAGACCGCCAGGGGCGCGAGAAGCGCGGCACCGATGACGGCCAAGAGGCTGAACGCCCGTCTCAGGGCGAGACCGTCTCTCGACGGTGCGCAATCCATTTTCCACCCTCCTGTCGAGTTCCGCGCTGCGTCTCGCGCCACCCGATCCTGAGACGCTCGGGCTCCCGACTTGGTTGGTGCGCCGGGGGAGAACGCGGGTCATCCCAGGTGACACGGGCAAACGAGAAGGAACCCAGGTGTATCCTTGCGCCGGGCGTCGGGGAGGAGTGGCGGCAACGATGACGAGAACGGCGACTCTCAGTTTCACCGTCGTGGGCCTTCTCTTGCTGGCGCCGCCGGGGCACGCGGCGTACTCGATGAAGGACCTGGTCGAGGCCGCCAAGCGGGGCGACCCCCACGCCGTCCACCGGTTGCTCGAGGACGGCGCCGACGTCCGGGCCACCGATGCCGACGGCTATACGGCCCTGCACTGGGCCGGGATCCGCGGGCACTTTCGGATCTTCCGCGAGCTGCTGGAGGCCGGCACGCCCGTCGATGCGGTCGGCGCGGACGGCGGCACCCCCCTCCACTGGGTGTGCCACCACGACCGGGCCGACATGGTCGAGCGGCTGCTCGATGCGGGCGCCGACCTCGCGGTGAAGAACCGATGGGGCCGGACCGCCCTGCACGTGGCCGCGCGCCGCGGCAACGCGGAGGTGGCCCGGCTGCTGCTTCGACGCGGGGCCGACCCCAACGTTGCCACCCACGAAGGCTGGACGCCGCTTCACGTCGCGTATCGCAGCGGGAACCCGGAGCTGGTGGCGATCCTGGAGGCCAACGGGGCCGACCCGAGCCGGCGAGACGCGGAGGGATCCCGTCCCTCGGACCACGTCATGGTCCGACCGGCCGAGGTCCCCATCGACCCCGGCCGGCTCTCCGAGTACGTCGGCCTCTACGCGCTCGGCGAGGGAGGCGAGGTCAAGGTGTGGCGGGAAGGGGGAAGCCTCAAGATCCGCGAGCTCGCCCCCGACGACCTGTATCCCATCGGTGGGGACCGCTTCTTCTGTCGCCGGGAGCCCTGGCCGGTGACCTTCGTTCGCGGCGCTGACGGCCGTGTCGAGGCGGTCGAGGTCGGCTTCCTCCGGCGCACGGTCCGGGGCGAGAAGACCCGGCACCCGCAGTACGTGGGCTCCCGAGCCTGCCAGGGGTGCCACTCGAGCCCCGAGCAGGGTCACCCCTACGTCACCTGGCTGCACAGCCGGCACTCCCACGCCTACTGGCGGCTGGCCGGGGACTGGGCGCTGTTCCTGGGGCGGCAGCGGCCCCAGTACCACGATCTCGAGAGCCCGTTGGCCGACGAGCGCTGCCTGCTGTGCCACGTCACCGGGGCGCAGGATCCCGACGCCCTGCTCGCCGAGACCTTCAGGCCGGAGGAGGGCGTCGGGTGCGAGTCCTGCCACGGACCGGGGTCGGAGTACGTGGCCACCGAGGTCATGACGGACCACCAAGCCTTCCTGGCCAGCGGCGGGGTGGTCCCGAGCGAGACCACCTGTCAGCAGTGCCATCGCAACAGCGACAACTTCGACTTCGCCACCTGGTGGCCCAAGGTCGCCCACGCGCAGCCGACGCCCGAGCTGAGCGGCGACCACGCCACGCCTCGAGGGGAGGCGGGTCCGTCCCGGACCATCCCGGGCGTGGTGGGCGAGTACCTGGGGCAGGAGCCTCCGGGAGACACTCCGCGCCTGTTTGCCCCGGGCATCGTGTCGACGGGTCTCCTGGACCGGGACATCGCCATGCTGCCCGACGGCAGCGAGATCTACTTCGGCGTCGCGGGCCCGGGCTACGCCTTCAGCTCCGTCATGGTGACCCGGCGGCTGGCGGACGGGAGCTGGACCGAGCCCGAGGTGGCCTCCTTCGTGGCTCCCTATCCGGCCCACGACCTCGAGGCCTTCGTCGCCCCCGACGGCCAGCGGGTCTTCTTTCTCTCGGACCGGGCGTTTCCGGGCGCCGAGGGCCCCTCCGGCAACAGCGACATCTGGGCGGCGGATCGAGCCGGCGACGGCTGGGGGGAGCCGCGCAACCTCGGAGCCCCGGTGAGCACGGAGGACCAGGAGTACTTCCCGTCGGCGACCCGGGACGGCACCTTGTACTTCACCCGCCAGAAGCGGGGCGAGGCCAACTTCATCTATCGGTCCCGCCTCGTCGATGGCGCCTACGCCGAGCCGGAGCGGCTGCCGAGCCAGATCAACTCCGGCCGGACCCGGTTCAACGCCTTCGTGGCCCCCGACGAGAGCTATCTCATCCTGTCGGTGGTCGGACGTCCCGACGCCATCGGGCAGTCGGACTACTACGTCTGCTTCCGCAGCCCGGACGACGTCTGGAGCGAGCCGATCAACCTGGGGGCCCCGATCAACGTTCCCGAGGCCCAGGGCTACTCGCCCTACGTGTCGCCCGACGGCAGGTACTTCTTCTTCATGTCGACCCGGCCCACCCGGCTCGAGGAGCTGACGGGACAACGCGTGACTCAGAAGAAGATGAGGGAGCTGCTGACCTCGCCCGGCACCGGCAACGCCGACACCTACTGGGTCGACGTGTCCTTCATCGAGCGCCTGCGTCCACGCTAGGCAGCGCCGCCGCTCGGCGGCCGCTCTGATCGCCGGACCTCCATCTCGGGGTCGCCCCACCCGGCCGACCGCCGGTGACGTCGATTGTGGTCGCGACGCCGTATTACACTCTCGGCACCATGAGGCATCGGCTGTGCTCTGTGCTCCTCGGCATCCTGTCGCTGGCCGTCGTGTCGGCGGCGGACGAGCCGCAAGTGGTTCCGCTCTGGCCGGCCGGCGCGCCCGGATCGGAGGCCTTCGCCGGCGAGCCCGAGAAGCTCCTCGACCGGGGAGACGGGATCACCCGCGTCTACAACATCCACCGCCCGAGCCTCACCGTCTACCTGCCGCCCGCCAACCGGGCGACCGGGGTGGGCGTGCTCGTCGCCCCCGGCGGGGCGTTTCAGTACCTGGCCATCAGCATCGAGGGGACCGAGGTCGCCGAGTGGCTGAACGCCCACGGGATCGCCGCCTTCGTCCTCAAGTACCGGCTCCCCAACAGCGAGGGCTCTCCCTACTCCGTGGAGGACGCGTTCCAGGATGCGCGGCGGGCCCTCCAGCTCGTCCGCAGCCGCGCCGAGGAGTGGCACGTGGATGCCGGCCGCATCGGGATCCTGGGCTTCTCGGCGGGCGGCACCCTGGTCGGCCTGACCGGGACCCGGTTCGACGCCGGTGACCCGGCCGCTTCTGATCCGGTCGAGCGCTTCGGCTCGCGCCCCGACTTCCTCGTTTTTGCCTACGCCGGCACCCCGGTGGAGCCGACCGCCATCACCCCGGCGACCCCGCCCGCCTTCCTGGTCTCGGCCGCCGACGACCCCCGGCCCTCGGCCGCCAACCTGGCGCTGTTCTCGGCGCTGCGGGCCGCCGATGTTCCGGCCGAGCTACACATCTACGGAAGGGGCGGCCACGGCTTCGGCTTCCTCGGACGCTCCCCCGAGTTCCTGACCTGGCCGGTCGCGGGCTGGCCGGACCAGCTCCTTTCGTGGCTGTCGGACCGTGGGATCCTGAAGCGCTAGGCGGGTGTCGACCCGGGCTGGACGATCCTGTGGGACTAGCCGTCCCCCGCCTGGGAAAGCGGCACCGTGCGCCGGCCGAGCAGGTTGACCCGGGTGCTGCGGACGCTGGCCGCCTCGACGACCCGGCGGTCGGAGAAGCGGAACCGCAGGGCGTCCTCGGGGCACTGCACGATGCAGGCGCCGCATCGGATGCACACCTCGGGCCGGGCGAGGACCACCTTTCGCCGGTGGCCGTCCATCTCCAGCACGTCGCGGGGACACACCTGGACGCATTCGGCGGCGCCGGTGCAGCGCTCCGGGACCAGCTCGATGTCGAACCGGTTGTGGAAGCTGTTGATGGTCCCCGGGTACCAGGGTGTGGTCCCCGTGAGGTCCAGCGACAGGACGCCGGCGGCCAACGCACAGGTCGTGCCGAGCGAGACGAGCGCCGGGCCCCCGGCGTCGCCGAGGGCCACCAAGCCTCCGCCCCCGGCGGCGAAAGTGACGACCGCCAGGCCTCCGTACGTGAGCCAGCGCCGGCCTCCGGTCACCGGTAGCCAGCGGAGGGCCACGAACACGGCGCCGACGCCCAGCACGATCACGCCGGCGGCGACCGCCGCCACCTGGACCTCGACCAGCAGGGAGAGGATGAAGAACGCGACCAGGGCCATCGGCAAGGCCCAGGTCAGCGCCATCTCCAGTCGCTCCCACAGCGGGAAGCGCATCAGCCGGTGCCGCTTCCTGGGCCGCTGCTGGCGGTCGAGGAACTCGGGCAGGTCCTCGAGGCGGGCCGGGCCCCACCGGGGCTCCCAGCCGGTGGCGGACCGCACCCGTCGGCGCTCGATGCCGGTGGCCGCGAGCTGGGGCAGGATCAGCTTGCGGTGCTGGACTTGCTCGCCGATCCCCGAGGAGCGCAGCACGGCGATGACGTCGTGGTGGGTCAGGTGTCCGCCGCCCGCCGCGCACCAGACGTTGATGCCTCGGCTGTTGGCGACCAGCAGCCAGGCGTCGCGGCCGGCGAGGACCTCGACCAGGCGGCGGACCGTCAGCGCGTAGTTGCCGGTGAGGACGACGGGGGAGTCGGGCCCCGGCTCACCGACCCGCCGGAGCCCGGTCCGGGTGGCGTGGGGCAAGAGCCGGAACAGCGTGTCCCGCAGCCAGCCGGCCAGCCCCGTCGCGCTCACGCCGCGTCCGCTTCCTTGCGACCGGAGACGATGGCGAAGTCGTCCCGCCCCAGCCTCTCCTCGGCCACCTCGCCAAAGCCCGCCGCCCGCACCATGTCGGTCAGGCCCTCGACGGGATGGGTGGACGTCTGCGTCAGGACCCAGGTCGCCAGGACCACGGGCAGCCGGCGCATCCAGCGCCACACCCGCGCCGTCCGACCGTGCGGCGACACCTCGTCCGCGATCACCACCCGGCCGCCGGGATGGAGCAGGTGGAGAGCGGTGCGGAGGACGTAGAGCCGCTCGTCGGGCGAGAGCTCGCTGAACGCCAGGCAGGAGACGACCGCGTCGAAGGTGCCGGGCTCGAAGCGGTCCTCGAGCTCCATCGCGCCGAGCTCGATCCAGTCGATCTCGGGTGCCGGCTGCCGGCGCGCCGCCTTGCCCCGGGCGACGTTCAGCATGCCGGGGTTGACGTCGATGCCGACCACGCGGGCCCCCCGGGCCGCGCAGGCCAGGGCGACCCCGCCCGTGCCGCACCCCACGTCGAGCACCTGCCGCCCCGGCGCCGCCACACATCCCGCGACCCGCTCGTAGATCCGGGCGATGGTCCCTCCGGAGAGCCGGTCGATGCCACGGTCGTACCGCTCCGGCGCTGACTCCAGGACCTTCATGTAGACGCAGGTGCTCACCGGCGCCGCCTCCCGCTCCCGCCCCGGTCCGCCCCGGGGAGGCTCAGCGCCTCCCGGACCCGACTGCGGGTGAGCGGGTGCCGCTCACTGGGGATCCTCGTCGGCCTCGCCGACACACACTCCATGGCTCGTGTGGGTGACCACCGTCATACTAGCGCATACGGCGGGGTGACCATGATCCCCAGGTTCTCGGCCCTGCACCGGTCCGAGCCGGCCAGGGTCGCAGCGTCGCGACTCCCGCGGGGCCTGGCGATCGACAAGGCCTCGGCCCCGCCACATGCACGCCTTCTCGTCGGCTACGCTGGCACGGCGTTCGCAGGGCAGGGTCGGGGGAGTGTGAGGGGAGGAGGCTCGTGAGGGGAACAGGGAGCGGCGTTCTCGCCGCCGTTTCGATCGCGCTGGTGCTGATGGTGGCCGTCCCCCCCGCTCCGGCCGGAGAGGGCGACGGCGTCGTACGGGTGGTCTTGTTCGCCTCCCCGACCTGTCCGCACTGCCGCACCGTACGGCGGGCGCTGCCGGGCCTCGTCGGCCGGTTCGGGGAACGGCTGCAGATCGCCGTGCTGAGCACGGCGACACCGGAGGGCTACGACCTCTACCAGTCCGCGATCCAGCGGTACGCCGTCCTGCGCCGGGGTGTCCCACTGCTGGTCGTGGGTCAGTACGCGCTGGTCGGTTCCCAGGAGATCCCACAGAGGCTGCCGGGCCTGGTCGAGAGCTACCTGGATCAAGGCGGCGTCGACTGGCCCCCGTTGCCCGGCCTCGAGGCGGCGCTTTCCGCCATGAGCCCGGCGCCGCCTGCCGTTCCCCAGTCGCCGCCCGCGGTTTCGCCGGCACCGGTCGTCACCGCGCCCCCGTCGACGCCGCGCCCCACCCCGGAGGCACCCGTCGTGGCCCCGCCGGCGGCGGCCGCCCCGGCCCCTTCGGAGCCGCTCCCCGAGCCGACCGCCACGCCGGCATCGGCCCCGGCGGCGACTCCCGCTGGGCTCCTGGTCCTCGAGGGGGAGGGCCCTCCGCGGGGATGGCTCGATCGCCTACGTGCCGACCCGCACGGGAACGGGCTCGCCGTGCTCGTCCTCTTGGGGATGGCGGCGGTCCTCCTACGCTCGGCCGTCACCTTCCGGTCCGGCGCCCCTGCCGCGCGCGGCCCGAGCCTCGACTGGCTGAACCCGCTGCTGGCGCTTCTGGGGCTCGGCGTGGCCGCCTACCTGGCCAGCGTGGAGGTGCGCGAGGTCGAGGCCGTGTGCGGCCCGGTGGGCGACTGCAACACGGTCCAGCAGAGCGAGTACGCGCGGCTCTTCGGCGTCCTGCCGATCGGCGTGCTCGGCGTTCTGGGCTTCGCCCTGATCCTGACGGCGTGGTGCGTGCGCCGCCGCGGGAACCGCCGGACGGCGTCCTGGGCGGCGATCGCGCTGCTGGTCCTGAGCGGCCTCGGCACCCTGTTCTCCGTCTACCTGACCTTCCTCGAGCCGTTCGTGATCGGCGCCACCTGCCTCTGGTGCCTCAGCTCGGCCGTGATCATGACCGCGCTCTATGCGTTGGCGCAGGGCCCGGGTCGGGAGGCGGCGGAGCGGCTCGGCCTCGGTCTCCCCGGAGAGTCGACCTAGGTTAGGTGGGTCCGCCCAGGTGCCGGGTGCGGTAAGATCGGCGCCGGCCGTTCTCGAGCCACTCCGGAGTACGGCACCCCCGGTCGAGGACGGTGGATGCCCTTCTCAATGTGCGAAGCTCCCCTTGGCGAGAAGCCTCGCTCGAGTGACATCCCACCGAGCGAGACCCTGCTGGCGGAGTGCGCGGCGGCTCGGGCCCGGGTCGAGGAGCTGGAGGCGGCCCGGTCCGCCCTGCAGGATCGCCTGGAGCTGCTCGACCTCATCTTCCAGGGCGACCGCCTGGCGGCCTACGACTGGGAGCTCGGCTCCGGCGAGATCGTCTTCGACAGCCAGCTCGAGAGCCTGCTCGGCCGGGCACGGGACACCTGGGCCCTGAAGGTCGAGCAGTGGCACGACCTTCAGCACCCGGAGGACCGCGATCGCGTCGCCTCCGTTCTTCAGGAGTTCCTGGCCGGGCGGACGTCCCACTTGGACGTGGAGTACCGCATCCGGCAGCGGGAGGCGGCCTGGCTGTGGGTCCGCGACCGGAGCCGGCCGGTCGATGTCGACGCGACGGGTCGCCCGCTCCGGGTGCGGGGGGCGCTGCGGGACATCGACGCCCGCAGGCGGGCCGAGGACGGGCTACGGGAGAGCGAGAGGAAGTACCGGAGCGTCATCGAGAACATCCTCGACGTCTTCTATCGCTCCGACACGCAGGGACGACTGCTGATGGGCAGCCCCTCCGGGGCCAGGATGTTCGGCTACCGAAGCGTGGAGGAGATGATCGGCCTGCCGCTCGAGAGGTTCTGGCCCGATCCGGAGGAGCGTACCCGCTTGCTGGCCGAGGTCCGGGCCAAGGGGCGGGCGCTGGACTTCGAGGCCGTCCTCAGGCGCAAGAACGGCAGCACGTTCCACGCCTCGTTCTCCACCCACTTCTACTACGACGAGGCGGGCCGTGTTCTCGGTACCGAGGGGATCATCCGCGACATCAGCGAGCGCAAGCGCGCTGAGGCCGAGCGCCTGGACCTGGAGAGGCGGCTCTTGCACGCACAGAAGCTGGAGAGCCTGGGGGTCTTGGCCGGCGGCATCGCCCACGACTTCAACAACCTGCTGATGGCCATCCTCGGCAACCTGGACATCTCCCTCTCGCGCCTCGGCCCGGGCTCCCCGGCGCGCGAGCGCATCGAGCAGGCCATGCGCGCCGCGCGGCGGGCCACCGACCTCACCCGCCAGATGCTGGCCTACTCGGGAAAGGGGCGCTTCTCGGTCGAGCCCCTCGACCTCAGCGCGCTGGTGCGGGAAAACGCCGACCTGTTCCGCAGCGCGGTCCCCCGGTCCGTCACCATGGACTTGCGGCTGGCCGCCACCAGTTGCCTGATCGAGGCCGATCCGGGCCAGATTCAGCAGATCATCATGAACCTCATCACCAACGCCGCCGAGGCGATCGAGACCGGCTCGGGGACCATCACCCTCTCGACCTCCGTGATCACCTGCGACGAGGACTCTCTTGCCGAGAGCCGTCTCGCCGAGAAGCCGTCGCCGGGCAACTTCGTCTGTCTCGAGGTCGCGGACGACGGCGCCGGCATGGACGGCAAGACCGCCCAGCGGATATTCGACCCCTTCTTCACCACCAAGTTCACGGGTCGTGGCCTGGGTATGTCGGCCGTCCTCGGCATCGTTCGAGGGCACAACGGCGCCATCATGCTGGACAGCGCCGCCGGCTGGGGGACGAAGATCCGAGTGCTCTTCCCGGTCCACGGGTCCGGAGTCAGCCAAACCCAGCAGCCAGAGGCCGTCGGCCAAGGCTTGCTCGGGCCAGCGCCGGCTGGAACGATCCTGGTCGTCGACGACGATCCGATCGTCCGCGAGCTCTGCGCCGAGTACGTCGAGCTGCTCGGGTACTCGACCCTGACCGCTGCCGACGGCGAGGCGGCCCTGGCGCTGGTGCGCGATCGAGCCGACGAGATCGTCTGCGTGCTGCTCGACCTGACCATGCCGCGGATGGACGGGCTGAGCACGCTCCGCGCGCTGCGGGGCATGGGGTCCGACGTCACCGTGCTGCTTTGCAGCGGGTTCGACGAGCAGGACGCCACCCAGCGCTTTGCCAGCGAGTGCTTCTCCGGTTTCCTGCAGAAGCCCTACCTCCTCCCGGAGCTGAAGGCCAAGCTGGAGCACGCGCTGCAGGGCGGCGGTCCGGGGGCTTCGTAGCCGGGACCGCCGCCGCGGGTCACGGCGACCGTCTCGAGACCGCGGTCGAGGCGGCGCTTCGCTCCTGATCGCCGCCGGCCGTCACGAGGTGTCGGCCATCGTCATGTGGTGTCCTCCTGGGTGCGCCGAGTGTCGTTCTTCGTATCCTGCTGTCAGACAGGGAGTTGTCTCCATCTCGGGGTCATTCAGCGGGCGAGCCGCCAGATTTTCACCTTGGCGATATTGACACACGTATTTAACCCAGGTAAAAAGAGAACATGACGATGCCAACATCACAGGCCTTCACCGCCTTCGAGGGGTTGCGCCGCCTGGCTTCCGGCGGTCTAGAGGCCGTGAGCCTGGTGGTGGCCGAAGCGATCGCGCGGACCAGCGAGCCGGTCCTGGTCTTCGACGACCGGACCGGCCGTCAGGTGGATCTCGACCTGCGCGGGAGCCGCGACGACATCCGGGCCTGGGCACGGGCGCAGGCCGCCCCTATCCAGGAGCCCGACGGCCCGCTACCCCCCTCCCGACGAGGCCGGGGCCGACCGCGTCTCGGTGTGGTGGGGAAGGAGGTCACCCTGCTGCCCCGGCACTGGGCGTGGCTGGATGCCCAGCCGGGCGGCGCCTCGGCCGCGCTGCGGCGCCTGGTCGAACAGGCCAGGAAGGAGGGCACGGACCGGGACCGGACCCGAGAAGCACGGGACGCCGCATACCGCTTCCTCGCCGCCATCGCCGGGAACCTCCCGGGGTACGAGGAGATGCTGCGCGCCCTCTACCGCGGGGACCGCGCCGCCTTCCGCGCCGCCATGGAGGGCTGGCCCGAGGACGTCGTGGACCAGGCGATCAAGCTGGCGGCCGAGGCCTTCGGCGAAGGGTGACCGCGTCGTCGTAGCGGTGCTCGCGCTCCTGCGATCGCGCCAGCGGCTACGCTCGCGCGTCTATCGAGCGCTGCCCGTCTCGGAGGCGGGCTTCCTGGCACCGAATGCCTCGCGGAGCCTGTCGCCGCACTCGAGCAGGGCCTTGCGGGCGTCTTCGAGGACTCCGGTGAGCAGGAAGAACGAGTGGATCATCCCCGGGTATCGGGTGAGCGTGGTCGGTACGCCGGCCGCGGCCAGCCGGGCGGCGTAGGCCTCGCCCTCGTCGCGCAGCACGTCGAGCTCCGCGGTGATGATGTGGGCTGGGGGTAGCGAGCGGAAGGACTCGACTCGCAACGGCGAGGCGCGAGCATCCCTGGCATGGGAGAGATCGCCCAGGTACTGATCGCGGTAGTACTCCATGTTCCGACGAGGGAGCCACGGCCCGTCGCCGAACAGCCGGTACGACTCGGTGTCGAAGTCGCCCATCTCGACCCACGGGGACAGCAGCAGTTGGAGGCTCAGCGGCGGGACACCCGGGTCGCGGGCGTGCCGAGCCACCACCGCGGCGAGGTTGGCACCGGCGCTCTCTCCGCCGACAGCGATGCGCGTCGGGTCGCCACCCATCTCCCGCGCCTCCGTTGCGACGCCCGCCAGCGCGGCGATCGCATCGTGAACCGCCGCAGGGAACCGATGCTCGGGGGCCAGGCGATAGTCCACCGACACGACCAGGCACTCGCCCCGGCGAGAGAGCGTGGCACACACGTGGTCGGCCTGGTCCAGGTTCCCGAAGACGAAGCCGCCGCCGTGGAAGTAGATGAGGATCGGGAAGGGGCCAGTACCGGACGGGGTGTAGAGACGCGCAGGAATGCTGCCGTGCTCGCTCGCGATCGTGACGTCCTTCGTGCTGGCGGCCGGCTCGTATGGCGCGACCCACTGCGCGATGCTGTTGGACTCGCGGACTTGCGCCGGCGTCAACGTGTGCAGCGGCGGGCCCGGCTGCGCCGCCAAGGCCCGCAGCAGCTTCTCGGCCTGCGGATGGAGCGTTCCATTCGAGTAGAGGGGGTAGAAAGCACTCGGCACGCTGGATCTCCTTTGTGTTCGCTGGTCGAGGCGGGCGAACGAACCATTCTCGCCCATGCGCCAGGGCCCCCGCAGCAGGGTTCAGGTCGCCCCTGTGCAGCCTTGACCTCGGCTGGAAGCGGGGCGTAGTCTGCCCGCGGCTCATGCCCCAGACCTGCCCGAGCTGCCAGGCGGAGAACCCCGACGGATCGGAGGTCTGCTTCCAGTGCCGCACGGTCCTGGCTGCGATCACTCGCGGTAGCGTGATCGGGTCGCGCTACGAGGTGAAGGCCACGCTCGGTCAGGGTGGCATGGGGACCGTGTACGAGGCCCTCGACCGTGTCCTCGACGAGGTGGTGGCGGTCAAGGTGCTGCGCGCCGAGCTGTCCAGCGACGAGGAGCTGAAGGCCCGGTTCCGCTCGGAGATCAAGCTGGCGCGAACCGTGGCGCACCCCAACGTCTGCCGGATCTACGAGTACGGTGAAGACGGGCCGCTCTGCTACATCTCCATGGAGCGGGTCTATGGGGAGACGCTCAAGCGCCGGCTGCAGGCGGAGGGGGCGTTCTCCCCGGAGCGGGCGGTCGGCCTCGCGCGCGACGTGGCCGGGGCCCTCGAGGCCATCCACCGCGTGGGCGTGGTTCACCGCGACCTGACGCCTCACAACCTGACCCTCGACGCGAGCGGTCGGGTCCGGATCATGGACTTCGGCATCGCCAAGCGCCTCGAGTCCGGAGCCGACGGCGCGCAGATCACGGCGCCAGGCTACGTCCTCGGAAACCCCGAGTACATGAGCCCGGAGCAGGCCAGAGGCCTCACCGTCGATGCCCGCAGCGACCTCTACTCCCTGGGCGTGGTGCTGTTCGAGATGCTGACCGGGCACCCTCCCTTCAGGGGAGACTCGCCGCTGGCCACGCTGCTGCAGCACACGGAGGCGCCGCCGCCCCTCGACGACCCGTCGTTGCCCTCAGGTGCGCTCCCGGTCTTGCGGCGCGCCCTCGCCAAGGACCCCGACCAGCGCTTCCGCTCAGCCGAGGAGATGCGGCAAGCGCTCGGGGGGGATCCCGGAAGAGCGTCCACCGCTGCCGTCCCGCACCCAGGCCGAGCCCGTCTCCTGGCGGCTGCGGCGGCGGCGATGGCGCTGGGCGCCGTCGTCTGGCTGGC
>CAZNNH010000032.1:0-8446 GCA_964574335.1 uncultured Acidobacteriota bacterium | reverse complement strand
CGCCGCCCCCTCAGCCCAGCCCGCGTGAAGCCGTGGCGGTGCCGCCCCCGACGCCGGGAGAGACGACGAGCCCGAGCCCGCACGAAGGACCCGCTCCCGGGGACGTCCCGGTACCGCCGGTCCAGACGGCGCCGCCCGTGGCCACCACCGCACCGGCCACCACCACCCTGCCGGCCCCCGGGTGGCTGCAGCTCGGCGTCCTTCCCTGGGCCGACGTCAGCATCGACGGCGCCCTCTTCGGACAGACGCCACTGGGGCGGATCGCGCTGTCGCCGGGTACCCATGACGTCGTGCTGACCCACCCCGACTACCAGCCCTACAGGCGCCGGATTAGGGTACGATCGGCCGACACCGTGAAGCTCGTCGTCGACCTGAGCCAGGACGGTGTTCGCAAGCGCCCCTAGGATCTCTCCGGCACCGGATGACCCAATCGCTGACGCGCGCTCTGGTTCTGCTGCTCGGCCTGGCACTTCCCGTGTCCGGCCAGCAGCCTGCCCAGACCGGAGACGACGACCTCGCCTCCGGCATCCGGCAAGTTCGCGAGGGTGACTTCGAGGTGGCGATCGTGACGCTGGAAGGCGTCGCCCGTCGGCTCGAGGCCGATGGCGGGCGACCCCGAGCGGCGGCGGAGGCGCGGCTCTTCCTGGGTGTGGCGCAGGTGGCGCTCGGCCAGCTCGATGCGGCCCGCGCCAGCTTCCGCGCCGCCCTGGTGAGCTACCCCGACCTGACGGCGAGCGAGGCCCAGTTCTCTCCCAAGGTGATCCGCGTCTTCGACCAGGCCCGCGCGGAGCTTCATCCCCAACGGCGCTCGAAGGGCTCCAAGACGCCCATCGTGGTCGCCGGCGTCGTCGGCGCGGCGGCCGCGACCGTGGCCATCATCGCGGCCAGCGGCTCGTCCGGCGACTCACCCGGCAGCTCCCAGCAGCCTGCCCCCTCCGGAACCGTCGGCTTCGACAACGCCCGGTTCAGCGCTCCGGTCCTTCTCTGTGAGGACGGGAGCGTCGATGTCGCGCTCCCCTTCGCGATCCTGGTGGATGCCGACAACCCGGCGTCCTCGGCCTTGACCGTGCGCTCCGTCGCCGTGCAGATGGCCATCGTCGACTCGCCGTCCGAGCCGTCCGAGGTCGGCTTCACCAGCATTCGCTCGGCAACGGCCACCCCGTCGAGCGTGCCGGCCAGGACCGGCCCATCGGTCCGAGTGGAGTCCACGCTGCTCTGCTCCAACGGGCGGGGCGACCCGGAGCGCTACAACGACTGGGTGGGGCTGGTCACGCTGGAGACCAGCGCCGGGACCTTCAGCGTCGAGACCCAGGACCGCGTTCGGGTGAACCTCCCGTAGGCGCGGTGGAAGGGGCGGGGACCTACTTGGGGCGGTAGGTGATCAGGCCGCGCTTGAGGTCGTAGGGCGACACGCCCACGGTGACGCGGTCCCCCTGGATCACTCGGATGCGGAACCGCCGCATCTTTCCGTTGAGACGGGCCAGCACGTCGTGGCCCTCGCCGCACTTGACGCGGTAGTTGCCGCCGGCGAACACCTCGGTCACGATGCCCTGAAGCTCGATCAGGTCGTCCCTTGCCATCCAACCTCCATCACCCAAGAGGCCCCACCCAGACCGCCACACGGGGCCGAATAGCATAGTATGGGGCCTCTGCGACTGGATTCAAAGGGCGACCAGCGATGATTGGAGCCTGTGGTTCGGGTCGCGGCCAGACCCTGCCTTCCAGACGACCTCCCAAGGTCCACACAACCAGGGCATCGCCCGCCTCGTTCATGGCGGCGCTAGCCGACGTGCGGAAGCCCTGCCTCTCGCCGCTCGCGAGGACCTCGGCGGGGCTCCATCCGGCGAGGTCGCCGAAGCGGCGACACCACACCGTGTCCAGCGAGCCCTGAACCTGGTGCCAGACCACCACGATCTCGCCGGCGGCGTTGCCGGCCAGGATCGGGGAGAAGACCGGGTCCGAGGCGTGGCCGCCGGCTGGCCGCAGCTCGAGGGGCACCTGCCAGCCCTGGCCCGGCACGAACCGGTCCACCCAGGCCGCCTCCGCATCCGCGTCCGCATCCCCGACTACGCTTCGCCAGGCCATGGCCGCGCCGCCGTAGCCGTCGACCACCACCGCGGGGTCCCAGCAGAACAAGCCCTGGAAGAGCGCGACGGTCCCCTGCCAGCCGGCCTCGGGGTCGAACCAGTCGACGGCCAGCCCTCCGAGTTGCTCTGCCCAGGCCACGACGCCCGCTCCCCGTTCGCCCATGGCCACGGCCGGCGTGTAGCCGTGGCGGCTCAGCTCGTGCTCTTCTCCCCAGGCTCCGTCCTGGCCGAGCCAGCGGGCGAGGATCCGCTCCTGGGTGCCATCGGCGTACCTCCCGTTCCATACCACCAGGAAGCCGTGGCCCCCGGCGGCGACCCGCACGAAATAGGCCTCGGTCATGTCCCCTCGATCCACCTGCTGAGGGGGGCCCCATCCGTGTCCGGGAACGAACCGACTCGCCCAGAAGTTCTCGTACGGGTCCCAGACAGGCCACACCACGAGCGCCGAGCCGTCGGGTGCCATGGCCAGCTCGACGTCGCCGAAGGCGCAATCGTCCGACGGGCACCCGCCGATGATCTCCGGCTGCTGCCAGCCCTCCGCCCAGTCGAGCCGGGTGGCCCAGACGACGTCCTGGAAGCCGCCGGAGTCGGTCCGAACCGAGGACGACCACGAGACGAAGCCGTTGCCGAAGGCGTCGAGGGCCGGTCGGGCCACCTGGTGGGAGAAAAGGGGGTCGCCGACCCGTGCCGCCGGCGTGAAGCCCGCTCCGGGGACGAAACGTCGCGCCCATAGCCCTTGCGGCGAGCGGGCCAGTGGGTGGCGTCCCCAGACCACCACCGCGCGCCCGTCGGGGTGCATGGCGACCCGGACGTCCTCGGCGTTGTCGCTGTCCAGAACCCACGTTTCGCACTCGGCGCCAGCGGCGGCACAGAGAAGCAGCATCGGAGCCAGCCACGCCAGCAGGCCGCGTCGGCGTGTCGTGAGTCCCACTCCCGACACTTACCCAGTCTCCGTCATCGCACCAGCCTAGCTTGCCGGAGCCTAGCTTCCAGACGACCTCCCAAGGTCCACGCCACCAGGGCATCGCCCTCCCCGTCCATGGCGGCGCTGACCCAGGGGAAGTAGTCCTCGCCACTCCCGAGGAGCCGGGCTGAGCTCCATCCGGTCAGACCGTTCCAGCGGCGCCACCAGGCCGCGGCTTGGGCGGCGTCGGCGTCCCACTCGTACCACACCACCGCGATCTCACCGGCAGCGTTGCCGGCGAGGGCCGGGACCGAGACCCGGACAGAGTACTCGTTCCTTCGCGGTCGCAGCTCGAAGGGCTCCTGCCAGCCCAGACCCGGTACGAGCCGGCTCACCCAGGCCACACCCCGGCCTTTCCAGGCCAGGGCCGCGCCCCCGTACTCGTCGACCACAACGTCGAAGCTCCCTCCCCAGTACCTGAATTCCTGGAAGAGCGTGACGGCCCCCTGCCAGCCCGCCTCGGGGTCGAGCCAGCCGACGGCATAGCCATCGTCTTGCCTCCAGGCCACGAGGCCCGATCCCCGCTCGGCCATGGCCACGGCCAGGTCGAAGCCGTCGCTGCTCAGCTCCTTCTCCTCTCCCCAGCCTCCGTGTTGGTCGAGCCACCGGGCCCTGACCGGCCACTCGCCCCTACCGGAGTACCCGCCCCTCCATGCCACCAGGAAGCCGTACCACCCGGCGGCGACCCGCACGTAGTCCACGTCGATGTCCCCTCGATCGATCTGCTGGGGTGGGTCCCATCCGCGGCCCGCAACGAACCGGCGCGCCCAGACGCTCTTACGGGAGCCTTCGGCGGGTTCCACGTCCACGACCGACCAGACCACGAGCGCCGCACCATCCGGCGTTGCGGCCACCTGAGGGTCTTCGACGTGGCACCGCTGCGATCGACACTGATCGATCATCTCCGGCTCTTGCCAGCCCTCCGCCCAGTCGAGCCGGCATGCCCAGACGCCGCGTGGGTCACCGCCGTACGACGGCCTCCATGTCACGAAGGCATTGCCGAAGGCGTCGAGCGCCAGTCGTGCGGGCCCGTGTTGTCCGACGATGGAGGTGATCTGTACTGCAGGCGAAAAGCCCACCCCGGGGACGAGTCGCCGCGCAAACAGTCCTCTCGGCCGCCGGGCGTCAGACGGGTACCGAGTCCAGACGACCACCGCGCGCCCGTCGGGAGCCATGGCGACCTGGACGTGCTCGGCGCTGTCCGCGTCCAGGACCCACGTCTCGGATTCGGCCTGAGGCGTGGTACACAGAAGGACCACCGGAGTCAGCCACGCCAGCAGGTGGCCACCTCGGCTTCTCGCCCCAGCCCGGCCTCCCGCCGCGACGGGTTCGGCGGCCGGCTTCCCCATGGCCGCCATCATCGCCTCGCGGAGAGGACGTCGCTGAAGCTGTGGGTTGTGTGTGGTCATGGCTTCCTCCTCGTACAGCAGAACCTCCCGTAGGCACGATCGCGGCTCACGGCTCGGGTCGCGACCACAGCGTCGCTTCCAGACGACCGTCCAGGGTCCATGCCACCAGGGCATCGCCCGCCTCGTCCATGGCGGCGCCAACCGAGCGGTCCTGGCCGTACCCCTCAACCCAGCCGGACGCGAGAAGCCGGGCGGAGCTCCATCCGGCGAGGCCGTCGAAGCGGCTACACCACACCTTTTCCAGGTGGCCGGGCGCCTCACGCCAGTCCAGGGCGTCGTGCCTCTCGTTCCAGACCACCACGATGTCGCCGGCGGCGTTGCCGGCCAGGACCGGGATCGAGATGAAGTTGCCGGCCGGCCGTAGCTCGAAGGGTTCCTGCCAGCCCAGACCCGGCACGAACCGGCTGACCCAGGCCCCACGATGGTTAAAGCCTACCGAGGCCAAGGCCGCGCCCCCGTTCTCGTCGACGACAGCGTTGAAGGCCCAGCCCCAGTATCTGGGCTCCCGGAAGAGCGTGACGGCTCCCTGCCAGCCCGCCTCGGGGTCGAACCAGTCGACGCCATACCCGTCGTCGCCTCCCATCCTCCGCCAGGCCACGAGGCCCGGTCCCCGTTCGGCCATGGCCAGGGCCAGGTGGACGCACCATGGGTAGTCGGGTTGGTCCTTCTCCTCCCGCCAGTTCCCATCTCGATCGAGCCAACCGGCTGTCACTCGGTCCCCGTTCCATCCCATCAGGAAGCCGCGCCTTCCGGCGGCGACCCGCACGTCGTCTATCCTCTCGAGGCTCCGTTGATCGATCTGCTGCGGTGGCTCCCATCCGTGGCCCGCCACGAACCGGCTCGCCCAGACGGTCCCAGGTGGACCGCTCCAGTCGTGCGTAGCCCACACCACGAGAGCCGAGCCGTCGGGTGTCACCGCCACCTCAGGACCGGCTTCGATGGAGCAAGTGTCCGGCCGGCACCGGCCGATGATCTCCGGCTGCTGCCAGCCCTCCGCCCAGTCGAGCCGGGTGGCCCAGACGACGTCCTGGTAGGAGTCGTCGGTCCAAACCGCGGACGACCACGAGACGACGCCGTTGCCGAAGGCGTCGAGCGCCAGTCGAGGCCGAGGGTGTCTAGCGCTTTGGGCCGCAGGGGGGCCATCCACCCACACCGCCGGCGTGAAGCCCACTCCGGGGACGAAACGTCGCGCCCAGACTTGCGGCCGGCGGCCCAATGGGTAGCGTGCCCAGACCACCACCGCGCGCCCGTCGGGAGCCATGGCGACCTGGACATCCTCGGCGCTGTCCGCGTCCAGGACCCACGTCCGGCTGGGGTCCGCCTCGGCGCGAGCGGCGGCACAGAGGAGGACCACCGGAGCCAGCCCTGCCAGCAGGTGGGCACGTCGGCTTCTCGCCCCAGACCGGCCTCCCGCCGCGACGGGTTCGGCGGCCGGCTTCCCCGTGGCCGCCATCATCGCCTCGCCGAGAGGATGTAGTTGAACGTGTGGGTGCCTTCGCCCTCTCCCGGGCAGTCGACGACCTGCTCGGCGCGAGCCCTCAGGCGTCCCGACTCGTCGACCACCCCCGAGTAGGCGGCGGAGTCGACGAACGGGCACTGCCCTTCGGGCGGGCGCGGTCCCACGGTCCGTAGGTCGACCTCGCCGTTGGGGCGGACCGACCCGGACACATCGAAGGTGCCGAGCGGGCAGGGGTCCGGGTTGACGATGGCGAAGCCGCTCAGAGTGGCCGCGGACCCTGTGGTCCTGTTCTGGGAGAGGGTCAGGCTCCCATAGCAGTGGTACTCGCCGTTCAAGCCGTCGCTCTGACGGACGAACTGGACCGTCCAGGTGACCCCCCAGCTCCCGGTCAGGTCGGGCAGTGACGGGGCCGGTGACGGCGCGGTGGGGGCAACGGCGTTGTCGCCGCCGCACGCCACCAGCGAGAGCGCGAGCGCAACGGCGAGGAGTCTCGGGGTCGTCATGGCTTCCTCCTCCTGAGGATGGGCGTCGACCGTCGAGCTCTCAAGAGGCAAGACCGGTGCCGTGGCCGCCGAGGCGGCGCCTCGTCCAAGTGCTTGAAATGTCAGGGCTATCGGGGTGCGAACGTGTACGAGGCTCGAACGGCGTCCCGCGGCCGTACGTACGGCCGCCTCGGAAGGCTAGCCGCGGCGACTGATTTCAAGGCGACGAGTTTGGAGCCTGGGGCCCGCCCCAAGCGTGCTCGAAGGGGCACGGTGGTAGGCACGGCCGTGGCTCACGGCTCGGAGCGCAGCCAGAGCCTGCCTTCCAGACGACCTCCCAAGGTCCACACAACCAGGGCGTCGCCCGCCTCGTTCATGGCGGCGCTCGCCGACGTGCGGAAGCCCTTGCGGCGGGCGGGCCAGTGGGCGGTGTCCCCAGACGATCACCGCGCGCCCGTCGGGAGCCATGGCGACCCGGACATCCTCGGCGTTATCGCTGTCCAGAACCCACGTTTCGCACTCGGCGCCAGCGGCGGCGAAGAGAAGCAGCGGCGGAGCCAGCCACGCTAGCAGGCGGCCGCGTCGGCTATTCGCCCCAGCCCGGCCTCCCGCCGCGACGGGTTCGGCGGCCGGCTTCCCCGCGGCCGCCATCATCGTCTCGCGGAGAGGACGTCGCTGAAGCTGTAGGTTGTGGTCATGGCTTCCTCCTCGTACAGAGAACCTTCCGTAGGCACGACCGTGGCTCACGGCTCGGACCGCGACCGGAGCCTAGCTTCCAGACGACCTCCCAAGGTCCACGCCACCAGGGCATGGCCCGCCGCGTCCATGGCGGCGCTGACCACGGTGATGAGGTAGGGGTGACTCTTGCCACTCGCGAGGAGCCGGGCGGGGCTCCATCCGGCCAGACCGTTCCAGCGGCGCCACCAGACCGTGTTCTGCCCGTCTAGGTCAGTCTCGTACCATACCGCCGCGATCTCACCGGCAGCGTTGCCGGCGAGGGCCGGGACCGGGACCTGGACAGAGTAGCCGTCGCTTCGCGGCCGCAGCTCGAAGGGCTCCTGCCAGCCCAGACCCGGTACGAGCCGGCTCACCCAGGCCCCACTCGCGCTCTGGGCTTGCCAGGCCAGGGCCGCGCCTCCGTACTCGTCGACCACAACGTCGTCGAAGCTCCCTCCCTCGTACCTGTATTCCTGGAAGAGCGTGACGGCTCCCTGCCAGCCTGCCTCGGGGTCGAACCAGTCGACGGCATGGCCACGGTCTTGCCTCCAGGCAACGAGGCCCGATCCCCGCTCGGCCATGGCCACGGCCAGGCCGAAGCCGTCGCTGCTCAGCTCCTTCTCCTCTCCCCAGTCCCCATACTGGTCGAGCCACCGGGCCTTGATCGGCCGCCCGCTGCCACGGAAGTAGCCCTTCCAGGCCACCAGAAAGCCGCTCCCCCCGGCGGCGACCCGCACGTAGTAGAAGTCGACGACGTTCCCCTGGTCGATCTGCTGCGGCGGGTCCCATCCGCGGCCCGGGACGAACCGGCGCGCCCAGATGCTTTCACGGGAGCCTTCGGCGGGCTCCACGTCCACGACCGACCAGACCACGAGCGCCGCACCATCCGGCGTTGCGGCCACCTGAGGGTCTTCGACGTGGCACCGCTGCGATCGACACTGATCGATCATCTCCGGCTCTTGCCAGCCCTCCGCCCAGTCGAGCCGGCATGCCCAGACGCCGCGTGGATCATCGCCGAGCTCGAACGGCCTCCATGTCACGAAGGCATTGCCGAAGGCGTCGAGCGCCAGTCGTGTGGGCCCGTGTCGTCCGACGATGGAGGTGATCTGTACTGCAGGCGAGAAGCCCACCCCGGGGACGAGTCGTCGCGCCCACAGTCCTCTGGGCCGCCGGTCCGGGCGGTCCTCCAGGTGGCGAGTCCAGACCACCACCGCACGCCCATCCGGAGCCATGGCGGTGTCGACGCCGACGGCGCTATCGCTGTCCAGGACCCACGTCTCGGATTCGGCTCGAGGCGTGGTACACAGAAGGACCACCGGAGCCAGCCA
>CAZNNH010000031.1:45131-49845 GCA_964574335.1 uncultured Acidobacteriota bacterium | reverse complement strand
CGTTTCTGTCCTCACACTGACCGGCGGTCACGCCGGTGCCCGACTCAGAATGACGGGGCGGCTCAGGTGAGGCGGCTCAGGCCGGCCACGTAGGCCAGGCTGCCGTCGCCCACCCAACCGTCCAGCTCGGCCGGGTCCTTGAGCTGCTGGCCGCGCCGGCGCGGCACCACCAGGAAGTGGCAGGGGACGTCGGGCAGCGAGGTCATGTCGCTCCAGAGCTTCTCGAACTGCACCACCGGAAAGACATCCTCCTGGCCGTGCCCCCAGCGGCGCTTGACGCTCTTGATGGTGGCGTAGGTGGGAAGCCGCTTGGCGACGCGACGCACCGCCTCGGTCAGGCGCTCCTCGGGGCCCGAGAGGTCGGCGCGGACGAGGCCGAAGACCGAGAGCAGCGGGTCGATCTCGATCCAGGTGGTCATGCTGTTGTAGTACCGCAGCACCAGCTCGTCTTCCTCGCGGGGCTGCGCCAGCCCCTCCAGCAGCCGGACCCGGCCGTTGACGCGGGCCAGGCCCCCGCCGCGGTCGCAGAAGCGGCGCGGCACCACCTCGACGCTGAGCATCGCCCCCGAGGCGAGATGCGCGCCGAGGGCGGCCGGGTCGAGGTCGGCGCCGAGGGTGTCGACGTTGTGCAGCATCAGCGTGGTCACGTCGGGAGAGGCGGCGAGCAGCCGGCCCAGCACGCCGTTGCGCAGCAGGTTGGGGAGCTCGTACCAGTGGCCGGGCGGGTTGAACCGCTGGTGGGGGACGTTGTCGGTGTAGTCGCTGCCCTCGCCGGTGGTCCGGGCCCAGCCCTTGAGGGACTCGCGCACCGCGTCGCGCACCTTCTGCTTGGGCTCGTCGAGCGCCTCCTGGGCCGTCTCCTCCCAGAGGAAGACGAGGTCGCGCACCATCGGCACCAGCCGCTGGCCGATGGACCGGCCCGGCGACAACCAGACGGCACCGGGGTATCGATGGTTGTCGTGCCGCTTCAGGTACCGCTCGACCGCCGCGTGGGTCAGGAAGCTGGTGGAGATGACGTGGGGGGGCGGCGCGCCGAACCGCTCGGCGGCTCGGTGGGTCTTGGCCAGGTGGATCTCGAGGAAGCTGCGGTGGCGCCCGTCGATCTCGACGAACGGGTTGATGGCCTTGATCACGCCCGCCCCGGTGGTCCAGCGGCTCCCCACCCCGCCGGCCAGCGTCAGCACCGCCACCCTCCCCGCCCGCAGCGCCTCCTCCCCGCCCGCCACGTCCGACTCCGAAGGGCGACGGACATCCTTGTCGCGGACGTCCTCGATCACGGTGTCCACCGGCAGCCGATTGTGGGCGAGGCCGATCCGCCCCGCCTGCAGGTCGACCCGGAGCTGCTCGTGCTGGACCGCGTCGAAGCCGTTCTCGCGCCGGAACCGCTCCGCCTCGGCGTCCCAGGCCAGGCGCTCGGACTGGGCGGCGGGGGTGGCGACACGGAAGAGCTGGCCGATCACGGTGCGCAGCAGGGTGTGGGTCTCGAGCGGCCGGTCGAGCCGGGCCGTGAAGTGGTCGAGCTCGGCCCGCCTCAGGTACGGGATCGACTCGGGGTCCTGGCGCACCAGGTTGGCCGAATGCAGCCCGTAGTAGCGGGGAGGCAGGAGCGCCTCGTCTCCCTGCAGCACCGCCGCCACCGAGCCCTGCTCGTTGATGCGGAAGTCGTAAACCACGGGGTCCATGGCGAAGGGGAGCCCGTCTTCGAGCTCCCGCTTGGCCTCGGCCATGATCTCGAGGATCTGGTCCTGGAAGGCGGCGCGCCGCTCCGGCGCCACGAACATCGCCATCCCGCCCCCCGACATCCCCCCCAGCATCAGGAAGCCCCAGAAGTCGTCGCCCAGCCGCTCCCGGGCCCGGGCCCGGATGGTCTCTGTGAAGGCGTTGCTGACCCAGGGGATGATCACCTTGAGCGGCCCGTCGAAGTTGCGGGTGGTGCAGGCGGCGAGGCGGCGCACGTCTCCCTCGCGGAGGGCCAGGCGAATCTCGTCGAAGAGATGGCCCAGCTCCTGCCGCGCCTTCCACTCCGGCGCGCCGCGCAGCAGGTACTTCTCGGTGACCATCTCCAGGATCGGCCCCACGTTCTGGGCCATCCCGCCGTGGATCAGCACCAGCGAGTCACACAGCCGCCGGGCTAGATCGGGATGGACGTCCTCGCCGGTGAGCTGGCGATGCCGCGGCAGCAGGCAGCCCCGCGAGACGCCGTGCTCCGGGTCCCCCTCCCCCGCCACCGCGCCGGTGATCAGCTTGGTGGCCGGCCACAGGCCGCCCGAGTCCTGCCAGCCGCCGCCCGAGCCTCCCAGCCACTCGCCGAGGATGGCCCGCGAGGCGCAGAGCCGCCGCTCCGCCTCGGCCAGCGGTCCCTCGAGCCGCGCCGCCTGGCCGGTGGCGCGCATCATCGCGGCCACCATGCCGGCCAGCAGGTTGGTGGAGACGGCCAGGCGCGATCCCTTGGGGATGTCGTTGACCTGGGTGACCAGCTCCAGGCCCATCCCCGGCCCCACCACCTGGGCCAGGATCCGCCCCAGCGAGCGCCCGGTCCCCTCGAACGAGGGAGGCACCAGTCCCGAGGCGATCACCCCCGCCTTGAGCAGGCCCAGGTAGTCGTTGCCGAAGTTGAACAGGTCGTCGAGGTTGGTGACGTCCTTGGTGGCGCCGAGGTCGAGGCTGGTCAGGCGCAGCAGACCTTCGGGGATGGCACGCACGAAGACGTGGATCGGCGCCGCCGGCTGGCGGTCGCGCCGGTAGACGCCCAGGTCGACGGAGACGTTGATGACCCGGGCCCCTTCCGGGTAGTCCATGCCCAGGAAGAAGATGTCGGACCAGCCGCTGTGGCTCAGGTCCAGGCGGACCGGCGTGGTCTCCACCAGGATCGGGTAGAGCAGCGAGCCGGCGGGCCGCTCCAGCAGCTCCCGGCGCAGCCGCACCGGGTGCTCGTCGGGGTGGCCGACCCGGAACATCCACTGGTTGCCGCGGCTGTGCCGGACGCTGCGCCTCACCTGCTCGGCCAGGGTCTGGAAGGCCCGGTGCCGGTAGGCCTCGGCCAGCGCGCTCAGCGTGCCCGCGTGCGAGCCGTCGTTCCACAGCTCGTGGCGCAGCCGGGCGATGGCCGGCTCGTAGCGCCCGCCGAGCAGGGCTGCATGCCCGTCCTGGGCGATCGGGCCGGCCTCGGCCACGTCCTTCGACTCCTGCAGCCGGAAGCGGTAGGCGGCGTAGAGGAATAGCGCCGCCCGCACCCGGTGGTAGAGGTTGGGCGAGGTCACCCGGAAGGCCTCCAGCCGCTCGCACTCGTCGAGCAGCTCGGCGGTCGAAAGCCCCGCGCACAGCTCGAAGAAGGAGCGATCGCGCTCCCCGGCACGATCCGAGACGATGGTCTCGACCAGCAGGCTCACACCGCTCCCCCCGCATCACGGCCGGCCAGCTCGTGGGCCTCGGCGATGGTCTCCACCAGGGTGGTGAGGATGGTGTCGCGGTCGTTGCCCGACAGCGCCAGCGCCACCTGGGCCTGGAGCGACCCGAAACGACCGCCGATGTCGTAGCGCCGTCCGGCCACCTCCAGAGCCAGGTAGCGCTCGCGGCGGGCCAGCTCGTTGAGGTGGGGCGTGAGCTGGAGCTCCCGACCGGCGGCCACCGTGTCGGTCTCGGCCTCGGTGAGGAGCTGGAAGGCCAGCGGCGTCAGCACGTGGATCCCGAAGAAGCAGAGGTAGTGGCCGGCCCGGAGCCCCGGCGTCTGCAGCTCCAGCTCGGCCTGGGAGAGCGACGGCTTCTCCAGCAGCCGCTCGATCTGGTAGACACCGGGCTGGCCGGGGACCCGGGAGCCGGTCAGGGTCCCGTAGCGGCCCACCAGGTGCTCGCGGGTGGCCTGCACCGCCGAGACCGCGCACGACTCCTGCTCGGCCAGAAAGACCACCTGCGCCGCGCAGCGCCGCGTCGGGTCCCGCGAGATGTAGAGGTGGTCGCCGAGCAGCAACAGCACCGGCTCGCCGGCGGCGAAGTGGCGGGCGCACAGCACCGCGTGGCCGTAGCCCAGCGGCTCGGTCTGCTCCACGAACTGCAGCCGGCGCAGCAGGTCGGCCAGCCGCTCCGCCTCCCGGGCCGCCCAGGGCGAGTCCTTGTAGGCGGTGAGCAACGTCTGCTGCGAGGCCAGCACCTGCTCCCGGTAGCGGGGCTCGTCGCCGGGGGCGCAGACCACGCACAGCTCCTCGATCCCGCTCTCCAGCGCCTCCTCGGCGATGATCTGGAGCACCGGCTTGGCCAGGCCGTCACGATCCACCAGCGGCAGCATGGCCCGCTGCACGGTGTCGACGGCCGGGTAGGCCCGGGCTCCCCGACCGGCGGCGGTGATGACGGCCTTCCTGACCTGCATGGCGGATGCCTCCCCGGGGGCCAAACATACACAATTCCAGCCCTGCCCGTATCGCCGCTCGTGACACGATCCGGGTTTGACGGCATCGGGGGACCTGGCCGAGCTCTTCTCCGAACCGTGAGCGCGGATCGTGTCCCCCGATAGGGATGCTGCAACAAGGTCTCGGGGACACGATCCGGGTTCGACGGCAGCGACGGACGAACCCGGTCATGTCGGCATCGGGGGACATGACCGAATTCCTCCCCCGGGCCGTGAATTCGGATCGTGTCCCCCGGTGGGGATGCTGCAACAAGGTGTCGGGGACACGATCCGGGTTCGACGGCAGCGACGGACGAACCCGGTCATGTCGGC
>CAZNNH010000031.1:35982-45031 GCA_964574335.1 uncultured Acidobacteriota bacterium | reverse complement strand
GTGTCGGGGACACGATCCGGGTTCGACGGCAAGACGTTGCAAACCCGGTCATGTCGGCATCGGGGGACATGACCGAATTCCTCCCCCGGGCCGTGAATTCGGATCGTGTCCCCCGGTGGGGATGCTGCAACAAGGTGTCGGGGACACGATCCGGGTTCGACGGCAAGACGTTGCAAACCCGGTCATGTCCCCGAGGCTTAGATTCCCCGGCTCAGCGCTTCGATGCGGGCCGGGATCGGCGGGTGGGTGGAGATCAGCTTGGCCCACAAGCCGCCGCCGCCGCCCTGGATCTTGAAGGCGGCGATGGCGGTGTCGTTCTTGTCGAAGTGGCCGGTGTTGCGGGCCAGCGTCTCAAGAGCGTGGATCATGGTGCCGGCGCTGGTGAGCTGGGCCGAGCCGCGATCGGCACGGTACTCGCGGAAGCGGGAGAAGGCGGCGATGATCGGCCAGGCGAGCATGAACAGCGCCCCCTCCAGCACCATGACGGCGATGAAGTAGCCGAAGAAGCCCAACCCCCCGCGCCCCCGGTCGTCGCGCAGGAACTGGTCCAGGATCTGGGCGATCACCCGGGCGAAGAACATCACGAACGTGTTCACCACCCCCTGCACCAGCGCCATCGTCACCATGTCGCCGTTGGTGATGTGTGTGATCTCGTGCCCCAGCACCCCCTCGACCGCCTCGTCGTCCATGCGCTCCAGGAGGCCGGTGGAGACCGCCACCAGCGCCCGTTCCTTGCTCGGCCCGGTGGCGAAGGCGTTGACCTCGGGGCTCCTGTAGACGCCGATCTCGGGGAGGGTGCGCAGCCCGGCCCGGCTGCACAGCGACTGGACCCGGTCCACCAGGCGCGCCTCGACGGAGCCACCGGGCCGGTTCGGATCGATCAGGGCCACACCCATCGCGCGCTTGGCCGACCACCGCGAGATCTGCAGCGAGATGAACGAGCCCCCCACGCCGAAGACGGCGCAGAAGATCAGGAGCCCCTGGTAGCTCATCCCCTGGGCGCTCAGGTAGGGGCGCACCCCCAGCAGGTTCAGCAGCACCGAGAGGGTGATGATGACGGCGGCGTTGACGGCAAAGAACACGAAGGCACGTCTCAGCATCGGAACGACTCTCCTTTTCTCGCCAAACAGGGGCGGCTCCCCCGGGTCCCCCCCTTGGTTTGATTATAGCGGTCCACGCCGTGGGCGCGCGAAGCCGATCCCGGGGCGAGGGGGTAAACTAGGCCCCCCGGCCGGGGGAACACGAGCAAGGAGGCAGAGATGGCCGAGTTCCGCTACCAGGAGCCGTTCCCGCTCGGACCCGACAAGACCCGCTACCGGCAGCTCGACAGCGAGCACGTCTCCGTGGCGCGCTTCGACGGAGTCGAGGTGCTCAAGGTGGCACCCGAGGCCTTGACCCGGATCGCCCGAGAGGCCTTCCGCGACGTCTCCTTCCTCTACCGCAGCTCCCACCTCCAGCAGGTGGCGGCCATCCTCGAAGACCCCGAGGCCTCACCCAACGACCGGGGGGTGGCGCTGGCGATGCTCCGAAACGCGGTGGTCGCCGCCGACTTCACCCTGCCGATGTGCCAGGACACCGGCACCGCCACCATCGTGGCCAAGAAGGGGGAGCGCGTCTTCACCAGCGTCAAGGACGAGGAGTACCTGACCCGGGGCATCTTCGAGACCTACCAGAAGGAGAACCTGCGCTACTCACAGACCGTGCCGCTCACCCTCTACGAGGAGAAGAACTCGGGCAGCAACCTGCCGGCCCAGATCGACATCTATGCCACGTCGGGGATGGAGTACCACTTCCTGATGCTGGCCAAGGGCGGTGGCTCGGCCAACAAGACCTACCTGTTCCAGGAGACCAAGGCCCTGCTCAACCCGGAGAGCCTGGAGAGGTTCCTGACCGAGAAGATGAAGACGCTGGGCACCGCCGCCTGCCCCCCCTATCACCTGGCCTTCGTGATCGGCGGGACCTCGGCGGAGGCCTGCCTGAAGACCGTCAAGCTGGCCAGCGCCCGCTACCTCGACGGCCTGCCCACCGGCGGGAACGCCGACGGCCAGGCGTTCCGCGACCTCGAGCTGGAGGCGAGGCTGCTGGAGGCGGCCCACAAGACCGGCATCGGCGCCCAGTTCGGCGGCAAGTACTTCGCCCTCGACGCCCGGGTGATCCGTCTGCCCCGGCACGGCGCCTCGTGCCCGATCGGGATGGGCGTCTCCTGCTCCGCCGATCGCAACATCAAGGCCCGCATCGACCGTGACGGCCTGTGGCTGGAGGAGCTGGAGCGCGACCCGATCCGCTTCCTGCCCGAGAAGTACCGGGGGGCGAGGCACAAGGCCAAGGTGCAGATCGACCTGAACCGGCCGATGGCGGAGGTCCTGGCCGAGCTCGGCAAGCACCCGGTGGCCACCGAGCTGTCGCTCACCGGGACCATCGTGGTGGCGCGCGACATCGCCCACGCCAGGATCAAGGAGCGGCTGGACCGTGGCGAGCCGATGCCCCAGTACCTGAAGGACCACCCCGTCTACTACGCGGGCCCGGCCAAGACCCCGGAAGGCCTGGCCTCCGGCTCGTTCGGTCCCACCACCGCCGGCCGCATGGACCCCTACGTCGACCTGTTCCAGTCCCATGGCGGGTCGATGGTGATGATCGCCAAGGGCAACCGCAGCCAGCAGGTGACCGACGCCTGCCGGAAGCACGGCGGCTTCTACCTCGGCTCGATCGGCGGACCGGCGGCGGTGCTGGCCAAGGAGAACATCAAGAAGGTGGAGCTTCTGGAGTACCCGGAGCTGGGGATGGAGGCGATCTACCAGATCGAGGTCGAGGACTTCCCGGCCTTCATCCTGGTCGACGACAAGGGCAACGACTTCTTCAAGCAGCTCCCCAGCAGCCGCTGAGCCCTACCGCAGCGGCGTGATGCTGACTTCCTTGAACAGCACGGTGTGGCCTTCGCCGCGGTTCTGGAGCGCGATGTAGCCTTCGGTGGGTCGGTGGCCGCGAGCCGGATCGGTCTCCGACTGTCGGGGAAGCACAGGATCGCCCTCGGTGTAGTCCGTCACCACCTGGCCGTTGACCTCGACGATGGTGCGGTCGCCGTCGAGGGTGATGACCATCTGGTTCCACTCGCCGGGCTTGCCGGGCCGGGCCTTGGCCGTGGTGAGCGTGACCAGGGTGCCGGTGACACGGTCGTCGGCCCCGGAATCGTCGATCTGGACCTCGTAGCCGTCGCTGGCCAGCCGCGCCGGATCCATCGGCGGCTCGGGGAGCCGGATGAAGACACCCGAGTTGGTCGTCTCCTTCTCAGTCTTGTAGACGACCTTGAGGGCGACGTCCTTCAGCTTCTTCGCCGTGTACCACAGGTGCCCCATGCCGCCCACCGTCTCGAGCTGGCCGTCCGCGACCACGAAGCCACCTGCCCCGACGTGCTCCCAGCCGGTCAGGTCTTTGCCGTTGAACAGCCGCTCGATGCCGTCGCCGGCCCGGGCCGATCCGGATAGCGCCAGCGATAGCCCGACGACGAGGCTCCATGGGCGCATCACTGGGCTTCCGTAGCCTGCCAGTCGGACTCGCTGGCCAGCTTGTCGTACCAGTTGAGCTTCAGGATGAACGCCGTCACCAGCAGGATCAGCACCGAGATCCACAGGCCCTTCATGTGCCAGAGCACCATGTAGAGGGGGATCGTCACCAGCGTCATCTGGGCCGCCATGGCCACCACGACGTTGACCGCGTCGCGCCAGAAGCCGCGGTTGGGCTGGAAGCTCGGGTCCTCGGCCAACACCTTGTCGCGGATCGGGCCCCAGAGGCCCCACGGCCGGGTGCGCTTGTAGAAGCGCTTCAGATCCTCCTCCGGCTCCGGCTTGGTGAGCAGCGAGCCGACCACACAGAAGACCAGCGAGATCACCACGATAAACGGGAAGCCCCAGAACGGGCGCAGGTCCGGGGCCACGTTCGGCATCAGCGCCTCCGCGACCTGCGGGATCGTGAACGGCGCCGCCGACAAGAGGCCTCCCAGCATCCCCCAGAAGTAGCCGTGGCCGTTGAACCGGTACCAGTGCCACTTGAGGATGTTGGGGGCGGTGTAGCCGCCCCACAGCGCGCTGACGATCCAGAGCGTGACCTGGTTGATCGAGGTCGCCATCGTCCCGAAGAAGACGCCCAGGGCGAGGATCATGATCTGGGCGATCCAGCCGGCCCAGACGTAGTGCCGGGGCGTGGCGTCGGTCTTGATGTAGCGCTTGTAGAGGTCGTTGACCAGGTAGGCGCCGCCGGCGTTCAGGGTGGCGCTGAAGGTGGACATGAAGGCGGAGAGCAGACCGGCCAGCAGCAGGCCGAGCAGGCCCACCGGGATGTACTCCTGGATCACCCAGGGCAGCACCATCTCGAAGTCGGCCGCCGGCATGGTGGCGAACTGGGGGCCCAGACCGACCAGGGCCAGCACCGTGATGCCGCCGATCATCCACCACCGGGGCATCAGCGCCGCCGAGACCACCGCGCTCATCAGCGCCGACTCGCGCGGCGTCTTGGCGGCCAGGATCCGCTGCATGTCGTAGTTGGGGGCCGGACCGGCCGCCGAGACCAGCACCCCCTTGAAGAGCATGGCCACGAAGAAGAAGGCGAAGAAGCCGTAGCCGTCCCGGGCGATGTTGCCCTCCAGGGTGGGGATCAGGCTGGACCAGTCGAGGTTCAGCGACGCCGTTGGCCACACCCCCAGCCAGCCCTGCGGGACCACCTTCTCCAGTATCTCGGGGGTGACCCGCCCCATGGCGATGACCGCGATGAACAGGGAGCACAACGCCATGATCACGAACTGGGCGAGATCGGTGAGCACCACGCTGATCATGCCGCCCAGCAGCACGTAGGTGGCGGTGACCGCCATGATGACGGCGCCGTAGGTGTTGGGCGACCAGTCCCAGGGGAAGAAGACCTTGGTGAACTTGCCCATCCCCTGGAAGTCGTAGGCAATGAAGCCGACCACGCTGATCAGCGCGAAGACCACCACGATCATCCGCGACAACTCGGCGCCGAGCCCCTTCCCGAACCGCACCGTCATCCACTCGGCGCCGGTCAGCACGTTGGAGCGCCGGATCCAGACCGACAGGTAGACCATCAGGAAGATCTGGTTGAAGGTCGGCCACAGCCAGGGCAGCCAGATCCCCTTCATCCCATAGACGAAGATGTTGTAGACCAGCCACATGGTCCCGGTGATGTCGAACATCGCCGAGGCGTTGGACATGCCGAGCACGTACCACGGGATGGTGTGGCCGGCCAGGAAGTAGGACGAGATGTCCTTGGAGGCGCGGCGCACCACGGCCACGCCGATGCCGATCATGGCAGCGAAGTAGACCAGCAGGACGGTGATGTCGACCCAGTGCAGGTTCATGGGCTCTCCTCGGGGGCTCACGGCGCGCTCGGGCCGGTGGGCGTCCCGAGGCGGTTCGGTCGGAGAGCAAGCCTAGGCGGGCGGCCGACCCCTGTCAAGGAAACAGCGGCGGTGGCGGCCGACGCCTGCCGTCAACCTCGCCTGACCGACCCCAGCCACCGGAGCACGGCCGCGACACAGCCGGAACGGTCCCGGCGCCAGGCCGACAGCGAGAGGGGGAAGAGGCGGAGGCCGGCTCGCTTCAGGGTGCGGTAGCGCTCCAGGCGAAACGCCTGGTGGAAGCGCCCCGGCGCCCCCACCAGGTCGATCCCGAGGCTTCTCCCGCCGCGCTCCACGACCAGATCGATCTCGGCTCCCGCCACCGGGAAGGCCACGAAGCACCGGCAGGACTCGGCGGTGAGGGCTGCGGCGACCTCTTCAGCAAACGCATCGGCGTCGCCCGGTCCGGCGTGGCGCGTGGTCGGGACGCCGGCGACGTCCTCGAGGTAGAGGCCGAGCCAGCCGGGCGCCTTTCGCGCCTCGCGCAGGGAGCAGAAGACCACCTGACGGTGGCGGGCTCGGGTGACGGACACGTTGAAGACGTCGTCGCGGGCCAGGAAGCGGAAGGAGCCCGCCGGCGACGAGTCATCGACCGCCAGCGAGAGCAGCATCACGTCCCGCTCTTCCCCCTGAAACCCGTAGGGGGTGGCGATGCGCACCTGATGGGCGAGCAGCGCCGGGCCGGCCAGCCGCTTGGCCGCCAGCGAGGCGATGTGGTCCACCTGCTCGCGAAACGGCGACAGGACGCCGATGGTCTGGGCCACGCTCCCTTCGAGCGCCGCTTCGGCCGAGACAAGCGCTGCCAGCTCGGCGATTACGGCCTCGGCCTCCTCGTGGTTGACGCCGTTGTCGCGACGGCGGCCCTTGACCTGGCGCAGGTCGAGGCACGGGCGCCTCACCGTCTCCGGCCGCTGGGTCATCACCTTGAGCCGGCCCTCGTAGAAGTGCCGGTTGGAGAAGGCGATCAGCGGCGGCAGGGACCGGAAGTGCTCGTCCAGCATCGCCGCCTGACGCTGGGAGCCGATCGCCGCGCTGGCCAGGTCGAGGGCGCTGCGGTTGCGGTAGTGCAGCTCGTCCCGGGTCTCCGGAAGGACCTGGTGGCGCTCGGCGATCCGATGAAGACGCGCGTCCGACAGAAACGAGACGTGCCGGAGCTGCTTCGGGTCGCCGGTCACGGCCGCCCGCCGGGCCCGCTGCAGCACCGGCAGGACGCTGGCGGGATCACACTGGGTGGCCTCGTCGACGATGGCCAGGTCGAACAGCTCGGCCTGGAACGGCAGCAGCTCCCCGACGTCGGCGATGGTGGTGAGCCAGATCGGGAAGACGCCCAGCAGCGTGCGTCGGTCGACGGCTTCGAAGTACTGGTGAAGCCGGCGCTTGGTGCGGGAGCGCAGCGCCCGGCCCAGCGCCACCAGGTCGGCGCGCCGCTCCTCCAGGGCCCGCTGCCTGTAGAAGCGGACCCGCGCCGCCAGCTCGGCGGCCCGGGCGCGGCCGAGGCTCTCCAGCAGGGCCTGGTACGTCTCCATCTGGTCCCAGTATGGCGGCCGCCTCGAGAGCCTCCACTCGGCCAGACGCAGGCGGTGGCGAGCGAAGAAGCCGGCCCACCCCGGCCTTTCCGCCGCCACCTGGAGCAACCCCCAGCGCTCTTCGCGCCGCGCCCGTCGCTCCAGGGCCCGGGCCAGACGCTCCGTCTGCCGCTCCAGGGCGGTGGTCGCGGCGTGCCGCTCCCGGACGGCGGCCTCAGCGTCCTCTTCGGCGGTGGATTCCAGTCCTTGCAGGAGGCGGTCCACCGTGTCGGCGGGGCGTCCGGCCGGCTCGCCGCGCCCACCCCGCATCAGCAGGTCTTTTCCCGACAGCTCCGAGAGCTTGGCCTCGAGAACGTCCACCGCCTGCTCGGTGCGCGCCGCCACCAGCACCGACTGGCCTCGCAGCGCGTGGTCCAACGCCGCCGCCGCCACTGTGTGGGTCTTGCCGGTGCCCGGGGGCCCGATGATCAGCGACAGCGGCGACGACGCACAGCTCTGCAGCACCCTTCTCTGGGCTCCGGAGAGCGTGGTCGGGGCCTGCAGCCGGATCGGCTCCGGCCTTCTCGGGGGCTCCCGTCCCGGCGCGATGAGCCGGGACAGGGGCGCGGAGAAGTGGCCCTTGCCAGCCAGCGTGGCCAGCTCGGCCAGCACGTGACGGGTGTCGGGCGAGACCGGCGCCAGCAAGAGCGCCACGGCGGGGAGCACCCGGATCGGCCCCTCGGCGGGGATGGCTGCCAGCAGGGCGTCCCGATCCAGCGTCTCCGGGTAGCGCGACAGCGGCGAGACGTCCAGGCTCGGGAACACCTCGAGGAGCGCCCATCCCAGCTCGTCGCCGCGCTCCTTGGGAAGGGGCAGCCCCGGGAGCCGCTCGGCGAGCTCGTCCAGCGCGGCATCGGCCTCGGCGTCCTCGAGCGCGGCCAGGACCCGGCTGTTGAGCCGGGCCTGGTCGGGGTCGGCCCGCACGAAGGCATAGGGCTCCGCGTCCTCGATGGTGGCGGGCAACAGCAGCAGGGGCGCCAGCAGACGACGGCGCCTGGCGCCGACGCGTGGTGGCGGGAGCCAGCCCGCCAGGACGAAGGCCCCCAGGACCAGGCGCTTCTCCGCCTGCTTGAGCTGGAGCTCGGCCTGGGCGGCGAGGGCGGCCTGGCGGTCGATGGGGATGCGGTCGATGGCCCCGCAAAGGAACTCACCCCCCATCAGCGGGACCTGGAGGTGGCGGACCGTCTCGGAGCTCAGGTCGAAGACCGCCGACTCGCGGTTGTCGGCCTCGTAGCAGTCGCGCAGGAACAGGATCCGGGACCCGGCGGTCATCGTTCCAAGGGCCTTCGAAGCAGTTCGCCGCAGCGTAGCGGGCGACGCCCTGGGCCGCAAGCGGAGGCCGGCTGTCAGTCGCGCGTGCCCTCCTTTCGCCGGGTGTCGAGGGCTCGATGCCGTCAGGTCGACCTTGACGGCCAAGATCCGCCCATGCCATATTGACTGGCCGACCGGTCTATTATGAGGCGCTGTTCATGACGCGAGACCCCGACGCCACCCGAGCCGCCATCCTGGAGGCCGCCGAGGAAGTCTTCGTCGCCAAGGGCTTCGGCAACACCCCCCTCAGCGAGATCGCGAACCGGGCCGGCGTGACCAAGAGCCTGATCCACCACCACTTCGGCTCCAAGGGAGGGCTCTGGCGCGAGGTCAAGATGCGGCGCTTCTCGGCCTACGCGGAAGGGCAGCTTCGGATGCTCGAGGACTTCCCTCCCTCACCACAGCTCCTCGAGGACTCGATGAAGTACTACTTCGGCTTCCTCAAGGAGAACCCCCAACTGGTCCGGATCCTGGCCTGGATCTTCCTGGAGCAGGACCCGGAGTGCGCCGAGATGGATCGCGAGCTGATGGCGGCGGCCGTTGCCAAGCTCAAGCAGGGCCAAGAAGAGGGGCGGCTCCGGCGCGACATCGACGCGCGCTTCGCGCTGATGGTCTTCATCGGCATCGCCCATCACTGGTTCCAGGACTCGGGCCACTTCCTCCGAAGCTTCGACACCACGGGGATCCCGGAGGACATCGACTCGGCGTATCTGCAGGACGCCATGAGGATCTTCCTGGAGGGTATTCGGCCCCAGGACTAGGGCGCCTT